>CANHGU010000011.1 GCA_947460855.1 Candidatus Nanopelagicaceae bacterium | reverse complement strand
CCGCAGAAAGGTCTGAGCTATTTATAGTTGTTGCGGCCGCAGCTGCCACTTTAGGTTTTGCATTAAATGCGATACCAAGGCCAGCCGCCTCAATCATATCTAGATCATTAGCACCATCACCTACGGCAACCGTTTGAGCAATTTGTACCGCTTCAATTTTGGCAAACTCCACTAGTGAATTTAATTTTGCTGCTCTATCAATAATCTCACCTTCAACTCTTCCAGTGAGTTTGCCATCAATAATTTGCAGCTTATTCGCACGGTAGAAATCAATTTTTAGGTCAAGCAAAATTGGCTCAATCACATCTAGAAAACCTCCCGACACTACACCGACCTTATGTCCCTTTGCATGCAAGGTTTGTATTAACTTTTCAGCTCCTGTAGTTAATTGAATTTCATTTCTCACTTTTTCCAAAACTGATTCACTTAGTCCAGAAAGTAGAGCAACTCTTTCACGTAGTGACTGAGCAAAATCCATCTCACCTTTCATAGCTTTATCAGTTATCGAAGAGACCTGCTCTTGAACATTTGCATGCTTTGCAAGGAGATCAATTACCTCTTGCTGGATTAGTGTTGAGTCCATATCTAACATAACTACACGTTTAGCATTTCGTATACCACCACCTTGCTCTACAGCAAGATCAATTTTATTTGCTATAGCAACCGCTGCTAACAACCTCTGAACTTCTTTAATTGTTCTGCCAGGAGCGGTAAGATCGATCTCAATAGCCATAACAGGCTGAGTAGCAGTTCGCCGTATCGCAGTAATATTTGCACCGATCTTAGCAATCTCAGATGCAACTACAGAAACGGCTAATGGTCGTAGGTGATCAGCAATAATTACCACATGCAGATTAGATGCAGTTGAGTTTGTCTGTTGGTGATCTGCAAAGTCAATTGCAATGTCAAGTCCAAGCTCAACCTCAAGCGCTTGTAGATCATTTGCAATTGCATCTGTATGTGATTCGTTTAGGCTAATTAAGACAGTTAAAATTAGCCTTTCGCGTATAACTAATTGTTCAATATCTAGGATTGAAACTGAAAACTCTGCAAGAACTGACATCAGTCTCTGTGTAATTCCTGGTCGATCTTCGCCTGAAACTAGAATAAGGCCAGTAAAGGTGGGTTTATTTTCATTCGGCATTGGCTCAGATTAACCATATTCACCTGCCACTCGGGGTATCTTTCATCCTTATGAGCGCCATATTGGAGTTATCGGATATACGCGTGCGTAGAGATGATCGGGTAATTCTTGGCCCACTTGATTGGCAAGTCCTTGAAGGCCAGCGTTGGGTAATTTTGGGGCCGAATGGGGCTGGCAAGACAACTTTATTGCAGATATGTTCCTCACTTATCCATCCAACCACCGGGACCATAAATATTTTAGGGGAGCAGCTCGGTAAGGTTGATGTTTTTGAATTACGTACCAGAATTGGATTAACCTCATCAGCGTTAGTGGATCAATTGCCATCTGACGAATTAGTTATGGATGTAGTTTTAACTGCTGCTTATGCAATGTTAGGAAGATGGCAAGAAAAATATGACCTTTGGGATGAGTCACGTGCGATGGCTTTACTCACAGCGTTGGGAGTTAGGGAATTAGGCGAAAGAGTTTTTGGTTCGTTAAGTGAAGGAGAGAAAAAACGAGTGCAGATTGCCCGTGCCCTAATGGCAGATCCAGAGCTCCTATTACTGGACGAGCCGGCTTCTTCACTGGATCTGGGAGGACGTGAAGATCTACTTAAGAGAATTGAGTTGTTCGCAAAAGATCCACTAGCTCCGGCTACGGTAATTGTTACACACCATATTGAAGAGATACCGGCCGGTACTACTCATGCGTTGTTGCTTCGAGATGGGTTGGTTGTTTCGCAAGGTGAAATTTCTGCGGTAGTTACCGATGATAATTTATCAACTGCATATGGGCTTGCTATTTCTGTTCAGTCAGAGAATGGTCGGTTCTTCGCTCGTGCCCGTTGATTTATTGCCCTACCTACCGAAGACATGGCAAAATCTTTTAAACCTTGAACTACTAAAATCAATATCAGACAAATTAACCTCAGATTTTATCCCCAAAAAAGAAGCAGTATTTAAATGTCTAGATATAAACCCAGATGAGGTAAGGGTGTTAATAATTGGACAAGATCCGTACCCAAATCCTGATTATGCAATGGGCTTAGCATTTTCAGTTACTAGCAACGTCAAAACATTACCAGCATCACTGAGAAATATTTTCATTGAATTAGAGTCAGATCTGGGCATTAAAAGAGTCAATGGAGACTTAAGTGATTGGGCAAGTCAAGGGGTCATGCTAATTAATAGATCACTCACAAGCGCTCCAAAAATCTCTGATTCACACTCTGATATTGGCTGGCAGAATTTTACTGAGCAAATAATTAAGATCGCAGCCGATAATGGGGCCGTTGGGTTGCTATGGGGAAATGAGGCTGCAAAGGTAAGTAAATTATTTAGCCGTGAAGATCAGGTTGTATCAGCTCACCCAAGTCCACTTTCAGCCTACCGCGGTTTTTTCGGTTCTAAGCCTTTCAGCAAGGTTAATAACCGATTGGCACAAAAAGGTTTAACAAAAATTAAATGGTAAAGGGGCGAACCAGATGGTCCGCCCCTTTATTAGATTTATATTATGCAGTCCAGATATTAATTGGAGATTGCAAGAAGTAAATCATGAATAATCCAGAGACTAGATACATCAAAGGATGGATATCCTTTGAGCGTCCTTGGAATAAGCGAATTACTACAAATGAAACAAATCCTGCTCCAATACCTACGGAAATGTTGTAAGTAAAAGGCATCAAGATAATTGTTAAGAATGCTGGAATTGCAATTCCAAGGTCATCCCAATCAATACCCTTAATTTGACTCATCATTAAGAAACCAACAATTACAAGAGCTGGGGTAGCAGCCTCATAAGGAATAACTGCAACAAGTGGTGCTAAGAAGGTTGTAAGCAGGAATAGAACTCCAGTTACAACTGAAGCTAGACCTGTACGTGCACCCTCTCCAACTCCTGATGCTGATTCGATGTATGAAGTATTTGATGAAACTGAACCAGCTCCACCAGCTGCAGCCGCGATTGAGTCAACTAGAAGAATGCGCTCGGCACCTTCAACATTGCCATCACGATCAACTAAGCCAGCTTGGCTACCGATTGCAGTCATTGTTCCCATTGTGTCAAAGAAGTCAGCTAGTAGAAGTGTAAATACTAGAAGGACTGCTGCAACTACAGAGATACGATCAAACCCACCGAGAAGGTTAAACTTACCTAGAAGATCAAACTTAGGCGTAGCAGCAATTGCATCTGGCAGGGCAGGAACATTTAAGCCCCAACCTTTTGGATTTACAGCACCTGTTGCACCATTAAAGTTTGGACCGATTTTAAATGCTGATTCAACAGCTATTGCAACACCAGTTGTAACAACTATTCCAATCAGAAGCGCACCCTTGATCTTCTTTACGCTAAGGCCAATCATTAAAAATAGACCAAATGCGAAGACCAGTACTGGCCAACCAACAAGGTTTCCATTGTCGCCAAGCGTTACTGGTACTGGACCTGAACCTGTTCTGCGAACAAAGCCAGCATCAACTAATCCAATTAACGCGATGAAAAGGCCGATACCAACTGAGATAGCGATCTTTAATTGACTTGGTACCGCTTTGAATACCGCTGTGCGGAATCCAGTAAGTACCAAAATAAAAATAATTATGCCTTCAAGAACAATTAGACCCATGGCATCTGCCCAGGTCATCTTTGAGGCAATACCAACGGCAACGAAGGTGTTCAGACCTAGGCCGGTAGCAAGAGCTAATGGAAAGTTAGCGACAACGCCCATAAGAATGGTCATTACGCCTGCAATTAATGCGGTAGCAGCTGCAACTAATGCGAGATTAGGTGCGTCTCCTCCGCCAATGAATTTTCCATCGGCATCTTTAGCAAGACCGATGATTAATGGATTCAGCGCAACGATGTATGCCATTGTGAAAAATGTGACGACTCCGCCACGAACTTCACGAGCTACAGTTGAGCCACGCTGACTGATTTTAAAGAAGCTATCAAGCATGGATGTACCTTTCTGTTTTTTAGACATGGTGTTTTCGACATGTTGTCAGATTCGGTCTAACAAGCCGAGGGGGATGAGATAAATCTATTGGCTACTTGGCGGTAAGGCGCTCTACGACACCTAGCGATATTGCAACTGATTGGCCTATAAGAAGTGCGAAAAGTGCTGTTCCTACACCTAATGAGCCACCTAGTAGGGCGCCAATACTCAATGCAACCACTTCAATTCCTAATCTCACCCTGCCGACTCGCACCCCAGTCTTGAAGTGGAGCCCAGTCATTAAGCCATCGCGGGGTCCAGTTCCCAGTCCGCAGGTTATATATAGAGCTGAACCAATACCAACTAAACCAATACCAAAAAAGATATAAAAAAACTTTAAATATAAGTTATTTACCTCTGGAATAAGGGCTAAGCCAATTTCGATCGCTGCAGCAATAACTACTATGTTAGCCAGCGTTCCAAAACCTGGCCTTTGCCTCAGCGGTATCCATAAGGCAAGAACCGCTAATGAAACTAAAAAGGTTGATTCACCAATATTAAACGGAGTGTTAAGTGAGATACCTTCAGATAAAACCACCCACGGAGAATTTCCTAATCCAGTAACAACTAGAAATGCTTCACCAATGCCAAAAATAGTTAAACCAAAAATAAGAATTGCGAGTCTTTGTATGTGATGTTTTCCTGTGCCCAGTGACCATGTTGACTCAGCTCGCCACGGTGTTATCGGTATTGTGCGTGATGGCCGCAACATTTTCATGAGTTTATTAAGAGGTTTTGCGCTATTCCCACTCTCGCTCACTGCTAAACTCTACCAAACTTCATTTAAAAGATTGGTTAATTTTGGATTTTACGTACGCTCAAGCAGTTATTATTGGTTTCATTCAGGGTATAACTGAATTATTTCCGATCTCCAGTTTAGGACATGCAATTTTAGTCCCTGCTTGGATTGGGGGATCATTTGCTCAATTCATAAGCGAAGAGAACAAGGCTTATCTTCTAATAACTATTGCGATGCATTTGGCTAGTTCTATTGCTCTGTTTATAATTTTTCGTAGGCGTTGGTTTGGTTTAATTAAAGGTACTTTTGCAGCAATTACGACTCGGAACTATCAAACTACGCCATTTCGAGTTCTTGGATACATAGTTATCGCAACTATTCCGGTTGGAGCCTTAGGTATAATTTTCGGCGATTACTTTCAAAGTATTTTTGGCAAACCAGTTTATTCAGCAGCTTTTTTAACTATAAATGGCCTACTACTAATTGGTGCAGAGAGATTATCTCGCAGAGACATCGGCCATGAATTCCATGATTCCGATGCCGAAATTGATCATCGAGTGAATGCTAGAACTGCAGTTGCAATTGGCTTTGGACAAAGCCTTGCCCTTTTCGCCGGCATTAGTAGATTCGGCATAACCATGAGCGCTGGTTTGCTGCGCAAACTTAGTCATTCAGTTGCTTCGGATTTTGCGTTTCTGCTCTCACTTCCTGTTATCGTCGGAGCTGCAATAGTCAAACTGCCAGAACTTTTTACAACCGATGCAAAGCAATTGTTAGGTCAGATTTTGCTGGGTTCAATCGTGTCTTTCATTGCTACTTACTTTAGCGTTACCTTCTTAGTGCGTTGGTTCAAAACTCGAACACTCTATCCATTTGCAATTTATTGTTTATTTATTGGTATAGCTTCATTAGTTAGGTTTGCTTAAATGTTTCCAGGTATTGGAACAGTATTAAATATTTTAACTATTGTGATCGGTGGAACACTGGGTGTGTTTATCGGCGCAAAAATCAGTGAAAAACTTCGAAACTTAATTACCGACGTTTTGGGTTGTGTAACAATAATCTCTGCTGCTGATGCACTCTCTGCGTACTGGGATCCTCAATTACAGCAGGCACTACCACGTGGATGGGTTATATTGATTGTAGTTTTCTCATTACTAGCTGGAGCGCTAATTGGATCGGCAATTGGTATCGAAGATCGCCTCGAAAATTTTGGTACTAAGCTTAAAGTTAGATTTAGTAAAGACGGTGGGTCAAACTTTGTTGAAGGTTTTGTATCAGCTTCACTAATTTTTGCAATTGGTCCACTTGCAATTCTGGGAAGTATCTCAGATGGAATGGGTACCGGTATTGATCAATTAATACTAAAAAGTACTCTTGATGGCTTCACATCTTTAGCATTTGCTGCATCATTAGGATGGGGAGTTGCTCTATCTAGCATCCCAGTTGGTATTTATCAATTTGCTTGGACTGCAATTGGATTATTTCTTGGTGCGATTTTAGCTAATTATCAAGTGCTAGCTATGACCGCAGTTGGGGGAATTTTGTTGGTAGGAATAGCACTTAGGTTGCTTAAGCTAAAACAGATTGCTGTAGGCAACCTATTGCCAGCACTTGCATTAGCTCCAGTACTGGCACTTGTTGCCCATCAATTTGTTTAAAAAGTAGAGGCGTCAATCACGAATCTGTACTTAACATCGCTGGCAACAGTGCGGTCGTAGGCCTTGTTGATGTAGTCAGATTTAACAACCTCAACATCACTAACAATATTATGTTCACCGCAGAAATTAAGCATCTGCTGAAGCTCTGCCATACCGCCAATCATCGATCCTGCTAGTGATCGACGCTGACCTAATAATGTTCCAGCATTTACTGCATATGGTTTTCCGGGTAGTCCTATAACAACCAAGGTTCCATCTAGCTTTAGTAACTGTAGATACGGTTCTAAATCAAGATCTGCCGAAACTGTATTGAGTATTAGATCAAATGACTGTTTCATTTTTTCTAAATCTTTCACATTCTTCGTCACTATAAAGTGGTCAGCACCCATTGCTTTAGCGTCTGCTTCTTTTTCCGGAGAGTGAGAGAAAACAGTTGTTTCAGCACCGAGTGCGTGAGCAAACTTGACTCCCATGTGGCCCAATCCACCCAAGCCCATAACTCCAACTTTTTTACCAGGTCCAGCTTTCCAGTTTTTCAAAGGTGAATAAAGTGTTATACCGGCACACATAAGGGGTGCAACACCAGCTAGATCTAAATTCGCTGGAATATGCACTGCATAATCTTCATCAATCACAAATTTATTTGAATAGCCACCATAAGCAACTGTCTTTCCATCGCGCTCGAGAGTGTTATACGTCCCAGTCATTCCTTCCACGCAGTACTGCTCAAGTCCAGCGTTGCAACTTGCACACTTTCTGCATGAATCAATAAACACGCCAACGCCGATTAATTCTCCGACCTTAAACTTGCTAACTTGAGATCCTACTTCAGTAACTTTTCCAACTATTTCATGGCCAGGAACCATTGGGAATATTGCTGGGCCCCATTCTTCACGTGCCTGATGGATATCTGAGTGGCAAATTCCGGCATAATAAATGTCTAGTGCAACATCTCGAGGGCGCAAAGCTCGGCGATCAAATTCAAATTTTTCTAGTGGCGCTTTTGCTGACTTAACTGCATACCCTTGAGTTTTCATTTGTGCCTTTCGCTAGTTATTGAATGGCAGTGATTGTTCATCTGCCGGGTTAGATACTTTTGCCGTTACATTTCGCATATGGTGGCGCCTACAAAGCACCTCATACGCCACCTTCGAAGTTCTACTTACATCTCCTACAACCACCTGCTCACCCTCAGTTACCATTTTTCCATCAATAGTTCTTGCATTGTGAGTAGCCCGTTCACCACACCAGCATAAGGCCTCAACTTGTAGTGTTTGAACCCGATCAGCTAACTCCACCAGTCTTGCACTTCCTGGAAAAAGCTTTGTCCTAAAATCTGAGAGAATGCCAAAGGCGTAAACATCTATGCCAAGTCCATCTACGATCTTTGCCAACTGTTCAATGTGTTCTGGTGTATAAAATTGTGCTTCATCACAGATAATAAAACTAATTCTGCCACCGATAGATAGGCGTTCTACGATTAATTTATGTAGATCTAAATCAGGATCTACCTCTAAGGCTTCGATCTGTAATCCAAGGCGAGAAGAGATTAAACCTTTTCCGGCACGATCTTTACTAGTAAAGATCACACCTTCTCGTCCACGAGATCGATGATTGTGAGCAGTTTGCAAGGCCAAGGTAGACTTGCCGCTGTCCATTGTTCCGCAGTAATAAATTAGCTCAGCCATGTAGTTATTCTGCCAATATTGTTTGAATTTGTAGACCCGGCCGTGCTGTTTTAATCCGTGATCTTCCACCTAATGGTGCTATTTCAAGTAGGAAAGCAATAGCGGAGGGTATTAAGCCTGCCTTTTCTATCAAATCTATCGCTGCCAAGGCGGTGCCTCCGGTTGCTAGCACATCATCTACTATCAAGACCCGTTTGCCTGCGGCAATTAAATCAGCATGAACTTCTAATGTGGCTTTCCCATACTCAAGATCGTAACTTTGTGAGATAACTTTTCCAGGAAGCTTTCCGCTTTTTCGAATCGGAATAAATCCCTTGCCACTAATTACCGCAACTGCAGCAGCCAGAATAAATCCTCTTGCCTCAATTCCAGCGATGTAATCAGCATCTGTTGCGTAAGTAGCAATCATCTGACAGCAGTCATCAAGCGCCTTGCTGTCTGCAAGCAGTGGAGTTATATCTTTAAAAATGATTCCAGGCTTAGGAAAATCTGGAATTATTCGAATTAAACCACCGACATGCTTATCCATCTGCGCATCATATTGAGTGTTTGGCATTTTTGGTGTCCGGGAGGGGAGTTGAACCCCTAAGCCCTTACGGGCACTAACACCTCAAGCTAGCGCGTCTGCCAATTCCGCCACCCGGACATATTTCTATTTTAACGCAATCTCAATTCAATGGAAATCCAACTTATGTAGCACAATATCCCTATGAAGTTAAGTGCGGAGCAAATCACTGAACTAGAGAACGAGACGATTTTACTCTGTCAAGAGATGATTCGAATACCTAGCGTTAATCATGGCGAGGGTAAAGGTGACGAAAAAGCGATTGCTCAATTTATTGCGAAAAAATTAAACGAAGTTGGAATTGATTGCGAATTAATTGAAACTGCGCTTAATCGAGTAAATGTGGTGGCTAAAATTGAAGGTAGCGATACGACTCGACCTGGATTGGTACTGCACGGTCATATAGATGTTGTTCCAGCTAGTGCCGATGATTGGTCGATTGATCCATTTGGTGGCGAGATTAAAGATGGATTTATTTGGGGCCGTGGTGCGGTAGACATGAAGGACATGGATGCCATGATTTTGGCAACGGTGAGAATGTGGAAAAGAGTTGGCTATAAACCACCTAGAAATATTTTATTAGCATTTTTTGCAGACGAAGAGGCTTCAGGAACTTATGGCTCTAGGTGGTTAGTAAAGCATCGACCTGAATTATTTTCTGGATATAGCGAAGCAGTTTCTGAGGTTGGAGGTTTTTCCGTAACCATCACGGGTGGCCACCGACTATATTTAATTGAAGCAGCACAAAAGGGTATTCAATGGATTAAATTAAGCGCAAAAGGCACTGCCGGTCACGGTTCTTTTATCAACTCTGATAATGCTGTAACAAAAGTTGCGGATGCTGTTTCGCGAATTGGTAATTATGAATGGCCGCAGCTGGAAACAAAAACGAGTGGGCTTCTTTTTAGAAAGATTGCTGAGCTAACAGGTGATAAATACGATTCAAAAAATGTAAAGCCTTTGCTTCAGCATTTAGGTGATGCGGTAAAAATGCTGGGTGCTACTATTTCAAACACCGCCAATCCAACAATGCTTGAGGCTGGATATAAGGCAAATGTAATTCCGCAAAGTGCTAGTGCTGTAATTGATGGCAGATTCTTGCCAGGTTATGAGGATGAACTTCACCAAACCATTAAAAAATTAGCAGGGGATGAGATCGAATTAGAAATTCTTACTCGTGATATTGCTCTTGAAGTTGAATTTACTGGACCTCTAGTAGCGGCTATGTGTAAAGCAATTAATGTTGAAGATGGTGACGGAATTCCGGTTCCGTACTTAATGAGTGGAGGAACAGATAATAAGGCGCTACATGACCTAGGAATTAAAGGTTACGGATTCTCGCCACTTAAGCTACCAAATGATCTTGATTTTTTTGCGCTATTTCATGGAGTGGATGAGCGCGTACCAATTGATGGATTAAAGTTTGGCGTGAGAGTTTTATACGATTTTCTTGATAATATTTAAGAAGCAGAAACTTCATTTAATGCTTGACGAACCTGATCTGGCAAAATTATTTGTTCAACGGTTAAAATTCCACGTAGCTGAGCGCCAGTTCTTGCACCAATTAGCGCGCTGGTAACACCGGGTGCATCTCTAACCCAGGAAAGTGCCACTTCAAGTGGAGAGTAACCAAGTCCATCAGCGGCTATACAAACTGCCTCAACAATTTGTTTTGCGCGCTCAGATAAATATGGTTCAACGAAATTAGCAAAGTGTGGCGATGCCCCTCTTGAATCGGACGGAACCCCTCCTCGATATTTACCAGTTAGTACTCCTCGACCAAGTGGGGACCAGGCAAGAAAGCCAAGGTTTAGCGCACCACTTGCAGGCAGAACTTCTTCCTCAACCTTGCGATTTAGTAGCGAGTATTCATTTTGCGCAGTAGCTACCGCAGCTTTTCCAAAAATTGGATTCTGAAGTGTGGCAGATCTTGCAAGTTGCCAGCCATTAAAATTACAAACTCCGACATAACGCGCTTTACCCGATGAGGTTGCATAATCCAGCGCAGATAAGGTTTCCTCTAACGGTGTACTTTTATCCCAAGTATGAACTTGCCAAAGATCTACGTATTCAACATTTAGCCTACTTAGTGATCTATCTAAATCTGAGATCATCTCATTTCTAGAGTTACTAATTTGTCTTGCGCCATCTTTGAAATTGATACCAGCTTTTGTAGCTAGAAATAAATCTTCACGTTTGACTAATGTGCCAATAAATCCGCCAAGTACTCGTTCGGCATCCCCATCTCCATATACGGCAGCCGTATCTACTAAATTCCCACCAGCTTCAACAAAATCTTGTAGTTGTTGCGCAGCTTCGTTTTCATCAGTATCACGGCCCCATGTCATTGTGCCCAGGCCAAGTCTTGATATCGATACCCCGCCTAATTTTCGTCGTTCCATGGTTGGCAGACTAGCAACAACAGGTGAAAAATATCGGTAACCTTCTCAGATGCCGATTGTATATATGTTGCGCCATGCCCAATCAGTGGCAAATACCAAAGGTATTTTGGCTGGCCAAGACAATTCTGTTGCCTTATCTAAAATGGGGCAGCACCAATCTAGATTATTAGTTCCTTATCTCTCATCCATAAAATTTAGCAAAATCTACTCAAGTCCATTACTGCGTTGCATTCAGACGATCGAACCATTTATGCAGGTAAATCCAGACCTAGATTTTAAAATAGATGAACGGTTTATTGAAATGGATTATGGTAAATGGTCGGGTAGGCGCCTTGCTGCACTAAGCCGCGAAAAAAGGTGGCGCGCTATACAGAGCAAACCCTCAACCTTCACATTTCCAGATGGCGAAAGTTTTAGACAGATGAGACGGAGGGTAGATCTAGCAATTTTGGATCTGAAGAACCAAAAAGGTCCAATACTAATTATTACTCATGGTGACATAATTAAAATGGCAGTAGCCAGCCTGCTTGATATGCCAATCGATAAGTTTCAAAGCTTTGTAGCAGAGCCCGCTTCGCTTACGATCTTTAGTATTGATAAAACGAAAGCAACCCTACTTCAAAGCAACCACAAGATCTCGAAAGATATTATTAAGTACTTTAAAGGCAATCAACTAGGTGGCGGTAATTCGCTCTCCAGTATAAAGAAATGGTGGCAGAGATAAATGCCAAGGATTATTTATCGTCATCAACCAGCAACTAGATTTATCGTAAGTGCTATAGGTGAACCTGGTGAGCGTCAATTCTTCATTCAGGTTAAATCAAGTGATGGGTTGAATTCAGTAACCTTGGAAAAAACCCAAGTAATAGCATTAACGGAGAGATTCGAAGAGTTGATAAGAGAGCTTCGGCGTGGCAAATTAGCCACTGCTGCAGATTTAAGCGCTGCTACCGTTGCTGATGATCTGCCTATGGAACTTCCAATCGATGAAGATTTTCAGGTTGGCGTCATAAGTATTACTTGGGAGAAAGATTTAGTATTTGTTAACATTCAAGCAATATCGCAAGACGAAGATTTGATTTTAGATGATTTGGATTCAGGTCCAGATCTTATTATAGCCACACTTAGAATTGATCAAGTAAAGGGTTTTTGTGAGCGTGCAAAGTCTATTGTTAATGCAGGTCGACCAGCATGTCCATTTTGTGGTTTACCAATCGATCCGCTAGGTCACCTATGCCCAAGAGCAAATGGATACAGAAGATGATTACCAAGAACCGTTTAATAGATACCGGTGAGTTAGTTATTAAAGGCAGATTAGTCGACGCTTCAAATGCAACATTACTTGCGCATATTAAAGATAGTGATCCAATACAACAGGTGATTTATAAGCCAGTTGCTGGAGAGCGTCCACTTTGGGATTTTCAGGATGGTGATCTTGCTAGTCGCGAATACTCTGCTTATCTAATTAGTGATATTGCAGGACTTAATTTAGTTCCATATACCGCACTAAGAGACGGACCGTTTGGCGTGGGGATGGTTCAGCAATGGATTGATATTGACGAAAATATTGATATTGTTGAGTTTGGGCAGAGCAGTGATCCGCAACTAAGAAAGCTAGCATTATTTGACGCGATAATTAATAATACAGATCGCAAGTACGGGCACCTACTCGTTGATAGCTCTGGAGTACTGAAGGGCTGCGATCACGGAGTTTCATTTCATAGCGATGATAAGTTGCGAACAGTTTTATGGCAGTTTGCCTCATTACCATTTGACTCAGATGAATTGGCATTACTACATTCAATAAATGATTTGGCGCTTGAAGAGATGTTTTCTGAATATTTAACAGTGCTTGAAATCACTGCACTAAGGCAACGATTAGTTTCACTTGCCTCAACGGCGAAATTTCCGGAACCAAATAATCAATGGCCTGCAGTTCCATGGCCGCCGGTTTAAGCGATAATTAACTATGAATAGTTGGCCTAAATTTTATCTTCCCCCTCTTGAGGGGTATCAATTTCCAGATTTGAAGATTATTGATAGTAGTAAAGGTCTTACTGGTCTAAAAAGTGGAAGTACTTTTTCCATGTATGTCTGTGGGATTACTCCATATGATGCTACTCATCTTGGCCATGCCGCAACCTATCTAGCTTTTGACTTAATTAATCGTTACCAAGTGCAATCTAGTAAATCAGTAAGTTTTGTCGAAAACATTACCGATATAGATGATCCGCTACTTGAACGCGCAAAACGAGATGGAAAAGAGTGGCAACAGTTAGCAGACTCACAAATTGATCTTTTTACCTCTGACATGTCAGCACTTCGAATACTTCCGCCAGATCATTTCATTAAGGTCACAGACTCCTTTGATCTTATAGAAAAGTTTATGATGCGCTTGAATGAATCTGGATACCTGTATATCTTGGACGGTGATTATTATTTTTCAGTAACAGATTTTTTAACTGATTTGCCAATGAGTATTGAGCAAGCTTCTGAAATTTTTGCAGAGCGAGGCGGTGATCCACAGCGAGCTGGTAAGAAGCACCCACTTGATCCAGTGATTTGGTTATCAAACCGTGAGGGTGAACCTGGCTGGTCAAGCAGTTTTGGTTTTGGAAGACCCGGTTGGCATGTTGAGTGCACAGCTATTGCATGTCATTTTATTGAAAATGAAAGTGATCCGATAATTGATTTACAAGGCGGAGGGTCTGATTTAATTTTTCCACATCATTATATGTGTGCACAAATTGTTCGTGCAGCATATGGTCGTAATTTTGCCGGTAACTATGTTCATACTGGAATGATTGGCTTAGATGGTGAAAAAATGAGTAAATCAAAGGGTAATCTAGTTTTTGTTTCGGAATTAATTAATAAAGGTATTGATCCAATGGCTATTCGCTGGGCCTTACTAAGTGGACACTATCAATCAGACCGCCAGTGGAGTTCCGAACTACTTAATTTTGCATCCCTTAATGTTGAGAAAGTACGCACCGCGCTATCTCGTACCGAGGTGGCTGCTAGTAATGATTTGATACAAAGTATTATTTTGGATTTGGCGAATAATTTAGATACTCCTTCATCTTTAGATCGGTTGCTTTCTTGGGCAGATAAATCTGAAAAAGAAGGAAATGTTAATCAAAGTGGAGAGGTATCAAGAGCAATTGATGCTCTTCTTGGTCTAACGCTTTAATTTAGAGAAACGCTTACTTTGTTGCGGTAAAGTACCCTCATGAACTCATTGCGCAGCGCTCTTTTAAATAGGGTAGTAATCGCTGATGGAGCAATGGGCACGATGCTGCAAGCTCAAAATCCAACATTGGCTGATTTTCAAAACCATGAAGGCTGTAATGAGATTTTAAATGTGACCAGACCAGACATTGTTAAATCTGTTCATAACCAATATTTACAGGTAGGTGTTGATGCAATAGAAACAAACACATTTGGTGCAAACTTCGCAAATCTAGCTGAGTACGGAATTGAAGATCGAATATACGAACTTGCATATTCTGGAGCTAAGTTAGCTAGGGAGTGCGCCGATCAATTTTCGACCCCGGATAAACCACGTTGGGTTTTGGGCTCACTAGGTCCCGGAACCAAACTACCGACTTTGGGTCACACCACCTATGAAAAATTAAAGCAAGCATATGAAACTGCTTCTACCGGATTAATTGAAGGTGGAAGTGATGCATTGCTTATCGAAACTACACAAGATTTACTGCAAGCTAAATCTGCTATTAACGGAGCAAGAGAAGCAATTAATAAATCAAAAAAAGATATAGTTTTAATCGCGCAAGTAACAGTTGAAACTACTGGAACAATGTTAATGGGCTCTGAAATTGGCGCAGCTCTTAATGCGTTAGAGCCTCTAGGTATAGATTTAATTGGATTAAATTGTGCAACTGGCCCAGCGGAGATGAGTGAACATTTACGCGTTTTGAGTAAAGGTGCATCTATCGGTTTATCTGTAATGCCAAATGCTGGTCTACCAGTATTAGGTGAGAATGGAGCCCATTATCCTCTCGGTCCGATTGAGCTTGCAAAATCTCTTAAGCAGTTTGTAATTGATTATAAAGTCTCATTAGTGGGTGGCTGCTGCGGTACAACACCAGATCATATGCGCGAGGTGGTCCAGGAGTTGCAAAATGTTAAGACTGCTTCTCGCAATGTTGTAAGAGAGGTTGGAGCTTCATCACTCTATCAGGCAGTTACCTTTAGACAACAAAATGCTTATCTTTCAATTGGTGAGCGAACTAACGCAAATGGTTCAAGAGCATTTCGTGATGCTTTGTTAGCAGAGGATTGGCAGAGCTGTGTTGAGATTGCCCGTGATCAAATTCGAGATGGTGCTCACATGCTTGATCTTTCTGTTGATTATGTTGGCAGGGATGGTGTTGCAGACATGAAAGAATTAGCTTTTAGATTTGCTACTACGTCAACTTTGCCAATCGTTTTGGATTCAACCGAGCCAGCTGTTTTAGAAGCTGGACTTAAGCAATTAGGTGGTAGGTCTGTTATCAACTCAGTCAACTATGAGGATGGTGATGGCCCAACCTCTAGATTTGCCCGGATCATGCCACTGGTAGCAGAACATGGTGCAGCGGTTATAGCTTTAACTATTGACGAAGATGGCCAAGCTAGAGATGAAAAATGGAAATTGAAAGTAGCCCGGCGGTTAATCAATGACCTCACATCGAACTGGGGGATGAGAGTAGATGACATACTTATAGATTGCTTAACTTTCCCAATAGCTACTGGACAAGAAGAAACTCGCAGGGATGGCATTGAAACTATAAATGCTATTAAAGCATTGAAGTCAGAGTTTCCAGATGTACAAACAACTTTGGGAGTAAGTAACGTATCCTTTGGATTAAACCCTGCTGCTCGAATTGTACTGAACTCAGTGTTTCTTGCCGAAGCGGTAAAGAATGGTTTGGATTCGGCGATTGTTCACCCTTCAAAAATAACGCCTATGAACCGGATTCCAGCAGATCAGTTAGAGGTTGCACTAGATCTAATCTACGACCGCAGAAAATACGACTCGGCCGGGGAGCTAATTTATGATCCATTAACAAAGTTTCTGCAATTGTTTGAGAATGTAGAGGTCACATCTACAAAGGAGAGTCGAGCTGCTGAGTTGGCCGCACTGCCCTTAGCGGAAAGATTACAACGGCGAATTATTGATGGCGAAAAAGTAGGTCTTACAGATGATTTACAAATAGCCTTAGATTCTAAAATTCCAGCACTTGAGATTATTAATGATCACTTGCTCTCTGGTATGAAAATAGTCGGAGAATTATTTGGTAAAGGTGAAATGCAACTCCCTTTTGTTCTGCAATCAGCCGAGGTAATGAAATCTGCAGTAGCTTTTTTGGAACCACATATTGAAAAAACGGATGATCAAGGCAGAGGTAAAATATTACTAGCTACCGTAAAAGGTGATGTTCACGATATAGGTAAGAATTTAGTAGATATTATTCTTTCTAATAACGGTTATGAAACTGTTAATCTTGGGATTAAACAAACTGTTAATCAAATTATTGATGCTGCGTCAGAGAACAATGTTGATGTGATTGGTATGTCTGGACTGCTAGTAAAGTCAACAGTGATTATGAAGGAAAACTTGCAGGAATTAGACTCAAGAGGGCTTGGTAATAAATGGCCAGTTGTTTTAGGTGGGGCAGCACTTACTAGATCTTATGTAGAACAGGATTTATCTGAACAATTTTCCGGAACTGTGCGTTATGCCAAAGATGCTTTCGAGGGTTTGAAACTTATGGATACATTGATGGGCATTAAACGAGGCGTTCCAGGTGTTGAATTGCCGCCGCTTAAACAAAGACGAACGCCAAGAACTGGTAAGAGCGATTCGTTAATAGTTGATACTAAACGCAGTGATGTTGCTGTTGATAATTCAATTCCACAGCCTCCTTTTTTCGGTTCAAGAGTTGTTAAGGGAATTGCACTGGCCGACTATGTGCATATGCTAGACGAACGTGCACTTTTCCTTGGTCAGTGGGGATTGAAGGGTAAAGATTTTGAAGAGATGGCAGAACAACAAGGTAGGCCTCAGCTTCGCGCTTTGTTGAATGAAGTACAGTCAAAAGGATGGTTAAACGCCGCGGTTGTTTACGGATATTTCCCTTGCTATAGCGAAGGTAACGATTTAGTAGTTGTGCATCATGAAGGGGAATTCAAAGGTAAGGAGCGAGTCAGATTTACTTTCCCGAGACAAAGTCGCGATCGTCGCTTATGTTTAGCAGATTTTTTTAGAAGTAAAGATAGTGGGGAATTAGATGTTGTTAGTTTTCAATTTGTAACAATGGGTCAGTCGATCAGTGATGCTATTAGTAAGCTTTTTGATGCAAATTTATACCGTGAGTATTTAGAGCTACATGGCTTATCAGTTCAGTTGACAGAATCTCTTACCGAACATTGGCATTCTAGGACACGAGAAGAGTTAAGTATTAATAACTCAGATGCTAAGGATCTTAAGGAGATATTTGATCAAGGATATCAAGGCTCTCGATACTCATTCGGGTATCCAGCTTGCCCTGATTTAGAACAGCAAATTCAGATTTGTGAGCTACTCGATCCAAGTCGAATTGGCAT
>CANHGU010000010.1 GCA_947460855.1 Candidatus Nanopelagicaceae bacterium | reverse complement strand
TTACGCCTGTCATCACTCCTTCTTACCTGCCGCGGCGGGGCCAAGTAACCGGTCCCCTCGTCGCGGAGGTTGGTCACACCGGTAGACCACTTTTAACCGACGAGGAGAATAAATAATGAGTAACTTTCCAGAACAAAGTAAATCGGCAATGCCAATATCGCGGTATGCCCCATTTAATCCATTTCCAAATAATGGTGGCTTAACCGATCGCACCTGGCCAGGTAAGACAATGACAAAAGCACCTAAGTGGTGCTCAGTTGATCTTCGAGATGGCAATCAAGCATTGATTGATCCAATGGATGCTAATCGAAAACTTGCCATGTTTAAGTTGCTAGTAAAGATGGGTTACAAAGAGATTGAGGTTGGTTTTCCAGCAGCTAGTCAGACCGATTTTGATTTCATCCGTAAAATTATTGATGAGAAGTTAATCCCAGATGATGTTGTAATTCAGGTTTTAACTCAGGCTCGTAAACCATTAATTGAGCGCACCTTTGAATCAATTAAGGGTTCAAAGCAGGCAATTGTTCACCTTTATAACTCCACCTCAACTCTGCAAAGACGAGTTGTATTTGGCCAGGATAAAGATGGCATTAAAAAAATTGCTACCGATGGCGCCCAGATCTGTTTAGATTTGGTAAAAACCGTACCAGGAACATTGGTCTCATTTGAGTACTCACCTGAGTCATATACCGGAACTGAGCTTGAGTTTGCAGTTGAAGTTTGCAACGCGGTAAATGATATTTGGAAACCAACCCCGGCTTGGAAAACAATTATGAACTTACCGGCCACAGTTGAGATGGCAACACCAAATATTTACGCAGATTCAATTGAGTGGATGCACCGAAACTTAAAGTATCGCGACAGTGTGGTCTTAAGTTTGCATCCACACAATGATCGTGGCACTGGAGTTGCAGCTGCTGAGCTTGCATATTTAGCCGGAGCAGATCGAATCGAGGGAACCTTATTTGGTAATGGTGAGCGAACTGGAAATGTTTGTTTAGTGACCTTAGGTCTTAATCTATTAAGCCATGGCATTGATCCAATGATTGATTTCTCAGATATTGATGAGATTAGGCGAACAGTTGAGTACTGCAATCAACTTAGAGTTCCAGAGCGCCATCCGTATGGCGGGGACTTGGTATTTACCGCATTCTCCGGTTCACACCAGGATGCAATCAAGAAGGGCTTTGAGCATTTAGAAAAAGATGCCAAAGCTGCTGGCGTTGATAAGGATAAATTCACTTGGGCAATTCCTTATTTACCAATTGATCCAAAGGATATTGGCAGATCATATGAGGCTGTTATCCGGGTAAATAGCCAATCTGGCAAGGGTGGAGTTGCATATTTAATGAAGCATGAACACCAATTAGATTTACCACGTAGATTACAAATTGAGTTTAGCCAAGTGATTCAATCACTTACCGACTCTGAAGGCGGTGAGGTATCAGCTGATGCTATGTGGCACACCTTTGAAGATGAGTACCTACCAGCTAAAAATAATCAATGGGGCAGATTTAAATTATCTGGCCTATCTCAAAGCTCACAGATGGATAAGGATGTTGATCTATCGATTGAGTTGATAGATAAGGGTGAGAGTAAAAAGTTAACCGGCACTGGTAATGGACCAATCGCTGCATTTGTAGCAATTATTAATGCTTATGAGCCAAAACTTTCGGTAAGAGTTTTGGATTATTACGAGCACGCCTTATCTGCTGGCGGAGATGCAAAAGCAGCTGCTTACCTTGAGTGTGAGATTGCTGGCAAGGTTTACTGGGGAGTGGGAATTGATCCCAGCACAACCACAGCAGCGCTTAAAGCAGTTATCTCATCGATCAATCGCGCAGTTCGTTAACTAGCTCTGTCTGCCACCTCTAGTAACTTAGGGGTATGTCTTTATACCGTGATCAGGCGATTGTGCTGCGCACGCAAAAACTTGGTGAGGCCGATCGAATAATTACATTATTTACTAAAAATCATGGCCGAATAAAGGCGGTAGCAAAGGGAGTTAGAAGAACTAAATCTAGATTTGGTGCTCGTCTGGAACCTGCAAGTTATGTTGATCTACAGCTATATACCGGACGAACCTTTGACACAATTACTCAGGTAGTAAGTATTGAAAATTACGGTGATGTGCTATCTAGTGATTACCAAAGCTGGACAGTTGCTAGTGCAATACTGGAGGCAGCTGAGCGATTTACTCAGGCAGAGCATGAGCCAGCCCTGCAGCAGTACCTATTAGTTACCGGCTCATTAAAAGCATTAGCGGAGAAGCGGTATGACGCATCGTTAATTTTGGATGCATACTTGTTGCGCTCGCTATCAGTTGCCGGTTACGCGCCATCATTAACAATCTGCTCACGTTGTGATGCACCTGGGCCGCATAAATTTTTCTCACTCCAAGGTGGCGGCTGTGTCTGTATTGGTTGCAAACCATCAGCTAGTGCATCACCATCACCAATTACCTTAGAGCTAATGGCTAATTTGTTAACTGGTGATTGGCAGCGAGCATCTGAAAGTGAAGCCAAGCATCGAAGTGAGGCTTCAGGCTTAATCGCTGCCTACCTGCAGTGGCACTTAGAGCGAGGTTTACGTTCTCTGCCATTAGTTGAGAGAATAAGTCGTGGCTAAAAAGGTAAGTAAAAAAAGTAAGGTAAAAAAAGTATTACCGCCAACCCCTCATCGTGCTGGCATAAAACCACCAAAATTAGATGCCAAACAAATACCAAATCATGTGGCAATTGTTATGGATGGCAATGGTAGGTGGGCAAAACAACGTGGATTAGCAAGAACTGCCGGGCATGAAGCAGGAGAGAAGGCGTTAGTAGATATTGTCCATGGCGCAATTGAAATTGGTGTCAAAGAGTTAAGTGTTTACGCATTCTCTACCGAAAATTGGCGCAGATCCCCTGAAGAGGTTAAGTTTTTAATGGGATTTAATCGCCAGGTTATTCATAACCGGCGAGATGAGTTAAATGGACTCGGCATCAAGATACGTTGGGTAGGGCGCGAAAAAAAACTTTGGGCAAGTGTATTAAATGAACTTAAGGAGGCTGAGCAGCTGACTAAAAATAATAAGGTGCTCACCTTAAATATGTGTATTAATTATGGCGGTAGAGCTGAAATGTTAGATGCAGCTGTTGCTATTGCAAAGGATGCGGTGCGCAAGAAAATTAAGCCAGATGCCTTAAGTGAGAAATCAATTAGTAAATACCTCTACGCACCAAGTATGAGTGATGTTGATCTGTTCCTGCGATCATCAGGTGAGCAGCGAACTAGTAACTTTTTAATGTGGCAATCAGCTTATGCTGAGATGGTGTTTATGGATGTTCTTTGGCCAGATGCAGACCGTCGCACATTATGGAAAGCAATTGAAACCTATGCTGAGCGCGAGCGCAGATTTGGTAAGGCCTAATTAAAGATTTGAAACAACCGCCCACATAATCACAACACCAGATAATGTGGCAAGCATCGTTACCTTAGATGGATGCTTTGAATGGGCCTCTGGCAAAATGTGTGAGGTTGCAAGATAAATAACAATTCCAGAAAAGGCTGCTAGATATATTGCAAGATTGCTATCGCTAATGGTTAATGAACTTCCAATCGCTGCTCCACCAATCCGGGCAACGGCATCAACTGCTAGCAAGTACTTTCCGCGAGATCGCCACTGACCAGTTTTAATAAGCAGTGCAACGGTATTTAAGCCGTCACTAAAGGCATGCACAATCATGGCTATAAATACGGCATAACCTAAAGCGTTACTAACTTTAAATGCCAAAGCTAAGGCAACACCATCTAGAAAAATGTGACCTGCCATTGCGATCGCACCAACTGTGCCGGCAATCTCAACTGCATGAGTATGGTCATGGCCGTAATCAGATTCTGCTGGTTCATGAGAGCCGGCAAATTGTTCAATAAAGTGAAGTGAAAGAAATCCGGCAATGAGAGCTACTGAAACAGTTTTAACCCCAATTAAATTATTTGAGTTCATCTCAAAAATCTCTGGCAGAAGATCAAAGCCAACTAAGCCAAGTAGCAGCCCAGCTGATAATCCCAGCACTAAATGGAAGCGATCTTTAGCGCGAAGTGCCAACATTCCACCAAAAAATGTGGCTAATACGGTGGTTGCAGCCAGAGTAATAACTAACATTTGCTAAATCTAGCGTAAAGTAATCCTGTAATAGCAAGCCGCCGACAGCCAGCCGGATGGAGATCAAATGGCGCAGGATCGACTAGAGACAATTGTTTCACTAGCCAAGAGGCGTGGTTTTGTTTACCCCTCATCTGAAATTTATGGCGGACTTAGAGCTTCCTGGGATTACGGTCCGTTAGGAGTTGAGTTAAAAAATAATATTAAGCGCCAGTGGTGGAAATCAATGGTGCAGGGCAGAGATGATGTTGTCGGTTTAGATTCCTGTGTAATTTTAGCTCGCGAGGTTTGGCAAGCATCTGGACATGTTGAAACATTCTCAGATCCACTAACTGAGTGCACAAGCTGCCATAAAAGATATCGTGCAGATCATTTGGAAGAGGCTTATGAGAATAAGCATAAGAAAAAACCAGCCTCACTTGAGGAGGTTAATTGCCCAAACTGTGGCACAAAAGGAAAGTTCACCGCTCCTAAACAATTTTCTGGCTTACTTAAAACCTACCTTGGCCCAGTAGAGGATGAGTCTGGTCTTGCTTATTTACGACCAGAGACTGCGCAAGGCATATTTATTAACTTTGATAATGTTGCCTCCACCTCACGCAAAAAACCACCATTTGGTATTGGCCAGATTGGTAAATCATTTAGAAATGAAATTACCCCTGGAAACTTTATTTTTAGAACCCGTGAGTTTGAGCAGATGGAGATGGAGTTCTTTGTTGTTCCAGGAACTGATGAAACTTGGCATCAGTATTGGATCGATACCAGACTTGCTTGGTATAAAGAATTAGGTATTAATCCAGATCGACTTAGAATTTTTGAACATCCAAAGGAGAAACTCTCACATTACTCAAAGCGCACAGCAGATATTGAGTACAAATTTGAGTTTGCTGGAACTGAGTGGGGTGAGCTTGAAGGAATAGCTAATCGAACTGATTTTGATTTGAAATCACACTCCAGGGCATCTGGTGAAAACCTAACCTGGTTTGATCAAGAGAAAAATGAACGTTGGACGCCTTATGTGATTGAACCAGCAGCTGGTGTTGATAGATGCGCACTTACCTTCATGATGGATGCCTTTACCGAGGATGAAGCGCCTAACTCAAAAGGTGAAATGGAAAAACGGGCATTGATGAAATTAGATTATCGATTAGCTCCGGTAAAGATTGGCGTGCTGCCACTATCTAGAAATGCTGATTTATCACCAAAGGCGAAGGATTTAGCAGATTCACTACGCAAGCATTGGAATGTTGATTTTGATGATGCTGGTGCTATTGGTCGGCGTTATCGCAGGCAGGATGAGATTGGAACACCATTTTGCATCACAATTGATTTTGAAAGCTTAGATGATCAAGCGGTTACTATTCGCGAGCGCGATTCCATGGCGCAATCTCGAATTGCAATTGATCAGGTACAAAATTACTTAGCACCAAAATTATTAGGTTGCTAATTGTTAACAAAGGTTAAACCACTTCGGCTGCCAATTTCTAATGGCAACTTTGAAAATAATGAGTTTGTTTTAACGACGCCAGTAGTTCTAGCGCCAATGGCTGGCATTACCAACGCAGCCTTTAGAAGGTTATGCCGCGAGCAAGGTGCTGGCTTATTTGTTTCTGAGATGGTTACTGCTCGGGCGTTAATTGAGCGCCGCGAGGACACCTTTAGATTAATTAAGCCTGGAGTTGGGGAAAAGCCAAGATCTATTCAACTTTATGCAGTTGATCCAATTGTTTTAGGCAAAGCGGTTGATTTATTAGGTAGTGAAGATTTAGCAGACCATATTGATTTAAATTTTGGTTGCCCAGTTCCAAAAGTAACTAGGCGTGGTGGTGGGGCAGCGTTGCCATATAAGCGCAGATTATTTTCGGCAATTGTGGAATCAGCAGTTAAAGCTGCTAGTAAGTATGGAATACCGGTTACGGTAAAGATGCGAGTTGGAATTGATGATCAGTACCAAACGTATTTAGAGTCGGCAAAATCAGCTGCTGATCTTGGTGTTACCTGGGTAGCACTGCATGCAAGAACTGCAGCCCAGTTATATGAAGGCAGATCTGATTGGAATAAAATTACGCAATTAGTTGAGCACCTGTCAGCAACTGGTGTGCCAGTACTAGGTAATGGTGATATTTGGTCTGGCCAAGATGCAGTAGCCATGATGGAGCAAACTGGCTGTGCTGGTGTAGTAGTTGGCAGAGGATGCCTAGGACGACCTTGGTTATTTGCAGATTTAGTTAGTGCAATTAATGGTGAAAATAAGCGAGTAAATCCAAATTTGTTTGAGGTTCGCCAAATTATGTTGCGTCATGGTCAATTGCTAGTTGATTACTTTGAAAATGAGGATCGAGCGATGCGTGATATTAGAAAGCATATGGCCTGGTATCTAAAGGGTTTTTCAGTACCGAGAGAGATTAGAGCAAATCTTGGCATGGTGGAATCATTAAATCAGATGGAGCAATTACTTTCTGGCCTGGATAATCAACCATATCCAGAGCAGATTGGTGATGGTCCAAGAGGGCGAACTAGTCATGGCCGTGAGGTTAAATTACCTGATGGTTGGCTTAATGATCCAGATGAGTTTGCCACAATCTCAATTGATGATGCGATCTCCGGTGGCTAAGTAATTGTTTATCTTTAAGTTAATTAGACGAATAATCTCATTTGTATTACTACTAATAATTGTAATTCCGCTTTATATCGCTGGCAGTATTTGGTACACCGCACGCCATGCCGAGCCGGTAAAATCTGATGTAATTCTAGTAATGGGCGCCGCCCAATTTGATGGCCGGCCAAGTGATATTTTAAAAGCTAGATTAATCCAAACTTTAACTGCTTATAAATCCAATCTAGCCCCAGTCATTTACACAGTTGGTGCTGGAGCTCCTGGGGATCGAACCACTGAAGCTGCTGCTAGTAAAAACTGGTTGATCGATAATGGAGTTAAGAAATCAAAGATAGTGGCAATTTCAAAGGGACGGGATACTTTAAGTAGTACGCAAAGTTATGCATCGCAGATGAAGAAGCAAAATCTAAACTCGGTAATAATTATTACCGATCCTTATCACTGTTATCGAGCCATGAAGATGGCGCAGGATTTATCAATTACTGCTAGCTGCTCACCAGTTAAAAGCGGTGTAGCCTCAGTTGAAAACTCAGGTTTTAAGTACTTAAGCAGGGAGACTGGTGCCTATCTTGCCTATGTAACGGTGGGAAAACTTGGTATAAAACTAAGTGATCGACTACTTCCTAAAATTGCCTATTCTTAAGCCATGGAACTGCTCACCGTTTTAGATCTAGCCTCGACCTTTGTTTTCGCATTAGTTGGCGCCCGTATAGCTGCCGATAAGGGATTAGATTATGGTGGAATTGCATTTATTGCAGCTGTGGCATCGGTATCTGGTGGAACATTAAGAAATGTTTTTTTAGGCATAAATCCGGTATGGATTAGTGATTCAAATATAACCATTGCCATTATTGCAGCAGTTGTTATTACCTTAGTTTTTCGCAGGGTAACTCGAATCGGCAAAACATTATTGATTATGGACACTTTTGGCCTAGCAATTGCAACCATCTCTGGAGCACAACTTGCAATCACGCAGCAAGAAAGTTGGTTAGCTTGCGTAATTCTTGGGGTAATTACCGCAGTCACTGGCGGATTACTTCGTGATGTTTTATGCCAAGTAGAGCCGGTTTTGCTACACCGGGAAACAATTGGTACCTCATCCCTAATTGGTGCAATTACATTTGTCAGCTTAAATCAAATAGAGATTGACCAAAATATCGCTGCAATAGTTGGAGCAGCTATGGTAGTTGCGACAAGATTTATTTCGATCTACTTTGATTTGCATCTACCAAAATTTAAAAATACAAAAAATTAACAAATAACGCCTAGATATTGGCATTAATTTAAAGAGGATAGGATTAGACAAATGGTAATTAGAGCAGCAGCTGAACATCCTGGTTACACCAGCGCTGATCGCGCCAGATTCTTAGATGAGCCAGCAAAGCGTGGCGGTAGAACTGAGTTTGCAAGAGATCGCGCCAGAATTATTCACTCCTTTGCACTTCGTCGGCTGGCTGCAAAAACTCAAGTAGCAGTTCCTTGGGCTACTGATTTTCCAAGAACGCGCCTTTCGCACTCACTTGAGTGCGCCCAAGTTGGTAGAGAGTTGGGCGCAGCACTAGGTGCTGATCCAGATTTAATGGAGGGTGCTTGTCTTGCCCATGACATAGGGCATCCACCATTTGGTCATAACGGTGAAGAGGTTTTAAACCAATTAGCTGACTCTTGTGGCGGCTTTGAAGGTAATGCTCAAAGTCTTAGATTATTAATTAGGTTAGAGGCTAAAACAGTATTACCAGATGGTAAATCAATTGGTTTGAATTTAACTAGAGCATCACTTGATGCTGCTACTAAATATCCATGGAGCCGGGTTTTGGGCTCAAACAAATTTGGCGTCTACCAAGATGATCTTGAGATTTTTAACTGGTATCGAGATGGAGTCGAATCTGGCAAAACCTCAATGGAGGCACAGATTATGGATTGGTCAGATGATGTGGCATATAGCGTTCACGATTTAGAGGATTCACTAGTCTCTGGGCAAGTTAAATTAGATCAATTAAATAATGACCTACCAAAATTGTTTACTGTTGCAAAGCAGATGTATTTAGCAGATATTACAGAGCAAGAGATGCAAACTGCACTCACTTCGCTACAAAAACTATCTTGTTGGCCACGTTATTACGATGGCACTCATAGATCACTTGCAAGATTAAAGGATTTAGCTAGTCAATTAATTGGCAGATTTGCTCAAGCAGCAGAGGTTGCAACTCAAGAAAAGTATGGCGACGGGGATTTAACTAGATACAACGCAAACTTGGTTGTACCCAGAGCGCAACGAGTTGAGGTAGCGGTTTTAAAATCTATGGCCGGCCATTATGTAATTAACGCTGACGATTCCCAGATTAGATATGCCCAACAGCAGCGATTACTCACCGAGTTAGTTGAAGCGATCTTAGCTAGCGCACCTGCAACATTGGAGGGTTTTTTCCTACAGGATTGGCAAAATGCACAAACTGATCAAGCACGGCTTCGGGTAGTAATCGATCAGGTCGCATCCCTGACCGATCCAGGCGCGGTCGCCCTGCATGAGCGCTTAGTTAACAGGAAGTAATTTAAATTGGGATCTAGGAAACTAGGATAGGAAGTATGGCCGGGCGAATTAAAGATGAGGATGTCACCTACATCCGTGATCACTCACCTATTGATGATGTAGTTGGTGAGTATGTGCAACTAAAAAATGCCGGCGGTGGTCAGAAAAAAGGTCTGTGCCCATTTCATGATGAGAAAAGTCCTTCCTTTCATGTAACCCCAAGTAAAGGTTATTTTCACTGCTTTGGTTGTCAGGTAGGTGGTGATGTAATTGCATTTATTATGAAGTTAGAGCATCTAACTTTTATGGAGACGATTGAAAGATTAGCTGATCGAATTGGCTACACCCTACGTTATGAAAGCACTGGCTTTACAAGTGGTCCATCAATTAATCGCTCTCGTCTGG
This sequence comes from Candidatus Nanopelagicaceae bacterium, assembly GCA_947460855.1. Lineage (GTDB taxonomy): Bacteria > Actinomycetota > Actinomycetes > Nanopelagicales > Nanopelagicaceae > Nanopelagicus. The sequence goes on along the minus strand of CANHGU010000010.1, from coordinate 8,286 downwards.
TGGCAGCAAACACTGCAGCATCTATTTACTACCAAGAACAATTACAACTTCCAGCAGCTCAGCATGGTAGAGATTTCTTAACTAAACGAGGATTTGATCGCGATGCTGCTAAAAACTTCAATGTCGGCTACGCCCCAGATGAGTGGGATAGCTTGTATAAACACCTAAAGGGTGCTGGTTTTAGTGATGAAGAGTTAAACCTGGCTGGTCTTGTTAAAGAGGGAAGTAAAGGAATGATTGATCGGTATCGAAATAGATTAATCTGGCCAGTCAAAGATATATCTGGTGATGTAGTCGGCTTTGGTGCTAGAAAACTTGCAACCGATGAGGTTGATACTGGGCCTAAGTATTTAAACTCACCTGAGACTCCGGTATATAAAAAGAATGCAATTCTTTATGGCCTAGATATGGCAAAGAAGGAAATTGCAAAAAATAGACAAGTAGTAATTGTTGAAGGTTATACCGATGTCATGGCCGCCCACCTTGCTGGCGTAAGCACCGCTGTTGCCACTTGCGGCACCGCCTTTGGCGATGAGCACATTCGAATTATTAGAAGATTATTAATGGATGCTGATGCATTCCGTGGTGAGGTTATCTTTACCTTTGATGGTGATGCAGCTGGTCAAAAAGCAGCACTTCGTGCATTTGAAGATGATCAAAAATTTGTTGCCCAAACATTTGTGGCAGTTGAACCAAATGGCATGGATCCATGCGAATTACGCCAAGCCCATGGCGATGATGCAGTTCGTAATTTAATTGCTAGAAGAGTTCCACTTTTTGAGTTTGCTATTAAATCTGTGATTGCAAATTATGATATTACCTCAGCTGAGGGCAGAGTAAATGCGTTAAACCAAGTCACCCCATTAATTGGCAAGATCAGAGATGCATCTCTGAGACCTGAGTACGTGCGCCTCCTTGCTGGCTGGCTTGGTATGGAGGTAGATATCGTCTCTGCTGCGGTTAAGAAAATAGGTAAAGTAAGTGATCAACCAAGTGATAAGCGAGTTAATTTAACCGATCCAGTTCTAGTTTTAGAGCGTGAGGTATTAAAGGTTAAATTACAACTACCAGAGATGGCATATAGCTGGGTTGATTTAGAGCCGGCGGCATTTTCATTCCCGCTTTACACCCAACTTCGTGGACTAATTGATAATCAAAAAGAGTTTAATACTCAAGAATTAATTGAAAAGTGTGAAAGTGAAGAGCTTAAATCATTAGTTACAGAGTTAATTGTGGAGCCAATTAGAACTGATGGTGAGGTATCAGAGCGATACATCACCAGCATTTTTGCCCGCCTTCGTGAGGTGGCATTAAGTCGCTCAATTGCTGAGATTAAATCCACTTTGCAACGTTTAAATCCGGTAGAAAATGATGCGCAGTATCAAGAGATATTTGGTCAATTAGTTGGCATGGAGGCAGCAAGGCGGGTGCAAAAAGAGTTGGCGTTAGGGGAGAGTTAAACCCAATTTAGGCATAGATTTGAGCAGATACTTTTATTCGCTAGTATTTGCCCACAACGATCTGTAAAAAAGTTAGTTGTATTCCCTGATAGCTCAATTGGCAGAGCAGCCGGCTGTTAACCGGCAGGTTCTTGGTTCGAGTCCAAGTCAGGGAGCATGGCGCTATATCGAGTACAGGTTGCATTACCTGACCGACCAGGATCCCTTGGTGCGGTTGCTTCCGCAATTGGTTTTGCCGGCGGTGATATTCGAGGTCTTGTAGTACTGCGAAGTGAAAATGGTAGAGGTATTGATGACATCACTATTGCCGTTCCAGGTAGTGATCCAACTGATTTAGTAAATGTCTTAACATCAATTGGTGGGGTCGAGGTTATCTCAATTACCCCAGTTGATTAATTAAAGTTTAACTTCGCGCAGTTGCTGTGCTGATTGTTCTGGCTCTAAATCCATAATAAAAGCACCCATTGCAGATTCTGATCCAGATAAGTATTTAAGTTTTCCTGGTTGGCGTCTTACTGAAACTATCTGCCAATGAAGCCGCATGCTATCTCGGCCACTATTTACTGGTGCTTGATACCAAGAGGCGATATATGCCATCTCAATCCCAAATACACCATCTAATCTAGCCAGAATTTCTTTTGCAATCGCTGGGAAGGCGGCAGATTGAGCCTCATCCAACTCACTCATACCTGCAACTCCACGCTTTGGCGCGAGATGAATCTCAAATGGATATCTTGCTGCAAATGGCACGTAAGCAATCCACTCACTATTTTGGGAGATAATTCTTTTTTCATCTTTTATCTCACGTTTAATTACATCATCTAGTAAAGCTCTGCCAGTTTTCTTAAGGTGATCCTGCGCTGCCTGCAACATTTTTTCAATCCGCGGTGGTAAAAATGAATATGCATATATCTGCCCATGTGGGTGAGAGAGGGTTACACCAACCTCTTCACCACGATTTTCAAAGGGAAATACCTGCTCAATAAAAGGTAATTTGGAAAGTGCGCTATCGCGATCCTTCCAAGCCTCAAGCACAGTTCTAATCTGTCGCTCACTTAACTTTGCAAAACTAGTGCCATGATCTGGTGTGTAGCAAACCACCTCACAAGCTCCGGCAGCATCTGCATTTGGAGTATCAAGTCCATTTATTGCAGGTAATTTCCAATTATTTGCTGGTGTAGTAAGTGCTGGGGAGCGATTTGTAAAAACTACTACCTCATAATCACTATCTGGAATCTCAGTTAACTTCTCACTAGTTGAAGCGCATAGTGGACACAATTCTTTTGGTGGCAGAAAAACTCGATGTTGCCGATGCGATGCAACTGAAACCCATTCATTTACCAGTGGGTCAAGGCGTAGATGGCCAATGCCAGGCTGTGCTTCATCATTTCTCTGATCAGCAGCACTTCGATTAATCTCTTTACTATCGTAGTAGGAGATTGTTCTGCCATCAGAAAGTTTTAAATCACTTCGATTAACCCCACCGGGTAGCACCTGCTTCATGAGGGTAACTGTAGTGGAAAGGGTCAGTGCTTTATTTGCTTAGCGCAGCTATCAGTTGGTTTTTTCGTAGCGGTTGGCTTAGGTGTTGGCGTTGGTTTAGGAAGTTCAGCACCCTGTAATAGCGTAATTGAAAGCGGCATTAGATTATCTGCATGAGTCTTTGAAATATCAACATAATTTAAGGTTCCAGCAGTAACTCCAGCTGGTAGTCCTTCAATTGTTAACTCCCACCTACCACTTGCTGAGCGAACCGCTGTTTGTTTCTTAACTTTAATATTGGTATCTATTGGTCTAAAGACAACTGTTCCAGTAACAACTGGTGTACCGGTACTTCTAAAGACTTCAACATTTACCTCTACCGGAGTATTTGTATCAGTTGAGGTAACTGAGATTAAATTAATACTAGTTGGCTCATTAATCGGCATTAAATCTGCTGGTTCTGGTTGCCATTTACCTTTAATTAAAGATAGAAAATTATCTGCAGATCCTCTAAAAACATTTAAATCAACTCTGGCACTGGGTACGCCATACTTGCTGCCAATTCCACATGATGAGTACTGCCAAATCTGCCATTGCGAGGAGCAATTAGCTGTGCTCCAAGAGTGAACAAAACAACCAATAGTTGTTCTCTGTCCTGGTTGAGCAATTGGATCAGCTGGATTAACACCATAGTGCGCTAACCAAAGTGGGTATTGGCGAAGAACTTCACTTCTTGCTGTAGCACCCTCTAAAAATTGCGAGTATGAATATAGAAATGGTTTGCGTCCAGTTTTTTCTTCAATAGTTTGGAGCCAAGTTTGAGCCCATAAAGTTACTAAGCTTCTTGGCATTGTTTTAATACAAGTCCCGGATCTATTTTTCTTAACACAATTATTTTCTAGATCAAGAGCTAATGGCAGATCACGTTCGTTATACCCACCCAAAGATGCAAGCCGCCAGATTACTTTTTGTGCCTGTGCTTTTGCGTCTCTAATTACATATGCCTCATCTGTGCTATTTGGCAGATATGCGAAGTGGTACATACCGGTGTAAAGCCCAGCAGCTTGTGCAGCATTTCGATCACCGACCAACCACTTCATCGTTTCTATGTCGGCTTTTTCTTGCGCATCAGATGCTTTAATTAGAACAAATCGCATTCCCGCCTCAAACATTTTCTTAAAATCAATTGGTTGATCATTTGGATGCTGCCACCTACTTACATCAGAACCTTGAATTCGTCCACCAGTTAATTTACTAGTTTCTGCTGTTAGAAATAATGCGTTTGTGTCCGAAAAAGTCTTACTTGAATCAACTTTGAAATTAACAGCTTTTGAAAGTGTTTTCTTTTTACCAATTATTGCTGTTGCTTTGTACTGGCCCTCGGCTTTGATCGCAGTTGCTACCGTGGTAATTCGCCAGGAGCCACTACTTGTTGAGGTTGTTTTAAGCGGTGTGTTTTTCCAGGTAACACCATCAAATGAACTAATCACCACACTTGCTTTACCAGCAGGTTTTACTTGACCATAAAAAGTAACGATAGATTCACCAGCATTTGGGGTGCTAGCAACTGCAAATGTGAGAGTAGTTTTTTTAGTTGCTGCATTTGCAACCGGCACAAACATTGTGCAGCCGGTGGTGATTGCTAATAGCAGCGCTAATCTTTTCACCGCTCTATTATTGTGGGTGATATCCCTAAAACTGTTTTAATCGCACTAATTAATGAGTGAGTGTGGGCTGAATTACGTGTTTGCTTAAAATCATGCGCACTTGCAAACTTTTGACTATCAGAAAAGTCTAAGGTTAATTGATTATCTTCAAATGAAACCAGTCGAGCATCAAAAAAAGCTATCCAAGCAACTCGATCACTTTCAAGCAGTGTGTCTAAAACCTCATTCCACCTAGCTTTAATACCTGCTAAATCCATGCAGTTAGATAAGCATTCCGTAAGCGATAAGGAGCGCAAGTAGAATTAATGAAAGTGACTTAACACTCCGCTTCATAAAAAAGCTAGTTAGCTTTGGTATAAATGTCAAAACTAGAACAATCGCGCCAACTAAAATTAACACCAAACTCTTTGAAAGATTTCCTTCAGAGCCAGTTTGGTATCTAAGATTTATTAATCCCATCGCAAAAAGTGCGTAAGCGCCAAATCGATAATTATTTATTGGATGCATTATTTGGGGATCCTTAGTGAGTGAAGTCCGCCATCTATATTTAGAGTTGTTCCAGTTACTGATTTTTGAAGTGGGCTTGCTAAAAACACAATTGCATTTGCAATCTCACCCGGTGAAACAAGTCGGCCCATTGGTTGTCGTGCCTCTAGTGCAGATTTTGCTGCCGCAGCATCTGGTGATTGATCAAGTAACTTCTTAACCCACGGCGTATCGGTAGTGGCTGGATTTACCGCGTTGACTCTTATGCCATCGGCAAGGTGATCTGTTGCCATTGCAAGGGTTAGTGAGAGTACTGCTCCTTTTGAAGCACTATATGCTGCGCGATTTGGAAAGCCATCAATTGCCGCAACTGATGCGGTATTAACTATGCAGGCATGCTTGCTCTCGCGAAGTAGTGAGATTGCAGCCCGAGAAACTCTGGCGGTACCAATCACATTTACATTTAATACCTTTAGCCAAACCTCATCTGTTTCTTTTTCCACTGTAGTAAGTGAACCAATGCCGGCATTATTAATTAAAATATCTAATTTATTACCACTCTTTTTAAACTCAGCAAAGGCGGAGTCAACAGAGGTAGAGTCGCTGATATCGCACTTTATAAATGTAGCAACAGAGCCCATCTCACCTTGGTTAATATCAAATCCAAATACAGTTGCACCGCCTTCACTTAAAGCTTTCGCAACCTCAAGGCCAATACCAGAGCCAGCGCCAGTGACTATTGCGGTAAGGCCAGCAAACTCTTTACTCATAAACTATATTCCGATCTGCTATCTCAATAGGCGAACAGTATTCACTATTCCAACACGCTCCTATACTATTGCGAGAATGGTGACCAGAGTTACTTTGACGAATAGATATAAATGAGCCACTTAGCGGTCATTCAAACCCCAAACCAGCCTTACCACCTTGTTAAAGAGATTAACGGCAAATACTTTGAGATCGAAAGCATCAGCACACTCTCTGATGCACTTAGCATGCACATGGGCGCCTTTCGTAAGTTATATGAAGCTGCAGGTACCAAAGAGGTAAAGGGAAAGTTACTTGCCCCAGTTGCAGCTGATACTGAGGTGTGGGGAGCTGGTGTTACCTATCAACGCTCAAGGGATGCCAGAAAAGAAGAGAGTGGAATTCCAGATGTTTATCAATTAGTTTATGAAGCAGATCGGCCAGAGTTATTTTTTAAAGCAACTGCACGCAGAACAGTTGGCCATGAGGGTGAAATAGGAATTCGCGAGGATGCAAAGACCTCTGTGCCAGAGCCTGAGGTTGCAATTGTTGTTAATAAATTTAGTGAATTGATTGGCATGAGTATTTGTAATGATATGACCTCAAGAAATATTGAGGGTGAAAATCCGCTGTATCTATCTCAAGCAAAGATTTATTTTGGTTCAAATGCATTGGGACCAATGATTAGGCCAATTTGGGAGATAGTAGATCATGACAAACTTGATATTTATGCAAAAATCGAACGAGGTGGATCAATAATTTGGCAAGCTGAAACCTCACTTAAATCACTGAATCGTTCATTTGATGATCTAATTGATTACTTATTTAAGTGCCAACATTTTCCAGTAGGCGTAGTTCTATCTACTGGCACTGGAATTGTGCCACCACTTGATATCTCACTTCTTGCTGGAGATCTGGTAACCATTACCGTTGATCAGATTGGTACGTTAGTAAATAAAGTAGTGCTGACTCCCGAAGATATAAATGAGCGGCTTAAGTAATGATTGAGCAGGTAGTTTGGACGCAGTGGGATGATTTAAATGTTCCAAGTAAGTTCAAAAAATTATCACCAAAAACTACTCCAATTCAGGGTGGTGATTTCTCTGAGGTCACCTTCTATGTTCCTTGGTATATGGGAGGACGTCCTGCTCTTGAAATGACACAAAAGATGCCAAATCTAAAAATTCTTCAAGTTCCAAATGCTGGATATGACGACGCACTTGAGTTTGTTCGCCCTGGTATAACTTTGTGTAATGGCAAAAGTATTCATGATGATTCAACAGCTGAGTTAGCAGTAGGCCTAACAATTGCCTCCCTTCGTGGCTTTGCAGATTTTGTTCGAAATCAGGATAAATCTGAGTGGGTTCATACCAGGAATAAATCAATAAATGATCGAAAAATTGGCATTGTTGGTTTTGGCTCGATTGGTTCAACAATCGCCAAGATGCTTGCTGGCTTTGCTGTTGAAATAGTTGCCTTTACTCAAAGTGGCCGTGATAACACTATCGCCATTGCAGATTTGGATAAGCACCTACCAACCCTTGATGTAGTAATTTTAATATTGCCCCTTACTCCAGAGAGTAAGCATCTATTTAATGCCAAACGATTTGCCTTAATGAAGGACGGAGCGCTATTGGTAAATGTTGCTCGCGGCCCCATAGTTGAGACCGATGCACTAGTTAAAGAGCTCAACTCTGGACGAATCACGGCAGCACTAGATGTCACAGATCCAGAACCATTGCCAAAGGATCATCCGCTTTGGCTTGCAAAAGGTGTATTGATATCACCGCATGTTGGTGGAAACACAACTGCATTTGAAAAAAGAGCTAAAAGGTTGATTGAATCTCAACTGCAATTATTGGCATCAGGTGAGCGCTTAAACAATATAATTTTGGAGAAGAGTTGAGCAATAAAGTTGAAGTTTTTGATTCACGTCGTAATCAGTTAGGTGAAGGTCCAACAGCAACTGGATTAAAAAATAATCATATTCAATGGTGTGACATCTATGGTCAAGCAGTTCGCTGGCGCGATCTAGATACTGGCGCTATTGGTGAGTACTCAACTAATGAAGCTATCGGTTTTCAAATTCCCAGAAAAACTAGCGGTGAAATACTGGGAACGGCTAACGGGCCAATTTTGCGCGATAGTGATGGAAAAATTTCTAAGCTACCAACTAGAGAAGATGCAGATGGCGCTGGCGACAAAGTGCCACTTCGATGGAATGATGCAAAAGTTTCTCCATCTGGAGATTTGTTCTTAGGTTCAATGGCCTACTCAAACCAAAGTGATGAAGGTTCATTTTATAAATTAAGTAAGGATGGCAAAAAGTTAACTCGCTTATTTAGCAATGTTGGAATTAGTAATGGTTTGGATTGGAGCATGGATGGCAAAAGGATGTTTTATATCGATACCTTAACTATGCGCGTAGACCTATTCGATGTTGA
>CANHGU010000009.1 GCA_947460855.1 Candidatus Nanopelagicaceae bacterium | reverse complement strand
TCAATAATGTTTCGGCGGCCTTAGCATAGGGGAAACACCCGGTCCCATTTCGAACCCGGAAGTTAAGCCCTATAGCGTCGATGGTACTGCAAGGGGGACCTTGTGGGAGAGTAGATCGCCGCCGGACTCAATTTAATAATGAGCCTTATTTGTTAACTCAAATGGGGCTCATTTTATTTTCAGATTGGCTGCAAAAAAGCGGTATAAAGTAATGATTTTCGGTACCTTATAGCCATGAGTGAAGAATCAATCACTGAACAAATAGCAGTAGATCTAGACAAACTGAAAGATCGAATTGCGATAATTAATACCACACCTCTATCTGATCACAGTGATGAGTTTGCCCAGGTTCATGCATTACTGCAGCAAGCACTTGCAAACCTTGATGGAGTTTAACAATCAATGAAAACTCGCCTAGATGCTGAGTTGGTCAGACGCGGGCTAGCTAGATCTCGCGAGGCAGCTGTGGAGTTAATTGAAAATAGAAAAGTTTTAGTAACGGGAATACCGGCAAGCAAAGCAGCTACCCAAGTAGATGCCCAAACATCAATTACATTAGCTGATGAGCATGCGCAATTTGTATCAAGGGGTGGTCATAAATTAGCGGGGGCGCTAGATGAGTTTTCAAAAATAATTGTTGAAGGCAAAACTGTCTTAGATGCTGGTGCGTCAACTGGTGGATTCACCGATGTACTTCTTAAGCGAGGTGCAAAAAAGGTTGTGGCAGTCGATGTTGGCTACGGCCAACTTGCATGGCCGCTGCAGCAAGATATGCGGGTAAAGATATTGGATCGAGTCAATGTTAGGAATTTAACCAAGGCGCAGGTTGGCGAGGAGATCGATCTTGTAGTTGCTGATTTATCTTTTATCTCACTCAAACTAGTGCTACCGGCGCTAATCCTGGTTGCAAAAAGTGACGCCGATTTTCTAATCATGGTCAAACCCCAATTTGAGGTTGGTAAGGAAAAACTAGGCGCCGGTGGTGTTGTTAGGGATTCACATTTACGAAAGGCTGCAGTGACTGAAGTTGCAAATGCCGCTCATTCACTATCCCTAGGCTGCTTGGGAGTAGTTGCTAGCTCACTTCCTGGTCCATCCGGGAATGTGGAGTACTTCCTGTGGTTAAGGAAAGGCGCTGCAGCCCTATTAGAAGTAGATTTAGATCTTGCGATCACAAAGGGGCCAGCATGAGTAATACAGTAAAAACAGTTTTGTTGGTAACACATCCAACTCGCCCTGAAGCAATATCAACTGCCAATGATTTAGCAAAATTATTGATCGCAAAGGGAATTACTGTTTACTCCACAATTAAGACCGATGGAGCTACTGAGTTCAAGGGTAGCGATCAGATTGATTTATCAGTTGTCTTAGGTGGAGACGGCACCATGCTAAGAGCTGCAGAGTTGTTCCGCGGCAAGCAGGTACCAATCCTTGGAATAAATCTTGGCCATGTTGGTTTCCTAGCTGAGATTGAACGCCCCTCACTTGATGAGATAGTGAAAGCAATTGCTACAGGTTCATTTTCAATAGAAGAGCGAATGAGTTTAAATTATCAATTACTTCGTAATGAAAAAATAATTCAAACTGGCTGGGCGTTAAATGAGGTACTAGTAGAGCGTAATGATCACCAAATGATTGATCTTTTCGTACAGATTGATCATCGCCCACTTTCTAGATGGTGGTGTGATGCAGTCATATGTGCGACCCCAACTGGATCAACTGCCTATGCATACTCAGCTGGCGGTCCGGTAGTTTGGCCAGAGGTAGATGCATTAGTACTTCTACCACTTGCAGCACACGCTTTATTTTCAAAACCGATGGTGGTTTCACCTAAGTCTGAGATTGCTATTGATCTGGAGAGTGATTCAGCCGATTTAAATGCTGATGGGATTAGAAGGACGAAGTTGCAAAGAAATGATCGAGTAGTTTTAACTAGCGATAAAGAGGATGTATTGCTGGCACATATAAAGGGCGCTACATTCACTGATCGAATCGTTGCAAAATTTAAATTGCCGGTTGAGGGTTGGCGTGGCGAGTAAGAAGGTTAGTAAAAGCAGTTTGGAAGAAATCTCAATTCGCGGTCTTGGTGTCATTGAAAGTACAAATATTGAATTTAAACCCGGTTTAACCGTGCTTACTGGCGAGACCGGTGCCGGTAAAACTATGGTTTTAACTGCCCTGAGTTTAGTTTTAGGTAGTAAAAGTGATTCAGATTTAGTGCGGCAAGGACAAGAACGTGCAGTAATTACTGGAAAATTTGCTGTGCCAAAACAGATTGCAGATCTAATAATTGAATCTGGGGGAGAAGTAGACGATGAAAGTGTTGTTATTACTAGAACACTTAGCACCGCAGGAAAATCACGAGTACTAGTTGGCGGTGCGGTTAGTTCAACCTCTGCAGTAAATCAATTTGCACAGAGCTTAGTTGAAATCCATGCTCAATCATCATCTTCGAAATTAACTAAACCTGCTGTCAGCCGTGAACTATTAGACCGGTTTGCTGGTGTTGATTTGAGTGAGTATAAAAATATCTATGATCAATACCAACAAATGATTTCACGAATTTCAGATCTGCAATCTCAGTTAAGTCAACGGGATAAAGAGATGGCTATGCTCGCTGAGTTTGCAACTGAGTTTGAAAAACTAAACCCCAAATCTGGTGAACTAGCACAAATAGAAAATGAGATCGCGCGATTAGGCTCGGTAGAGCAGTTAAATCAAGCAGTCTCGGCCAGTCTAAATCTACTAGAAGATGATGAGATAGCAGCAATAAATCTTCTCCAACAGATTCGAAAAAACCTTGATCAAGTGCATGGTAAAGATATCGAGTTGGATCAACTCTCCGATCGCTTTACAGAAACCCTGCTAAATCTGTCAGATGTAGGCAGTGATTTAACAGGTTATCTCTCAAATCTTGAAGCCGATCCAAATCGGTTTGCATCATTGCAGGAGCGAAAATCTTCACTTAACTCACTGCTTAAAAGGTATGGCAAGGGTAGTGAGAAGGATGCTGCCTATGAACAATTAATTGTTGATGGGCAAAATGCTAAATCGAAAATCTCAGATTTATCTGGGGGAGATGAGCGTGTTAAAGAGTTGGAGAAAGAGGCAGGTAAATTATTTGCTCAACTTAAAACCCTGGCGGTATCGATCTCAAACCATCGAAAATCTGGATCTGAAAAGCTTTCAAAACTCGTAACTGAAGAGATCAATAACTTAGCAATGCCCAACTCGAAATTTGTTATAGAGCAGAAGATTGCTGATAGTAGCGATGCAAGTAATTACTCCACCACTGGATTAGATGAGATCGCTATTTTATTTAGTGGCCACTCTGGTGCTGTCCCTCTTTCGCTAAGCAAAGTTGCAAGTGGAGGTGAGTTATCGCGTGTTATGTTAGCTCTTGAGGTAGTAATAGCTGAGGTTGAGCCAATTGGTACTTATATTTTTGATGAGGTTGATGCTGGAGTTGGTGGAAAAGCTGCGGTTGAGGTTGGCCGCCGACTCGCAAAACTAGCTAAATCTGCGCAAGTAATTGTTATAACTCATCTGCCGCAGGTTGCTGTATGGGCCGATAATCATTTAGTGGTGAAAAAGAGTGAGAATGGATTGGTAACACAAAGTGATGTAATTGAAATGAATGCAGATGCACGAAAGGTTGAAATTGCTAGAATGTTAAGCGGGCAGGAAGATTCAAAGACAGCACAAGAACACGCAACTGAGTTATTAGCGATTGTTCGGAATGCATGATAATCTAGTCTCCCATGACCGCCAATCATGTGAGTAAACATATATTTGTTACAGGTGGCGTCGCCTCAAGTTTAGGCAAAGGATTAACAGCTTCTAGTTTGGGCAGGCTTTTACGTGCTCGTGGACTTCGAGTTACGATGCAAAAACTAGATCCCTACTTGAATGTTGATCCAGGAACTATGAATCCATTCCAGCATGGCGAGGTTTTTGTTACCGATGATGGGGCTGAGACGGATCTGGATATTGGCCATTATGAGCGTTTTCTCGATACAAATCTGCATGGTTCAGCCAACATTACAACTGGCCAGATCTATTCCGCTGTAATTGCTAAAGAGCGCCGAGGTGAGTATCTAGGTGAGACTGTTCAAGTAATTCCACACATTACTAATCAGATTAAAGATGCAATGAAAGCAATGGGTGGGGCTGATGTTGATGTAGTTATCACCGAAATCGGTGGCACAGTTGGCGATATTGAATCTCTGCCATTCCTAGAGGCAGCTCGTCAGATCCGTCAGGATGTTGGCCGCGATAATGTTTTCTACCTGCATGTCTCATTGGTTCCATATATGGGTCCAGCTGGGGAGTTAAAAACCAAGCCAACTCAACACAGCGTTTCAGCCCTTAGATCAATCGGTATTACACCAGATGCAATCGTTCTGCGCAGTGATCGCCAAATTCCCGATTCAGTCAAGAAGAAAATATCTTTGATGTGTGATGTTGATTTAGATGGTGTAGTAGCAGCTGTTGATGCCCCATCAATTTATGACATCCCTAAGGTTTTGTATTCAGAGGGTCTAGATAGCTATGTCGTTAAAAGGCTGGGAATTAAATGCACAGATGTGGTCTGGGGTGAGTGGGAGGATCTTTTAAATAAGGTTCACCACCCAAAGCATGAAATAACCATTGCGCTCGTTGGTAAGTACATTGATCTACCAGATGCCTACCTATCAGTTACCGAAGCCCTACGTGCTGGTGGCTTTGCAAATTTCGCCAAGGTGAATATCAAATGGGTAACTAGTGATAGTTGTGCTACTGAAAAGGATGCGGCTTTAAATCTGGGCGATGTTGATGGTATTTGCGTGCCAGGCGGTTTCGGTGTGCGAGGTATAGAAGGTAAGTTGGGCGCGCTTAAATATGCAAGAGAGAATAAAATTCCGACACTTGGTTTGTGTTTAGGTTTGCAATGCATGGTGATTGAGTTTGCGCGTAATCTTGTTGGGTTAAAAGATGCTAACTCAGCTGAGTTTGATGAGAAGACTAAGGATCCGGTTATTTCAACAATGAGTGACCAGGTTGATATTGTTGCAGGCAATGGGCAGATGGGTGCAACTATGCGCCTTGGCCTGTATAAAGCAGATTTACTTGCCGGTTCAGTTGTTGCTGGTGTCTATGGTAAATCTCAAATTAGTGAGCGTCATAGGCATCGCTATGAAGTTAATAATAGATATCGTGAACAAATTGCATCAGCTGGTTTAGTGTTCTCTGGTTTATCACCCGATAAGAACTTAGTTGAGTTTGTGGAACTGCCTAAAGCAATACATCCTTATTATGTTGGTACCCAAGCTCATCCTGAGTTTTTATCTCGTCCTACTAGGCCTCACCCTTTATTTATTGGTTTGATTGCTGCAGCGATCGCAAAGCATGGCAAGTGATCATCTAGCTGATTTCTTTAACTACCTTCAAATTGAGAAGGGCCTGGCTAGCAATACAATTTCATCTTATCGCTCTGATTTAGATCGCTTCTTTCACTATTTATCGATAAACCAACTTTCAATCGAGAGTATTGCCAGTGAAGAGTTAACTGGATATGTGGCCTGGCTACGAGGAATGCAGAACACAGATTTTAAAATTGGACAATCATCAATTGCCCGTAATGTGGTGAGTATTCGTAGTTATTTCTCTTATCTCAGCAAGGAGCACGGTCTTAAAAATGTTGCTCTTAACTTTAAACCGCCAAAGATAAATAAGCGCTTGCCAAAAGCTTTAACGATTGATCAAGTGATGAGCATGCTAAATATTTTACCTACCGATCCGGTATCAATAAGAGATAAGGCTATAGTTGAACTCCTTTATGCGACTGGGGCGCGGGTCAGTGAATTAACCAACTTAAATATTGGAGACATTGGTTCAATTGATACCGAGGGCGTTGTTACTTCAACTGTGAAACTCAAGGGTAAAGGTGGCAAAGAGCGAATAGTTCCAATTGGTTCCTATGCAATATCCGCGGTTGAGGATTATTTAGTCAGATCTAGACCTACTTTTGTAAAAGTAAGTACTCAAAAAGCATTATTTCTAAATCAACGCGGTGGAAGATTAACTCGTCAAAGTACTTGGAGCGTGATTACTTCTGCAGCCGAAAGAGCTGGAATTTTAGAACAGGTGACACCTCATTCTATGCGTCACTCATTTGCAACTCATTTATTAGATGGTGGGGCAGATATCAGAGTAGTTCAGGAGTTGCTTGGACATTCCTCGGTAACGACTACACAGATTTATACACTAATCACAATTGATCGAATACGGGAGAGTTACGCTAGCGCTCACCCTAGAAGCAAGTAGTGCTTACCTACCTCGTAATCTGCGCGCAATAATGCTTTGATCACCCTTAGCTTCAAGATCAGCGATAATGATTGAAAGCGATTCTCTAACAATTCTGCCACGATCTACCGCTAAACCAAGATCTCCACGAAGTGCAAGTCGAGCTTGATCTAAATCGTAAAGTTCATCAGGGGATAGATAAACCGTAATCTTCTCATCATGTTTTTCCCGGCCAGATGGCGCACGATCGAAAGCATTAACTCGCCGTCTTGGAGTTTGGCGAACTGAATTTTTTGGCGTAGCTGCGGCAACAGGAGTTTGAGTGATCTCTTCACTATTCTCGCGTTGTGATGGGACCGCACTTAATGTTGCGGTATTTCGAAATAACTCATCAGCGCCAGGCAAACTCACTCTACGGCTCATTTAGCTCCTCCTCTAGCAATTAACTCACGGGCAAGACGTCTGTATGAAGCAGAACCAGTACTGCTACTTGCATATGCAGTTACTGGCACACCCGCAACAGTTGACTCAGAAAATCTAACCGTCCTAGAGATGATTGTGTCAAATACTTCATCTGGAAACTCTTTGTCAATTAGTTCCAACACCTCGCGTGAATGACTAGTTTTTTTCTCAAACATAGTTGCCAAAATTCCTAGAATCTCAAGCTCAGGGTTTGTATTTTCTTTAATTTTTTGGATAGTTTTCTTTACAAGTGAGAGCCCAAGTACAGCAAAGTATTCACACTCCATTGGGATTATCACGCCATTTGACGCTGTTAATGCATTAACAGTTAACGTTCCTAGGGATGGGGAGCAATCAATTAAAATAACATCATACTTATCTAGAACTGGGGCTAATAATTTACGTAGTTTATGTTCCTTTGCGATCTCAGATACAAAAGCTGCTTCAGCTGCTGCAAGATCCTCATGTCCTCTAATGAAATCAAGTCCGGGAACTGAAGACTTTAAAATAAAATCCTCTAACTTTGATTCTGAATCATTTAGTAAATACCAGATCGAGCCATACTGTTCGCGAAGAGCGGTGCCCTTTATACCAAGACCTGTAGTCATTGATGCTTGAGAATCAAAATCAATCAGTAAAACTCGACGACCTACTTCGGCTAATGCCGCACCTAGGTTAATAGCGGTGGTTGTTTTACCAACTCCACCCTTTTGATTAACAACAGATATCACTCGAGCATTACCAGCCTCAGGCGTTTTAGTTGGCTCAGCAAAATTGCGTAATTTTTTGCCTAATACATCTGAGGTAGTTGCCAGGCTCTCTTCACGTGGATTTGAGCGAGCAGGAGAGTTTGTCGATTTAGCGTTTAACCGAGAAGTCTGTCTAGCGTTTTTTCCCATGGCCGCAACTTACGGTGGGGCATGTGCAAAGGCAAGGATGTGTGAAGTATCTTGTGCGCATGTCGCAGGAAAATTTATCCACTACACCAGCTGCTGCCTCAATTACCGATGGTAGGGTGGCGGGATTCTCACTGCACCTGGATAACTTCGATGGACCATTCGATCTTCTTTTGCAGCTTATTTCCAGGCACAAGATGGATATCACCGATATCGCCCTAGGAACAGTAACTGATGAGTTCATTGCCTACATTAAGCAGCTAGAAAACAGTGAAAATGGCTGGGATTTAGAAAAAACCACAGAGTTTTTAGTAGTAGCCGCTACCTTGTTGGATTTAAAGGCAGCAAAACTTCTGCCATCAGGTGAGATTGATGATGAGGCTGATCTAGCATTGCTAGAGGCAAGAGATCTTCTATTTGCAAGGCTTCTTCAGTACCGTGCATTTAAAGAGATATCTTCAATCTTTGCTGAACGAATTGAGCGGGAGGAGAAATCCTTTGCCAGATTAGTAGCCCTGGAGCCACATTTTGCTCAACTCCTACCCGAGGTTTTGATAGGTGTTGGTGCGCAAAGGTTTGCTGCTATAGCCAATCGAGTTTTAACCCCAAAGACAACACCAACCTTTAGCATCGACCACCTGCATCGACCTTTGGTAAGCGTAGCCGAGCAAGCCACCAAGGTTGTGGAGCACCTGCGCAGGGTAGGGCGTGTCACCTTCCGGGCACTTATCGCAGATGCTGATTCCACTCTTGTCGTAGTTGCCCGCTTCCTTTCACTACTTGAGCTATATCGTGAGGGTGTCGTCAGATTTGAACAGGTTATTTCACTAGGTGAACTTCAAATTACCTGGGTCGGAACTGCTGAGGGAGAGGTTAGAGTTAGCGATGAATTTGATTTACCGGTACAAACAATAGATGAGGCCGATAATGTCTGAAGTTGAACTGCAACGTTGCCTTGAAGCAATCTTGATGGTGGTCGATGAGCCAGTTTCTGAGCTTGTTTTGGCCCAGATAATCGAGGCTCCGACCGAAGAGATCCTGTCAGCGCTGAAATCACTTTCGGCTAAGTATGAGTCTGAGCAACGCGGTTTTGAACTGCGCCAAGTTTCCGGCGGTTGGCGGTACTACAGCCACCCAGAGATGGCCCCCTTGGTAGAAAAGTTTGTCCTAGATGGACAACAAGCAAGGTTGACGCAGGCAGCACTTGAAACCTTAGCGGTAATTGCTTATAGGCAGCCTGTTTCAAGAGCGCGTGTATCAGCGATTAGAGGAGTTAATGTTGAAGCGGTTATGAAGACCTTAGTAAATCGCGGTTTAGTTGAAGAAGCTGGTGTTGAGGGTGAATCCGGCGCTATTTTGTATCAAACCACATCTTTTTTCCTCGAGAAGCTAGGTTTGAATTCGATCGCAGACCTACCTGCACTTGCGCCATTTTTGCCTGATATCGATGGTTTGGATGAACTCCTTTCTACCCTGACCGAATAATTCTATTTCTTTTAATTCTGCACTAGGGGCTAAACTTACCTGTGGGCTTAACTCGTTTAAATAAAATTATCGCCGATGCTGGCGTTGCAAGTAGGCGTGCTGCAGATCAACTTATATTAGATGGACGTGTAAGTGTTGACGGTGTAACAATAATTGAGCTTGGCGGTAAGTTTGATCCGGAAATCAATGACGTTAAAGTTGACGGTGAGAGTTTAACTATTAGTAAGTCTAAGACTTACCTTGCTTTTCATAAACCAGCGGGAATTATTTCAACCATGTCAGACCCAGAAGGGCGCGCAAATTTAGGCGACTATTTTGCCGACAGAAAAGATCGGCTTTACCATGTTGGGCGACTAGATAAGGATTCAGAGGGTTTAATTCTTCTTACCAATGATGGTGATCTTGCGCATCGTGCTACCCATCCTTCATATGGTTTAGATAAGCGGTATTTGGTGGAAATTGAGGGTGAATTCAATAAGCAGCTGTCAGATCAATTACTGCAGGGGGTCCGGTTAGAGGATGGGCTGGCCAGGGCTACCAAGGTTTTCCATGCCCGAGCGGTGAGTAAAAATCATCACTGGGTCGAAATCACAATTCATGAGGGGCGCTATCACATTATCCGCAGGCTGATCGAATCGTTGGGGCTAAAGGTGCTCAGACTGGTTCGTTTAGATTTCGGACCAATCAACCTAGGGGAGATGAAACCTGGTCGACACCGAGTTCTTAATTCCCAAGAGTTATCTAATCTATTTAACCTTTTACAAATAAAACAATAAATCGGTTTGACCTAAGTAGATTTATCGATATATTACTATTCCAATCCTCCATAAATATCGATAAAACTATTTACTGCAACATAAAAACGGATCTATATATCAATAAATCGGTTTTTAGAATCTGTCATAGATAACCACTTCTCACTTTATCGATATTTACATAGTTATTAAGCCTACAAAACGACATCTTTCTAAATAGTTTAAACCTCAATCACCTCGCTTTGAGTTCTCGCTACTATTGCCAAATGCGAGTACGAGCAATCAGGGGAGCCGTCCAGTTAGAGCAAGATTCTGCTGCTGAGATGAATTCGGCTGTTGGCGAGCTGCTCTTAGAAATGCTGGCCCAAAACCAAATCGAGGTAAAGGATTTGATCTCCGTTGTGTTAACAGCAACTCCCGACTTAAAGTCTGAGTTCCCTGCAGTGGCTGCACGCAAAATTGGACTAGGAAGCGTGCCATTGCTCTGTGCTGTGGAGGTAGATGTTACAGGGGCGCTGCCACGAGTTGTTAGGGTTCTGATGCATTCTCACTTAGATCGTGACCTTGAACAAATTAAGCACGTTTACCTACGTGGTGCGAGCGTTCTTCGCAAAGATTTAGCCCAATAGCCAAATGATTAGCTCTGTAAGAGTTATCGGTGCTGGCCTAATTGGCACCTCAGTCGGGTTATCACTTAGATCAGCCGGTATCAGTGTTGAGATTATTGACATAGATCTAAATAGCCAGAAATTGTCGCAAGATTTAGTAAAAAGTGTTCCTGTCGCCAAACCAGATTTAATAGTTGTTGCCGTACCGATTTCCGTAAATCTTGAAGTCATCCTTGAGCAATTAAAACTAAATCCAGCATCGATTGTTTGTGATTTATCCAGTGTAAAGTCTGATCTTATACTTAAGGTTAAAGAATTATCAGCAAACCATCAAAACTTCATCTCACTTCATCCAATGGCCGGCCGAGAATTAAGTGGTGCAATAGGAGCTCGAGCTGATTTATTTCTTGGTAGAGCTTGGGTAGTAATCAATGATTTGTCATCGGAAAAATCGAAAGCTGTTGCGGGTGAATTGATAAAAATTTGCGGTGGAACTGCTTATGAGATGAGTAGTAGTGAGCATGATGTTATCGTTGGAAAAATCTCACATTTACCACAAATTTTGAGCACAGCACTAGCTGCAAAAATGATTGATGTTGATTCTGAGAGGTTAAATATTGCTGGTCAAGGTTTGCGGGATATAACGAGATTGGCTCAATCTGATTCAAAATTGTGGAGCCAAATCCTAATCGCAAACGGTAAAATAATTAGAAAAGATTTGAACAACTTAATTTCAGATCTTGTGCAACTGGAGGAGAATTTAGAAATAAATAACATAGATAAAGTTGAAAAATTTCTGCAAGCAGGAAATAAAGGAAAGGCCAAAATCCCTGGAAAACATGGCGAGCAGGCTCGAGACTATGCATATTTAGCAGTGGTAATTGATGATAAACCAGGACAGCTTGCTCGAATCTTTAACGAGTGCGCTGATATTAATGTCAATATTGAAGATCTAAGTATGGAGCATTCGCCTGGACAGGAAACTGGGCTAATTACGCTGTCATTATCTGAATCTGATTGCGTGAAGCTTTCAACTCACCTAGAAAAAGTTGGTTTTAAGGTTCACTCCGGGAAGAATCGATAAATATCTTTAGTTACTGAAGATAGACTTACTGTATGTCCGGATTGGTATTAGCAATAGATGGTCCAAGTGGATCCGGAAAATCATCAACTGCAAAAGCGATTGCTCTACGCGCCCACTGGAGTTACCTTGATACTGGAGCGTTATATCGCGCTGCAACCTATCTTGCTCTTAGTAATAAAATTACGGAAGAGGATTTAATAGTTGATTTACTATCTAAAACTAAAATTACTTTTGATACCGATCCAGCTCAACCGAAAATTTTTGTTGAAGATAATGATATTACTGAGGAGATTAGGTTTGAAAGAATCAATGAACAAGTAAGTTTGATTAGTGCCATGCCGGGCGTTCGAAAAATTTTGTTAGATTTGCAACGTAAATATATTTCAGATGCACCAATTGGAATTGTTGTTGAGGGTAGAGATATCGGTACTGTTGTAGCTCCTCACGCTCAGCTTAAAATTTATTTGCATGCGGATATCTCAGCAAGAGCGCAACGGCGAGAAAATGAGATGGCCGAACGAATTGACCAGCAATTAATCAGCCAATCATTGGCAAATCGTGATGAAATTGACTCAACTCGCAAGATTTCACCCCTTTCGCAAGCGGAGGATGCCGCAGTAATAGACTCCACGAGGTTGTCATTACAAGAAGTAGTAGATCAAATTTGGAAGTGGTTAAAACAGCGAAATCTTCTTGGCTTACCAACTATTGCAGTTATTGGCAGACCAAATGTTGGTAAATCAACCTTAGTAAATCGAATGATTGGTAGACGCGAAGCAATTGTCGAAGATACTCCAGGTGTTACCAGAGATCGAGTCAAATATGAAGCTGAATGGAATGGCAGGAGATTTTTTCTAATTGATACCGGTGGATGGGAGGTTAAGCCAGAAGGAATCTCCGAAAAAATCACAGCTGGCGCTGAAGCAGCTATTGCTGAAGCGGATCTAGTTATGTTTGTTGTTGATGCTCAAATCGGTGCACTTGATGAGGATCAGTCGCTTGTTGATTTACTGCGTAAGAGTGGAAAAAAGGTAATTTTAGTGGCAAATAAAATAGACAATGCAGAAGATGAAGCGGACGGTTACTCGCTCTGGAATTTAGGTTTGGGTGAACCTCGATTTGTTTCGGCTCTGCATGGCAGAGGTAGCGGTGATCTACTTGATTTACTTATTGCTCAACTACCAGAAGTTGGATCAGAGCAGGTTGATGATGGTTTTCGCCGCGTGGCACTTGTTGGCAGACCAAATGTTGGTAAATCAAGTTTATTAAATGTATTAGCTGGAGCCCCAAGAGTTTTAGTGGATGATGCCGAAGGTACAACAAGGGACGCGGTAGATGAATTAATTGAATTTGGTGGATCAACCTGGCGATTTATTGATACCGCCGGAATCAGGAGAAGAGCTCATCAAGCCAGTGGAACTGATTACTACGCATCGCTTAGAACTCAGATTGCTTTGGAGCGGGCTGAAGTTGCCTTGGTTATTTTCGACGCTTCACAAATTTTAACTGAACAAGATATAAGAATTGTCAGTATGGCTGATGAGGCTGGTAAAGCACTAGTAATTGTCATGAATAAATGGGATTTAGTTGATGAAGAGCGGCAGATAGTTCTCGATAAAGAGATTGAACGTCAGCTGGAGCGATACCCATGGGCACAACGGGTTAATTTATCGGCGAAAACTGGCTGGCACCGAGACCGGTTAGCTCCGGCGCTTAGAACTGCTCTATCTAGCTGGGAAAAAAGAATTCCAACGGCAAAACTAAACGCCTTTCTTGGTGAACTAGTTGGGGCAAATCCACCACCAGTGCGCGGAGGCAAGCAACCAAAAATTAAGTTTGCTACCCAGGCTGGAACTTGCCCACCTAAATTTGTCGTCTTCGCAACCGATTTCTTAGAAAGTGCTTACCGCCGATTTATTGAACGAAGACTGCGAGAGGAATTTGGGTTCGATGGTACGCCGATTGAGGTAGCGGTTAAATTAAAGGATCGTGATAATGGTTAATATTCCAAACGCACTTACCTTGCTGCGGGCTTTAGGTGTGCCTCTTTTTCTCTATCTATTTTTAGTCGCAGATCGTCCAATACTTAGCTTTGTAGTAATTGCTTTAGGTGGAATAACTGATTACCTGGATGGAAAAATCGCAAGAGCCCTTAACCAAACCTCCGAGTTCGGAGCCAAGTTTGATCCATCTGTTGATCGGCTTTATATAGCAGCTGTAGTAATTGCTATGGCCAGTAAAGAATACCTACCATGGTCATTGGTTATAGCTTTACTGATTCGAGATCTTCTGCTGTTATTTGTTGTGACTTACCAGAAAATTAGAAATATTCCATTCTTGCAAGTTAGCTACCTGGGCAAGGCAGCAACCTTCAACCTCTTATACGCCTTTCCGTTTCTGCTACTTGAAGAGGTTAAATATATAGGCGGTTGGTGCTTTGTTATAGGTTGGGCATTTGCAATCTGGGGTATCGCACTATACTTCTACACAGGTTTGCAGTACCTGGTTAAAGGATTGCAAAGAAAATAACCTCATGGGAGATAAAAATGTCTAATGTGCCAGAATCGCTCCGATATACAAAGGAGCATGAATGGGTTCAAGAGATATCACCGAATAAATTTCGTATTGGAATCACAGACTACGCACAAGCTGCACTCGGCGATATTGTCTACATCCAACTACCAAAAATTGGAGCAGAGGTTTTAGCCAATGCTGTATGTGGTGAGGTTGAATCAACTAAATCAGTTTCTGAGATCTATGCCCCTATAACTGGCAAGGTTATTTTGGTTAATGAGAAGTTGGATACAAATCCAGAGGTAATTAATGCCGACCCGTACGGCAATGGATGGATTGCAGAGATTGAAATATCCACCCCGTCATTGCAAGAAAAGCTGCTTTCAGCGGCGGATTATCAAAATATTACCGCTTGACCCAGTTATATCTAAGCAATAGTGTGAGCCTATAGTTGATGGTGATGAGTTTGGGGGAGTTATGGCAGATAAAGTAACGCCACCTAATGATCTGACTTCAACCTTAAATCTACGCCAGTTAAGGTCTATCCCAGAGTCGGTTATCTCTGACGATCTGTACAAATCATTAACAATTGAGCAGCAAAATGTCGTGAAAAACCTGCCTGCCGGTGCTGGTATTTTATTAGTTTTAAAGGGCGCGGGCGTTGGCGGAAGATATCTCCTAGACTCAATTGAAACAAAAATTGGTCGTGATATTAACAACGAAATTTGCTTAGATGATATTACTGTTTCCCGCTCACATGCATTGATTTCTAAAACAGATGGCTACTCAATTAAAGATCTAGGCAGCCTAAATGGAACATATGTGAATGCAATTGCAGTGCGAGAAAGTAAAGTCTTGCCAGGCGATGAGGTTCAGATTGGTAAATATCATCTAACATTATTTGTGGGAGAGAAATAATGAGTGTTCCAGCAAGAGCTTACTTAAGTATTGGTGAGGTGCTCTCCAGGTTGCGCACAGAATTTTCCGATATAACAATCTCTAAAATACGATTTTTGGAATCTGAAGGATTAATTGAACCACAACGAACCCCAAGTGGTTATCGTAAGTTTACAACTGCAGATTTAGAGAGATTGAGATTTGTTTTGTTAGCACAACGTGATCAGTACCTACCCCTAAAAGTTATTAAGGACAATTTAGATGCTATTGATCGAGGCTTAGTACCTGCGAAGAGTGTGGGCGCAGTTGCAACGCCTCGTCTTGCAAGTACTGATGGTGTACTTACTTCAGATCAATTTGCTAGTGATAATGATTTAAGGCTTACACGAACTGAATTACTTACCGCCTCAACATTGACTGATGAACAGTTAACTGAGATTGAATCCTATGGCTTAATAGCAATTCGCGGTCGCCATTACGACAATGATGCACTATCTGTGGCAAAAGCGGTCGCTGAGATCTCTGCTTTTGGAATTGGTGCCAGGCATTTGCGCGCTTTTAAAACAGCAGCAGATCGTGAGATCGGCTTAGTTGAACAGGTAACCACACCATTGCTTAGACAGAAAGGGTCTGAGTCTAAGGCTAGAGCAGAAGAGGTTGAGCGCGAGTTAGCATCTTTATCGATCAGGCTTCATGCCTCGTTGGTTCGTGCTGGTTTGCATCGAGCTAAGTAATTCTTTTTTGTAATAATGAGCGAATTTCATCTTGTTGAGGTAATGGGCGTTCGCGTCGAGATGCCCTCCAACCAACCGATTGTTTTACTTAAAGAACTAGATGGGGTTCGTTACTTACCTATTTGGTTAGGCGCAGTTGAAGCAACTGCCATTGCATTCGCTCAACAAGAAGTGGTACCGCCAAGGCCACTAACACATGATCTATTCAAAGATGTTCTGGGCCATCTTGGAGCAAATCTTAAAACGGTGTACCTAACAGAATTAAAAGATGGAATTTTCTATGCTCAACTAAATTTCGAGAATGGTCCAACCGTATCTGCTCGGCCAAGTGATGCCATAGCATTAGCTCTTCGAATGGGAGCACCTATCCTTGCCAGCGAGGATCTGCTAGACCAGGCTGGAATTGAGATCCCGGACCAGTCAGATGATGAGGTAGAGCGGTTTAAGGAGTTCTTGGACCAGATAAATCCAGAAGATTTCCTAGGATAAGTCCAACCCTCAACCGTGGGTTGAAGTTTTACGTGTCGCTAACTGAGCGCAAAGCAACCCTCTTCTACAATTAAGCCTTCCCCATAGAATTGAGTCCCCATGAGTAACCCTGCTGAGATCGGCTATCGAGGAGCAACAGCATGTGTTGCTGCTGGTATTTCTTATCGTCAATTAGATTACTGGGCACGAACTGGATTAGTTGAGCCAGGTGTTCGTACAGCAGCCGGTTCTGGTTCGCAGCGTCTTTACGGATTTCGGGATATTTTGGTTTTAAAAATAGTTAAACGTCTCCTAGATACTGGCGTATCACTGCAGAACATTAGAACTGCAGTTGAACATTTACGGGCTCGTGGCGTATCAGATCTTGAGAGTATTACCTTGATGAGCGATGGTGCTTCTATCTATGAATGTACTAGTGCAGATGAAATTGTTGATTTACTTCAAGGTGGACAAGGCGTATTTGGGATTGCAATTGGTAAAGTTTGGACTGAGGTTGAAGGCTCCCTTGCTACATTACAGGGGGAGAGCTTAGTAGATGGCTCGTTAGTTGTAAGTGGTCAAAATAACGATGAATTAGCTGAACGCAGAAAGCGCAAGGGCGCTTAAAACTATTACGATTACTTCCCACAGAACTAGTAGCGATTGGGGAGTTAGTGAACAGAACTAATTTTGCTGATCGCCATATTGGGCCTAACCAATATCAAATTCAAACAATGCTTATTGAACTTGGTTATAAAGACTTAGATTCTTTTATCAGTTCGGTTGTTCCACAAAATATTCATATTAAAGGTGAGATTGAAAAAGCTCTACCTTCTGGCATTTCAGAGGTTGCGGCTATTGAAGAGATAAGCGCTCTTGCTAAAAAGAATATTGTTTGTAAATCATTAATTGGAAATGGTTTCTACGGAACAATCACTCCACCTGTTATTTTAAGAAACGTTCTAGAAAATCCAGGTTGGTACACCGCCTACACACCTTATCAGCCAGAGATTAGTCAGGGAAGACTTGAAGCTATATTTGCATTTCAAACAGCGATTACTGATCTAACGGGACTTGCAATCGCAAATGCTTCGATGCTTGACGAAGCAACTGCTGCGGCCGAAGCAATGACGTTAGCGCGAAGAGTTTGGCAGGGAAGTGATGACGCTGCCATTGTGATTGATGTGAATCTACATCAGCATGTAAAGGCTGTTATTAATACCAGAGCTAAGCCACTTAAAATTAAAGTGATTGAAAGTGATTTTTCTCATGCTAACTACGGTGATGTATTTGCCGCAATTATTGCTTATCCGGAAAGCACTGGTCGAATAAAGGAAATAAGTAATGTTATTGAAACTGTAAAAAAACAGGGTGCGTTAGCAATTGTTGACTGCGATTTGCTGGCATTAACATTGTTTAAGTCACCAGGAGATTGTGGTGCTGATATTGCAGTTGGTTCAGCGCAACGCTTTGGCGTACCAGTTGGATTTGGCGGACCACACGCAGGGTTTATGGCGGTTAGAAACGGATTAGAAAGATCCCTTCCTGGCAGATTAGTTGGTCAATCAGTTGATTCGCATGGAAATGCCGCGTTTCGATTAGCGCTACAGACTCGAGAACAACATATTCGTCGAGACAAAGCAACCTCAAACATTTGCACGGCTCAAGTATTACTAGCTGTAATTTCAGCTTTCTATGTTATGTGGCATGGACCTGAGGGATTAACCGCAATCGCACAGCGAGTACAAAGTTATGCGTACCGATTTAGATCTAGTCTGAAAAAAAGTGGTCAAGTAGTTGGTGAATTTGAAATTTTTGATACCGTATACATAAAATCAACGAAAGCAGCAGAGATTTCAAAACGTGCAGTTGAATTTGGATATAACTTAAGACTAATTTCTAACGAAGAATTGAGTGTTTCATTTGATGAAACTACGACAGAGCTTGATTTTGAGAATATTTTGAAGATTTTTGAATGCTCAGATGCTGGTTTGCAACAGGTTATTTCAAAAAATGACCGTAAATCAAATTTCCTTAAGCACCCATTGTTTAATACTTATCACTCCGAAACGGCGATGCTTAGATACATTAGATTGCTTTCAGATCGTGACTTAGCACTTGATCGCACCATGATTCCGCTGGGTTCCTGCACAATGAAATTAAACGCTACCTCGGAAATGATTCCGATTACCTGGCCGGAGTTTAATTCCATACACCCATTTGCCCCAGCTGATCAAACAGCTGGCTACTTAGAACTTATTGATTCGCTTAGTAAATGGCTGATAAATATCACAGGTTATGATGCGGTATCGCTGCAGCCAAATGCTGGTTCACAAGGTGAATTTGCTGGGTTATTAGCTATTAGAAATTATTTAGACAGCAGAAATGAGCAGCATAGAGATATATGCCTTATTCCATCTAGTGCGCACGGCACAAATGCTGCAAGTGCGGTAATGGCCGGTATGAAGGTAATTGTTGTGGCATGTGATGAGGATGGAAATGTTAGTTTAAGTGATATAAAAGAAAAGATTGAGCAGTACAAAGATTCGTTAGCAGCTCTAATGGTTACTTATCCTTCCACACATGGCGTATTTGAGGAAGCGATTTCTGAAATTTGTGAATTAATCCATAGCGCTGGCGGGCAAGTTTATGTTGATGGCGCAAATTTGAATGCGCTAGTTGGTGTTGCAAAGCCAGGTAAGTTTGGTGCCGATGTTTCCCATTTAAATTTACATAAAACATTTTGTATTCCACATGGTGGCGGGGGACCAGGGGTTGGACCAGTCATTGCCAGATCTCACTTAGCACCATTCCTGCCAAATCATCCAGCTAATGCTCTGGCAGGACCAGAAACTGGACCAGGACCTGTATCTAGTGCGCCATTTGGTTCAGCATCAATACTGCCAATCTCATGGATGTATATCCGAATGATGGGTGGTACTGGTTTAACTAAGGCTACTGAGGTCGCAATACTTTCTGCTAATTACTTAGCAAAAAAACTAGATCCATTCTTTCCTGTGCTTTATCGGGGACAAAATGGTCATATTGCACATGAGTGCATCATAGATATTAGGGGATTAACAAAAATTACTGGTGTAACAGTAGATGACATCGCTAAGCGATTAATGGACCATGGCTTTCATGCACCAACAGTTAGTTTTCCCGTCGCTGGGACGATGATGATTGAGCCTACCGAATCTGAGGATATTCGTGAGTTAGATAGATTCCTAGCGGCTATGGAAAGCATTAGATCTGAAATAAATGATATTGAGTCAGGAATTATTACTATTGAGGATTCGCCACTAAGACATTCTCCTCACACAATTGGCGATTTGATTTCAAACAATTGGGACCGAAAATACTCAAGAACTAAAGCGGCTTTCCCAAATGGCGAGGAAGTTGGTATTGGCAGAGCAGGAAAATACCTGCCAACTGTAGGAAGAATTGATGGCGTATATGGTGATCGCAATCTAGTCTGCAGCTGCCTACCGATAGAGGAGTTAGCCTCCAACTAGTTGTTTTAACTTTACATAATGTAGATTATCGGTGATTCAATACACGTATAAAACCCCACTTAGTGATCAGCCACCAAGCTTCCCAGACTATTGCTAAACCCATTTTGGAGCGCCCGTTTTCTCGCTCTACGAAAGTAATTGGCACCTCTTTAATCTTAAATCCACTTTGAATTGCCTTGAGTGCGATTTCGATTTGAAAACCATACCCTAGAGTTTGAATTTGATCTAAGTCAATCTTCATGAGCAGTTGTCTAGATAAAACTCTATATCCAGAGGTTAGATCCTTGTAAGGAAGATTAAGAACAAAAGCAGCATATTTTGTTCCAAATTTAGAAAGAATTCTTCGGCCAATTGGCCAATTAACAACCTTGCCACCACTCATCCATCTAGTTCCAATAACTAAATCCTTTTCTGAAGCAACTGCTAATAAATCAGAAAGCTGCTCAGGCTGATGGCTTAGATCTGCATCCATCTCAACAAAATATTGGTAATTACCAATTAATCCTTGCTTAAAACCGGCAATATAAGCTTGTCCTAAACCGGATTTACTTACTTGGCTTAGAACCAATAGATTCTTCAAGTTCAGTGATCTGGCAATTTCTGCAGTTTTATCTGCCGAACTGTCATCGACTATGAGTATTTCAATATGATACTTATCAGATAATGAATCTCTAGCCCTATCAAGGCGAGCTAAAAGAGCGGTGATACTTTCAGATTCATTAAATGTTGGGATAACAACTAAAACTTCTTTCGTCATATCCCCCGCCTTCTGTATACGATAAAAATAAGATAAATAAATGCGAAATACTCTAAATACTTGCCTATGAATTGCGTTAAAGTTTTACCGTGTACATGGGGAATTTGTTCTGTTAACGTTGCTGAAATAAATTTCGGCAATTGCGCAATTATTTCTCCTTTATTGTCAATAAAAGATGTAGTGCCTGTGGTAGAAACATATGCAATAAAACGACCAGTTTCAAGTGCGCGAACACGAGCAATCTGCAGTTCCTGATCTAATTGAGCTGTGTCTCCAAAAGTTGCATTATTTGTTTGAACTATCAGAAAATCAGAATTAATTTGATCTCGAAAAGTATCATCTAAAAGTTCGTAACATATCAAAGTTTGAAAAGAAGCATAATTACTTTTAAATATTGTATCTTTACTGCCTGCTTTGAAATCAACAATTTCATTTGCATAATGTGAAACTTTGCTAGCAATTTTACGTAACGGCAAATATTCACCAAATGGGGTTAAATAGCGCTTTGTATATATCTGTGAAATCTCAGGATTAAAAAGAGTCGATTGATTTTGAAGGTAAGAACCAGATTCTGTGACGCCTCCAACTAAAACTGGGGTAGACAATAACGAGGACAGATCAACAATCTGCCGCTTAACCTCAACATTTACATTTATATCAACATCTACTGCATTCTCCGGCCAAACAATAAGATCAACTTCTTCTTTTGAAATAGATTTTAGAGTTTGATTCAAGTGTCTTTGAAATACCTCTTGAGGTTTTGAGTTAAAGTTTAAACCTAATTTGGATACTCCCCCTTGAATCAACGCAATATTGCTTTCATCTCCATTATTCTCAATGCTTGGGATAAACGATAATGAAACAACAATCAATAATGTGACACATACATACAGGAATGACCTTGCAGCACTAATTATCGAGATAAAAAAGGCAACTAAAACTACCCCACCAGATGAATATAAGCCTTTTAGAGGTCCATCCACTTGAGTAAAGCTAATTCTTGACCAGCCAAAGCCTGTGAATGGAACTGTTCTAAGTAAAAGTTCGACTATCACGAATGCACACGCAAATGCAATTTGATTAAATCGTTTCCCAGGTACAACAAAAAAAGCAGGAATAATAAAGGCAAAAGCCTGGCCGAAGCATAAAATTAGCCATGGAATATTGCCTACATATATTCCGGTCCAACTTTGAATCGGAAGTAAAAGGCTTAGTCCGAAAATATAAGAGACTAAAACTCTTCGCCCAAGATTTGATTTTAGTAAGAGAAAAAACCAAATACTTAAACTTACAATCGCCGACAACCAAAAATTTACCGGTTTAAATGCTGTAGAGCCGATTACTCCAGCTATAATTGATATGAAATAGAACATTAATTCCAGTTAAGTGCGCTTATTATGCGATCAATACTGGCGCCTAGCCCAAACTCTTCTCTTATCTTCTCGATCTTATCTAGGGATTTTGGCTTTGTAGGAAGTGCAATATCCATTTCTGGAATTGCGACATCTAACGCGCAACTAACCAGTTTTGGAGCTATTGAAGCATATTCGCTACTTTCCAACAGTTTCTTTCGAATATTCGGTGTTAACCTTTCGTCGCCCCCCGCTGCAGCTTTCATCACCTCGGGTAAAGAGGTGAAATTATTTGCAATAATCATCGCTCCTTTTTCTCCTATCCCTCGAATACCGGGTAGGCCATCGGATGAATCACCTCGGATCATGGCAAATAAAGCGTAACGATCGCCTGGAATTTGATATTTATCTGCAATCCATTTTAAATCAACTAAATCGTGATTCGAAATACCTTTTGCTAAATATACAATTTTCACATCTCGTTTATCATCTGCAAGCTGAAATAAATCACGATCCCCAGTTACAATTCGCACCGGTCCAGGTTGCTTAACGCTAAAAGTTGCCATTAAATCATCGGCTTCATAATCATCAACACCCACTAGTGGAATACCTAATGCGTCTAGAACATCTAGCAGGATAGGAATCTGCGGAGTCAGAGTATCTGGCTCAGCTTCATCACCTTCATCATCTAAGCGATTTAATTTATAATCTGGGAATAGCTCTACTCGCCAAGAAGGACGCCAATCACCTTCAAGACATGCAACCAAACGATTTGGCTTATATTTCACTAGTAAGCGCGAAGTCATATCTAGATATCCTCGAATTGCATTAACTGGTAGCCCAGTTGGCGATACCAGTGTGTCCGGCATTCCAAAATATGCGCGATACCAAAGAGAGGCGCTATCTAAGAGCATCAAAGTCATACGGCAGCTCCAGCATATGCAATTACGCCTCTATCAATTTTTGAAAGCGCTTGGTCAATAACAATTTGCAGCTCAGGAGCGGCCGCTCTTAGTTGCCTTAATAAATCAATGATCTGTTTCATTGAGCGAACAAAATCCCCAACTGTTAAATCACTCCCTTTGAGAATTGATGTGAGAGATTGACCACTTGCCCATTTGTGTGATGCCCAACAAAAACCAAAATCTGGTGCGCGCATTGGCTCAAGATTTAAATCACTCTCAGCATCATGGATCTTGGCATAAATCTTTGAGATAGCCGCCAGCGCTAGTTGAATGTCACCCCTAGGTACTTTTGCCGCCTCATCATTCCTTGATTCATAAATACAGCATGAGATAACTGAAACTAGATCGGCTGCAGATAATGGAGCAAAGATCCCAGCCTGTATAGATTCAGCAATAAGAAGATCTGTTTCCCCATAAATTTTTGCTAACATCTTTCCAGATTTTGCGATTGCATCATTATTTATATAGCCAAATTTATCTAGGATTACCTTAATTCGATCAAATCGTTTAGCTATAACATTAGTTCGAGTGTCAATTCTTTCAATTAACCCATCAATCTCTCGTTGTAATCTTTGAGCCCGTTCGGTTAACCTAGAGTGGTTTTCTCGCTCTGGACAGCCATGGCATGCATGATTCTTTATGCGTTTACGAATTCCACCTATCTCTTCCTCTACCTCCGCACGCTTTCGCCTATTTCTTTTACCTTCTGTCTCCAATTTTTTTATGTCAAGTCGCATTTGAGCATATTGAGAGAAATCACCTTGGTCACACTTTGATTCAGAAATCAAACTATCTCTCACAGTTTCATTCTTTCTAATTTGCTTGGCGAGCCCAACAACTGCTTTATCGGCTTGAAATTGCGCTAGAGAGGATTCGAGTGATGTCCGAGCTCGCTCTGAACCAAACTGAGAAATTAAATTAATACTCATATTATAGGTAGGTTTAAAAGAACTCTTTAGTGGATAAGTACGAGTAGAAGCCAAACCGCCAACCGAAGTTGAATCCAAATCATTACTCCATAGAATTACTGCGTTACCTTCTATATCAATTCCTCTACGACCAGCTCTTCCGGTCAATTGTGTGTATTCGCCAGGAGATACTGCAACATGCCCTTCGCCATTCCATTTACTCAACTTCTCTAATACGACAGTTCGCGCTGGCATATTGATTCCGAGTGCCAAAGTTTCAGTAGCAAAGACCGCCTTAACTAATCCCCTTTGAAATAATTCTTCAACTGTAACTTTAAATGCCGGCAATAGCCCAGCATGATGTGCGGCTATTCCACGCTCAAGAGCATCTGCCCATTCATAATATCCAAGTACTACTAAATCTTCCTCAGCTAAATTTTTCATGTTTCTTGAAATGACCGATCTAATCTGTGATCTTTCTTCAGAATTAGTGAGTCGAAGCCCAGCAGTAAGACACTGCCTAACTGCAGCATCACAGTTATTGCGTGAAAAAATAAATGTAATCGCTGGTAGTAGACCTTCACGATCAAGTTTTTCAACAATTTCAGACCTACTAAGAGATTTTGGTCCCTTTGGTTTGTCGCGCCAGTTTCCTCTTACTTGACGATAGGAATCTCTTTCTAATCTAGTTAACTCTGGGTTCAATTTCTGGTTTTCGCCAAACAAATCTAGTAATCGATTACCAAACAAGACATGCTGATAAAGCGGCACAGGTCTTATCTCACTAACGATGATTTCAGTTTCACCCCTTACCGTCTGTAGCCACTCACCAAACTCTTCAGCATTTGATACTGTGGCAGATAGTGATATCACCTGAACTGCATCTGAAAGATGAATCAGGATTTCTTCCCAAACCGCTCCCCTAAATTTATCCGCCAGATAATGAACCTCATCCATCACAACATATTTTAATTCCGCTATTGTTGAAGAATTAGCATAAATCATATTTCTTAGCACCTCAGTTGTCATTACAACTATTTGTGCTTCAGAATTTATGGAGGTATCTCCAGTCAAAAGACCAACTTTTGCTTCTCCATATTTTTCCGACAATTCAGTATATTTCTGATTAGATAATGCTTTAATCGGTGTTGTATAGAAGCATTTACCGCCCGAGCTAATTACTAGATCAACAGCGAATTCGCCAACTATTGTTTTGCCAGCCCCGGTAGGAGCAGCAACTAGGACACCCTTTCCGCTTTCGAGTGCATGGCAAGCATCTATTTGAAATTGATCTAGCTCAAATGGGAATGACTCAGCAAATTTCTTAGTTTTAGGAAATTTTCCTAATGATTTCGCACGTGCATAACTCTGGGAGGGGCTCAAATTCATTAAGTTAACCAAGTGTTCAAAGAATTTGAAATATTGCTGATCTCTATTGGCAAAGGTGAAACAAACTCTCCGTCAGCAAAGGAAAGTGTAGGAGCAGATATTTTTATGGTTTTACCCTTGAAAGTCAGAATCTTAGGATGAGTTATGTGCTTACCAGAAAATACTTTTGGAAAAATGGTTAACAAAACAAATCTAGAAACGGGCTTTACCAATAGGATATCAAATACACCATCAGAGTTTGAAGCGCCTGGGCAAATCTTCATGCCACCACCATAAGTTTCACCATTTGCTATAGCTAGGAGCATAGCTGGTTGGTCATATATCACTCCGTCTATATTGATTTTATATATAAGCGGCTTGAAATTTGCAATAGCTCTTATAGTGGCAATTGTGTACTTGGACTTACCTCTAGGCCATTTCATCAAATTAGCAAGAGAATTTACTTCGGCATCAAATCCAGTACTTAAAACCTGGACAAACCATTTGTCTGCATTACTACCTTTAACCCTGCCAAGATCAATCTGCGTGGGAGATGTTTTGACATATAAGTTAAAAATCTCCTTTACATCTAAGTTGTAAACACCTGTAGACCTAGCAAAATCGTTGCCTGTGCCTGATGGAAGCACGCCGAGTGAAACTCCAGTGTTTGCAACATGTTGCAAGCAAAGATTAACAAGGCCATCTCCACCAGCAGCTATGACTCTTGTAAACTCCTTTGATTCTAACTTTAAAAGCAATTGCTCTATGGTTTTATCAAGAGTAATTTCATTTATTATCTCAAATTTAAGTTGTTCTTTGACAAGTAATTCAGCAAATTCACTAGCATGTTCGGCTGCTTTGCCTTTACCAGCATGAGAATTTACAACAAGAAGCCACATCTAAATTCTTTCAGGTTTATCGATAGGCGAAACCTCCGCCTGCTTATTGGGATCCCTTGATCGTTTTTTATCAATAAGTAAACTGAAAATTCCGCTGGCAAAATATAAGAAACAAAGTGGTATCGCAAGTAAGGTCATAGTTACAGGATCTGGCGTAGGTGTGAATGCGGCAGTAAATAAAAAACATAAAAAGACAGCAAGGCGCCAGGGTTTTAATATTGCTTTTCCAGATAACACACCAATTAAATTTAGTGCAACCAGAAATAGAGGAAGATCAAATGCAATACCGAAAACAAGAATTAAGCGTAGTACAAAATCCAAATACTCATCAAATCTAATCAGGTTTCCAAGGTTGTTCGGCGTAAAACCTAGTAGAACATTTACCGCATGTGGCAAGATTAAATAAGCTAAGAAAGCTCCTGTTGCAAATAATGGAGAGGCAACACAGACGAATATTAATGCTATCCGTCTTTCTTTTTTATGTAATGCTGGAGTGATGAAAGCCCACATCTGATATAGCCATACCGGAGCAGAAAGAATTACGCCGGATAAAAGTGCAATTTTGACCTGCAGGTTGAAAGGACCAAGAATTCCGCTTACATATAAATCACCACAGTTATTAGATTTTGGTGATGTTTCACTGCCTAGGTCACAAAAAGGAAGTGTCAGTAATCGAATTATCGGCTGATAAAAAATCCAACCAACTACTGCACCAGCGGTTACTGCAAACAGTGATTTTATTAATCTATCTCTGAACTCGCGGATATGGTCTAGCAGTGGCATATTGCCGCCACGGCGCTTAAACATGAAACCTATCTGTCAGAGTTTGGGTCTGATTTATTATCCTTGCTGGAATCATCTTTATTCATCTCCTGCACCTCGCTCTTAAATATTCGAAGTGAGCGACCCAATGATCTAGCTGAATCAGGAAGTCGTTTTGAGCCAAATAGAACTATAAAGACAACGGCTAGGACGAGTAAATGCCATGGTTTAAGTGAATTCATGTGAAAATCCTACCCTAGATTGCTTTTATATTCTGATAAGCACTCATCAATGATGATGCTACTTCACGCACCTCCGTGGCTAGCAAAACTGGAGAAATAACGGTGATACCAGGGGAATAACTGAGAATACTCCTTTTCAGCCACTCCATATTACTTACCATTAGATCGACCCTATAGGAATCCTTATTCTCCTGAATGTTGGTAATAACTGAACTGTTTCTTTCGATAAAATTAACAAATTGTTTATCAATCTCTAATACAACCTGAATTGAATATTCATTGTTTTCATATGTTTGGTTTTCGGTAGCGCTCCCTACTTCGCATTTTTTAATAAGATTGAGTTTAAAAACACGATCGGCTTTAGCGTCTAGATCCAAAGCATTTAGATACAGATTCCCGTTCAAAAAATACAGATAACGAGGGAGAATTATGCGGTTTGTGATCTCATCCTTAATCATAGAGTGATACTCGATTATTAAACTTTTACGTAGAGAAATAGCATTTAGTACGATATCAACATACGGCGAATTGTTCTGCCCAGAGTTAATTAACACAGAATTACTGTTACCTAGCTTCATTATTTTATCTGATAAAGCCTTAATTTGATTTGCACGAACAGAATTTGAATTGTTTAATTCTCCCAAAATCTGCAGACCGAGCACAATTACCACCAACTCACTCTTACTGAACCGTCGGGGTTTATCCAAAACTTGTGGGTCTATTATTGAAACTACTCCATCCTCAAAAACTAAATCAATTAGCTCATAAGGTGTATATCCAGGCAATCCACACATAAAAATAAGTTGTAGATCATCTTCAATCTGCTTTTCAGTAACTGAAAACTGATTAGCAAGGTTTTCAATCGAAATGCCAGGATTTTCTAATATGAATGGGATCAAATCCATTGTCCGCAATGCTCGATTAGCTGCTACATCAACCATTGGTAAGCTGCTTAACTTTTGATAAAACTTTTGCTCTTAAATCCTCTGGTGAAACTACTACAACATTAGAGCCGTGCCATAATATACTTTCAATTATCTCTTGCTCATATGTATAAGGGATTTTCATTAGATCCCAATCATCATTGACCTCTTTACACTCGTATTTACTCCGTAAAGCGTAGGCCTGCTCTTTTCTTACATAAACCTGGGCAATAAACAACTCTTCGTCCTTGGACTGGCTTAAAAATTCCCTTAGATCAAACCCATCGGGCTTCCTATATGCACCAGGTTTTCCTTCAAGTGTAATTTTGCCATTTATTCGAATTAATTTAAACGATTTTATTTCATCCGCTTCGCGACCTACGAGGTACCAAAATCCCTCACGTGTA
>CANHGU010000008.1 GCA_947460855.1 Candidatus Nanopelagicaceae bacterium | reverse complement strand
TACGATCGCGGCCTGGGATGTATTCAAATTGAACTCCGGCAATCTTTGGTACCTCAACTACACCTGATGCCATTGATACGATAATTGGATTAGCAAATCTCTTTAATTCTGAAGCAATCGCACTTGCCCTGGTCAAATGCCCCATTCCGATACCATTACTAGTGGCTAGAATTATGGTTGGCTTATCCATGAAATTAGTATAACTGCAACCAAAGTTAGGATGCTCGGGTGAAGAACGTACTGCTGATAATAATTTTAGGTTTACAAATTTTCTCTGTTTATTACCTAATTCGCACTGCCCGTAATCTTGGCTCAAAATCTACAAAGTACCACCGTGAGCTTATGGAAAATATAAATATGCTCAGAGCTAGCAGTAGGAACAATCTTTTAACACACCTAGCGATTCCTAATACAAAAGAGTTTAAAACAATTAGCTGGGACCATGTTATTTCTTTAACTAGCCATCCAGCTCGATTTAATTCACTAGAAATATCCTTAAAACAAATGCTAAATCAGCATTTAATTCCAAAAGCAGTTTACCTTAATATTTTTAAAGATGATATTAATAAACTACCAAGTGGGGTTAGGCAATTAGAATCTAGCGGAATTTTAAAGATTAATCCGTGTGATGATTTAGGACCAGGTAAGAAACTAATCCCTACCCTTAAGTTAGAAGAGTCTTTACCAATTATTGTCGTTGATGATGATTTACTTTTCGAGTCTGACTTAACCTTAAAGCTGATGGTTCAACACCACTTAACTCCTGGTAACGTAGTTGCATCCCGAGTACATCAAATAGTTTATGAAAAAAATGGTGATGTCTCTCAATACAGTAAATGGATCAAAAATTATGCATTATTAAATGGGCCAGACTCTAGTTTATTCGCAACCTCTGGTGCTGGCACGCTTTACAAAAAAGAATTCTTTCACAAAGATGTAATGGATGAGAATACTTATAAGGAACTTTGCTTCTTTACAGATGATCTTTGGTGGCATGTCCAAAGTAATCGAGCTGGAGTTAAAACTAAACGTTTGCCTGGTTTTAGTATTTTAAGCTTTATAGATGGCACTCAAGAGGGTGGACTTTGGCAAAGCGGTAATCAAGATAGAAATGATCCGAACTTAAGGCAATTACTAAAAAAATATTCGATGTAATTATTGGTGGCGGGTGAAGGATTTGAACCTTCGAAGGCAGAGCCGGGGGATTTACAGTCCCCTCCCATTGGCCGCTCGGGCAACCCGCCAAGGATTGTTAAGCGTGGTGAAGTCTAAAGCCTAGCCAGTTGTAATGCCAAAAGTTCAATTATTTTTCACAGTAATAAGCAGTAAATTGAACTTAATTACCATAAGTAAATTGGATACTAATAACTAGTAATGTATGGGCATGGCTGATAGTAGTTTCGATATCGTCTCAAAAATCGATCAAATGGAGTTAGACAACGCCTTCAACCAATGCGATCGAGAAATTGCTACTCGATTCGACTTTAAAAATACTGGTGTAAAGGTCGAAAAGACTGGAGTTAAGGTATTGATTGAAGCTGATACTGAAGAGCGTGTTAAGGCAGCATTAGACGTATTTAAAGATAAATTAATTAAGAGAAATGTTTCACTAAAGCACTTAGAGGCTAGTGAGCCACAACTGAGTGGAAAGACATACCGCATTAATTGTGAGTTTAAAGAGGGCATTACAACTGAAAATGCTAAAAAGATTGCAAAGTTTTTGAAAGATAATGGGCCTAAAACTCTTAAAACCCAAATTCAAGGTGAAGAACTTAGAGTTTCAAGTAAAAGTAGGGATGATTTACAAACAGCAATCGCACAAGTAAAAAAGGAAACCTGGGATTTTGCAGTTCAGTTCACCAATTATCGCTAACCAACTCTTAAGAAAAGGTCAGATTGAATCGGAATAGTTCAGGTATCGCTTATGGAATTGGTGCCTACGTCATTTGGGGACTGTTACCGATTTATTGGCGATGGCTTGATAGGGCATCAGCCTTTGAAATTTTAGCAAATCGAGCAATCTGGTCTTTAGTATTCTGCACTATCTTTCTTACTTACCAAAAACAGCTTCGTACAACATTTAAACTCATTAAAAATACTCGAACATTCTCACTTCTTGCACTTACCTCACTTCTATTGTCAGCGAACTGGGGAATTTATATCTGGTCAGTATCAGTTGATCGAGTAGTTGAGGCAGCGCTTGGTTACTACATAACTCCCCTAGTTGCAGTTAGTTTTGGCGTTTTAGTATTAAAAGAAAAACTACGAAAAATGCAGATCATTTCAGTTTTGCTGGCAACTATAGGTGTGGCAGTTTTGACGATTGCTTACGGTCATATTCCACTGATCGCACTGGGGCTTGCGATTAGTTGGGGCTCATATAGTTTGATTAAAAAAAGACTTAATGCCGGAGCTCTTGAAACCTTATCGATTGAGACGCTAGTCGCATTTTTGCCAAACTTTATATTTTTGATTTATTTAATGAATAAAAATGAAGCAGAGTTTGGTAAAGATTTACCTTTCTCTTTAGCCTTAGCTTCCGCAGGAATATTTACGGTAGTTCCACTCTTAATGTTTAACGCCGCAACAACTAGACTCCCACTAACAATCACTGGATTACTTCAATACATAACCCCAAGCATTATGTTTATAGTTGGATTTGTAGTTTTCCACGAACCGCTTACAGCATCAAAAATTATCGGTTTTATGTTTATTTGGGTTGCGCTAGGTTTTCTGGGAACAGACTTAGTTAAATCAAGTCGATCTGTTAACTAGTGCAAAGGTTAAATTAACTAGAGCCTGTTTAGCCGATCCTTCTGGTAAATCAACAAGTAAGTCATTTGCATCATTTGCAACTTTTGTTAAATACTCTTGTACTTGTTTAAGAGCTTTATGATTCCTAAGTTGCAGTATTACTTTAGGTAGATCTTCATCACTTATCGGACCACTTAATTTAGATATTAAATCCTTATCAGATGGTTCATTTGCTGCAATTACATAAAGAGTGACAAGGGTTGGTATTCCCTCCTTTAAATCAGTTCCTGGTGTTTTGCCAGAGGCGGTTTGGGTACTAGCAACATCAAGTAGATCATCTGCTACTTGGAAAGCAACGCCTATTTTTTCACCAAATTTTGTTAACACCTCAACTACTTCAGGTGTTGCCCCGGATAATAAGGCTCCGAATCTTGCACTAGTTGCGATTAATGAACCAGTTTTATCAGCTACAACCTTCATGTAGTGGTCAATTTGGGAAAGACCTTCGCTCTTACCTTGTGTTTCCTTTATCTGCCCAATAACTAACCGTTCAAATGTTTTTGCTTGTAACTTAACCGCCTCTGGTCCGATATCTGCCAACATATCTGAAACCTTTGAGAACAGATAATCACCAGTTAAAATTGCAACTGCATTGTCCCATTTTTTATTTGCACTTATAACTCCCCGCCTTAGAACTGCATCGTCCATTACATCGTCGTGATAAAGAGTTGCAAGATGAGTTAGCTCGCAGCAAACTGCGGCTTTTATAATGTCATAATTACTTGGATCACCAAATTGAGCAGCGATTAATGTAAGCAGGGGGCGTAATCGCTTGCCGCCAGCTTCAACTAGATGCCTCGATGTTTCAACAACTAACGGGTAATCACCCTTTATATGTGATCGCATTAACTCTTCAACTCGTAGCATGTCAGCAACAAGTGAATCTTCAAGCTTTTTATCTAAATTAGGTATTCCTATTTGATTCATTATTTAATAAAGTTTGCAAAATTATCTGCAGTTGTAAGAAGCAGTGAAGGCGCTATACCTAACGTAATTGAGATAACAGCTGAGATAATTATTGAAACTCTACTCTTTATTGATGGAATGATTACAGAAACAGAATCATTAACCGGATCAGTAAAGAACATCATGATTATTACGCGTATATAGAAAAATGCTGCAATTGCACTTGCTAGAACGCCAACAACAACAAGTGCGATGTTTCCAGATTCATATGCGGCTGAAAAAATTGCAAATTTTCCAACAAAACCTGAAGTTAATGGAATGCCAGCAAAACTTAATAGTAAAAATGAGAATGTCGCAGCAATAAGTGGTGATTTCTTACCCAAGCCAATCCATCTATTTAAGTCGCTAACCTCACCTGAAGAATCCCTAATTAAAGCGATAATTCCAAAAGCTCCTAACGTGGCAAAGCCATATGCAAATAGATAAAATAGAGAAGCTGCTAACCCATCTTTGTTTAAAGCAACAACGCCGGATAGCAAAAATCCAGCATGGGCAATAGATGAGTAGGCGAGCATTCGTTTAACATCTCGCTGAGCGATTGCCACTAGTGAACCGAATAGCATTGTAATTATTGCAACTGCTGTAATGATTGGTCGCCAAATAGTTTGAGATTCTGCAAAACCTACATAAAAAATGCGCAAGATCGCGCCAAAAGCTGCAACTTTTGTACAAGCAGCCATGAATGCAGTCACTGGAGTTGGAGCGCCTTGATAAACATCTGGTGTCCAGGAATGAAATGGAACTGCGCTAATTTTAAATAGTAATCCAACAGAAACAAAGATTATTCCGATAAGCAAGAAAATATCATTAGCACCTCCAGCTGCTGCACTTATTCCAGCTAGTGAAATTGTGCCGGCATAGCCGTACAAGAATGCAGCACCAAATAAGAAAAATGCTGATGCGTATGCACCTAGCAAGAAGTATTTAAGTGCTGATTCCTGTGATAACAATCTACGTCTGCGGGATAGCCCAGCTAATAGATACAACGGAAGCGAAAACACTTCTAGTGCAACGAATAAAGTAATTAGGTCGGTTGCAACTGGGAAAAGCATCATGCCGGCTACGGCAAATAAAAATAGTGGAAAAATTTCAGTTTGCTTACTTTTCTCTCGTAATGAGCTTTGCTCTTCATGAGATCCAGGAAGAGCTGAAGCTAGTGCAACGAAGTTATCCAAATCAGCAATTAACAAGACTGCAACTAATGCAAGTAAAATTACTGTTGCCTGTAAAAAAATACCAGCTTTATCAATAGTTACAGAATTAACGGCTGCAGTTGTCGATGATTGATCCCTAATTCGCCATAACTGTTGGAGGGAAAGCAATAACGTGCCAATACTAAGAGTTAGTTGAATAGCGGTGCGGTGAACCATAGACACAAACGCTTCAACTAATACACCAGCTACCGCTCCTGCAAGAACAATAAGGATAGGTGCTAGAAGTGCATAACTTAATGATGGTGCAGTAAGCATTACTTAACCACCTTTGCTACGGGATCGGTATAGCCCGCATTAACAACAACTTTTTCAGAGGTTGGATTAATCAAATCCAAAACTGGTTTTGGATAAAAACCCATCAAAATAATTATTAAAATTACTGGTGAAATAGCTAATTTTTCTCGAAGGCTCAAGTCAGCTAACTTTTCATTACCAGCAGCTATTGGACCATGGAGCATTTTCTGAACAGGAATCAAAATATACAAAGCGGCGAGAACGATCCCGATAGTTCCAATTACAGCCGCAATTGGATAACGTGTAAATGTTCCTACCAAGACTAGAAACTCACTAACAAAACTGGATAAACCAGGTAAGGCCAAACTAGACATACCAGCAATAAAGAATGTCCATGCCATAACTGGGGTAACCCGTTGTAAACCACCAAAATCAGAAATGGTTGAGGAGCTTCTGCGCTTAATCATCCAGCCTGCAATTAAGAAGAGTGCTGCGGTAGAAAATCCATGGTTAACCATATATAAATTTGCACCAGACATTCCCTGCGATGTCATAGCGAAAATTCCCATAGTTATGAATCCAAAGTGTGAAATAGATGTAAAGGCAATCAACCCTTTAATATCTTTTTGCCCTATTGCCATAAAAGCACCATAAATAATCGAAACTACAGCCAAAGTAATAATTATTGGCGTAAATGTTTTACTTGCATCTGGGAACAATTGAATACAAAATCTAATCATTCCATACGTGCCCACTTTATCTAGAACGCCAAGAAGAAGAACTGAAGTTCCAGGGGTTGCAGCTTTAGCGGCATCTGGTAGCCAGGTATGGAATGGCCAAAGCGGAGCCTTGATTGCAAATGCAATGAAAAATCCTAGGAACAACAGATTCTCAGTTCTATTATCGATTTCAAGGGTAGCTAATTGCGTAAGATCAAAAGTAGCGCCAATTTGATTACCGGAAATTACATAAATGCCAATAATTGAAGCAAGCATTAATAACCCACCAAATAAGCTATAGAGCAAAAACTTAACTGCTGCAGCTGACTTATTGTCACTACCGTACCCACCTATTAAGAAATAAATTGGTATCAACATTGCTTCAAAGAACACGTAAAAAAGGAACAAATCTGTCGCAGCAAATACACCAATCATCATTGTTTCTAAAACTAAAATTAAAATATAAAATGCCTTTGAACTCCATCTACCGCCATCAGATTCATGCCATGTTGCTAATAAAACAATAGGTACTAGAATCGTTGAAAGTAGTATTAAAACTAGTGAAATTCCATCTAATCCAACCGCGTAATTGATATTAAAAGTTGGTATCCAGGCATTGCTTTGGACAAATTGAAGTGAGGTATTTGATTTATCAAATCCAATTGCTAAAAACATGGATGCCAGTGCAACAATTACTGAACCAGCAAATGCAATTCTTTTAATCAATTCATTATTTTTGCTTGGTAAAACTGAAATTATTCCTGCGATAATCAATGGCAGTAGTCCTACAATGGTCAATAGGCTCACGCAGTCACCACCCAAATAACTGTAAGTAACGCCAGCGCACCAATAACAGTCAATAATGCATAACTTCTAACATAACCATTTTGTAAAGAACGAAGCTTGCTACCAGCGGTAAGTGAGATGCTTCCAACCGCCCTCACTGTTCCATCAATGACCAAATAATCTAAATTCAATAAATTACTAACAAGTGATTGACCAGGTCGCATAAAAACTGTTTCGTTAAAATCATCTTGGAATAGATCACGCCTTGCAGCCTTAGTCAGCGATGAAACATTTACCGGAGCTACGGCCAACTGATCGCCACGATATTTCATTATTGCAATTGAAACTCCAATAACTACAACAGATAAAGTCATTGCTGAAACAACAATCGGAGGTAAAAACTCTTCAGCATGGTGTTCCTTAAGTGGATTAACAATTGGCTCTAGCCAATGAACTAAACCTTGGCCTTTGGATAAAACAAAGCCGGATACAACCGATCCCACTGAAAGTAAAGCAATAGGAATTAACATCAATGCTGGACTCTCATGTGGCTCATCAGTATGTCCCCATCTTTCATTACCAAAGAAAGTAAGAATGACAACTCTGGTCATATAAAAAGCGGTGATCATTGCACCAACCAAAGTCGCTACACCTAACGCGATTCCCTTGACCCCACCGGCATTAAATGCGGTTTCAATAATTTTGTCTTTTGAATAAAATCCAGCAAATGGCGGAACGCCAATGATCGCTAAATATCCAAGACCAAATGTTAATGCGGTGATTGGCATGAATTTTCCAATTCCGCC
Organism: Candidatus Nanopelagicaceae bacterium; assembly: GCA_947460855.1. Taxonomy (GTDB): domain Bacteria; phylum Actinomycetota; class Actinomycetes; order Nanopelagicales; family Nanopelagicaceae; genus Nanopelagicus. The sequence continues at coordinate 21,596 of CANHGU010000008.1, read as the reverse complement.
AAACTTCCTCATATTTACTTCATCTTTCATTCCGTGCATAACTGAACCGGCGCCAAGGAACATGCTTGCTTTAAAGAATCCGTGCGTCAATAAGTGCATGATCGCAAATGCATAGCCAATTGGGCCAAGCCCAGTTGCCAAAATCATGTATCCAATTTGAGACATTGTTGATGCTGCTAATGCTTTTTTAATATCATCTTTAGCTGTTCCGATAATTGCACCAAATAAAAGAGTTACCCCACCGATGACTAAAACCATGAGCTGGGCGATTGGTGCTTGATCAAAAATAAAATTAGAGCGAGTAATTAAGTAAACACCGGCAGTAACCATTGTCGCGGCGTGGATTAATGCAGAAACTGGTGTTGGGCCAGCCATTGCATCTCCTAGCCATGATTGCAATGGAAATTGAGCAGATTTTCCGCAAGCAGCTAGTAACAACATTAAACCGATTGCAGTTAGTTGAGTTGAAGATGCATGCTCGGCATGCTCTTTTATGCCAGCAAATGAAACATCGCCAAATGTAGCAAAAGCAATCATTATGGCCAGTGATAAACCAACATCACCAACTCTGTTAGCTACAAAAGCTTTTTTGGCTGCAGTAGCATATGCCGGTTTTTGGTTCCAAAAGCCAATTAATAAATATGAAGCCAGACCAACACCTTCCCAGCCAACATAAAGATTTAAATATGAATCTCCAAGAACTAAAAGCAGCATTGCAGCAATAAAGAGGTTTAAGTATGCAAAAAATCTACGGCGGTCAAGATCATGAGACATATATGCAATTGAATAGATATGAATTAAAGTTCCAACGCCGGTTATAAGTAGCACAAAGCAGATGGATAATTGATCTAGTAATAATGATGCATCTACTTTAAATGTACCGACCGAGATCCAAGTAAATAGTTTTTGGGTGACCGCCCGACTTTCCTCTGGCCGTCCCTGCATAGCAAAAAACTCAATTACACCAACTGTGAATGCTGAGGCAGAGACTGTGGTTGCTAACACATGCCCCCATGAGTTAGATCGCTTACCAGCAAGAAGCAATATGGCAGAACTAAATAGTGGTAGAGCAATTAACCAAACTAAATTAGCTGAAGTTAACATAATTATCTTTTCAACAAACTTGCATCATCAACAGATGCAGAGCGACGAGATCGATAAATTGTCACAATAATTGCAAGCCCAACCACAACTTCACAGGCAGCGACTACCATTGTAAAGAAGGCAACTACCTGACCTTCAAGATTTCCATTAATTCGAGCGAAAGTTACAAATGCAAGATTTGCTGCATTTAGCATCAATTCAATACACATAAATACAACAATTGCATTTCGTCTTACAACAACTCCAATTGCTCCGATGGTAAACAAAATTGCAGAAAGATAAAGGTAGTTAGCAATTGACATTACTTCTCCTCTTCTTCTTGAGTAAGTTGGTACTTAGAACTTTCAATAATGTCACCGCGCGCCTGCAGCACCGCAGAGATTGAAGAAGGTGCTGGTTGACCGTTAGGTAATAAAGCTGGAACATCTACTGCATTATGTAGTGCGTAAACACCCGGACCAGGAAGCCCAGCCGCATCCTTTAGGTCACTCTTTCTAAATCTAGCAATTGATAAATCTCGTTGTGCGAACTGGGATCTTGATTTTTGGCTATGGGCTAAGACCATTGCGCCAAGGGCCGCAGTTATAAGTAGTGCAGAAACTACCTCAAAAGCAAAGACATATTTGGTGAAAAGTTGTTCAGCAATTCCATTTGCATTACCGCCAGCATTTGCCAAGATAAATCCGATTGTTGGCCTGTTAAATGTTGCTCGGCCAATTAAAGATATTAGCAACCCACCAAATCCTATGGCTGCAGTTATTGCGATAGGACGTAAACCTTTTATGTTTTCTTCTAAAGAATCAGACGTGTCTACACCCACTAGCATTAAAATAAATAAGAAAAGCATCATTACCGCACCGGTATAGACAACAATCTGAACAATTCCTAAGAACAAGGCATCCTGTGCAATATAAAAAATAGCAAGAGAGACCATTACCCAAGCAAGAAGTAATGCAGAATGGACAGCTTTTTTCACTAATAACATTCCAAGAGATGCTAAAACAGAAAGTGGTGCTAATAAATAAAAGAGTACAGATTCTGGCCCAGCGGTTGTACCAACATCTAGCGCTAAATTAATCATTCTTAGCTATTCCTTGAGATGGGTGTGATCCAGTTACTTCACCACGGTAATAATTACCATCATCAGTATTTGGATACATTGGATGTGGTGGTGGCACCATTCCAGCTCTTAGCGGACCTAGTAAGTCATCTTTTTCAAAGATTAACTTCGCTCGAGTGTCATCAGCTAATTCATACTCGTTTGTCATAGTCAGCGCTCTTGTTGGACAAGCCTCGATGCATAACCCGCAAAAAATACAGCGTAAATAGTTAATCTGATAAACCTTGCCATACCGTTCACCTGGTGAGAATTGTTCACCTTCTTTATTGTCAGCACCTTCAACATAAATAGCATCTGCTGGGCAAGCCCAAGCACATAATTCACAACCAATACACTTTTCAAGTCCATCTGGGTGACGATTTAGCTGATGTCGGCCATGGAATCTTTCAGCAGTTGGTTCTTTGACCTCAGGATATTGAACAGTATTAACTTTTTTAAACATAGTTTTAAATGTCACCCAAAAGCCCAGAAGTTGCTTGCCGAAACTAGAACTATTGTGGTTTGTAATTGGCGCTTTTGATTGGTCTGCTTTTGCTAAACCAAACTCATCAGATTTCGGCATTATTTCATCAGCCATTTAACTGCTCCACTTCTGAGTTTGGGATCACTGGAACCGGGAAATCTGGTTGTGTTATGTTTGTAATTTTTGAATCTGCAAGTTTTTTTGCTTTTGATCGATCTGACAGTGAAGTTACTCCTATATAAATAAAAGCAACTGAAAAAATAAAGGCGATAATTAAAAATCTAGGCGATTCACGCTGAGACATTACCCGTAAAGTTGAAACTACCATAATCCAAGCAAGTGAGAACGGAATTAAAACTTTCCAACCAAACTTCATAAACTGGTCATAACGTAGGCGAGGTAATGTTCCGCGAAGCCAAACAAATACAAAGAAAAATGCTAATACTTTTATAAAGAACCAGACTAAAGTAAACCAACCACCAAGCCATTGTTCAGTAAAGTTTAACCCGGGTAGTGCATGATATCCACCTAAGAAAAGAGTGGTTGCTAAAGCAGAAACTGCAATAATGTTTACATACTCAGATAAAAAGAATAGCGCGAACTTAAGTGATGAATACTCAGTGTGAAAACCGCCGACTAACTCACCCTCTGCTTCAGCTAAGTCAAATGGTGCTCTATTGGTCTCACCAACCATTGAAATTGCATATATTAGAAATGATGGGAAAAGTATTACCGCATTCCACCAGTCGTGCTGTGCTGCAACAATTTCAGATGTAGACATTGAGCCAGAATAAATAAATACTGCAACTAAAGATAACCCCATGGCGACCTCATATGAAATAACTTGCGCAGATGAGCGAAGTCCACCTAGCAACGGGTATGTTGATCCAGAAGACCAACCAGCTAAAACAATTCCATAAACACCAACAGAAGCAATAGCTAGTACATAAAGAACTCCTACTGATAAATCAGTAAGTTGCATTGCGGTTGTATGACCAAAGAAATTAACCTCTCCAGTAAGTGGGATTACTGCAAATGCCATAAAACATGTTGTGGTGCTAATTACTGGGGCTAATACAAAGACAATTCGGTCGGCAGCCTTAGGAATTAAATCCTCTTTTAGCGCTAATTTCACACCATCTACTAGCGCTTGTAGCAATCCAAATTTTCCAACGCGATTGGGTCCACTTCTTTGTTGCATCCGAGCAACTATCCGTCGCTCTCCCCACACCGACATAATTGTTAAAAATACGCATGCAGCAAAAATTATTAATCCCTTAAGAGCAATAATCCATCCTGGATCTTGGCTAATTAGCTCTGCATTACTCATGCTTTAGCTACTTTCACAATTGAATTACTTACCACGCCAAGATTTCTAATTAATTGACTGCTAACTGAGTTACGTGGCAACCAAACACTTGATTCTTCAATATCTAAAACCTTACAAGGCAAAGTTATTGCACCATAATCATTTGAAACTCGTACTAGTTGATCCTCTTTGACCCCAAGTTTTGCTGCTCTATCGGGGCTAATAACAACCACTGATTTGCGAGCTGTACCAGCAAGATTATCTTCACCATCTTGTAGTGAGCCTTTGTCTAATAAATTACGCCAAGAATTTAGAACTGCTTCATCATTTCCTACTGTTTTTCTTGGTTCATTACTTACTGACTTCATTGCAACTTTTGAGCCATCCCAATTTCCAATTGAATCAAACTCTGATTTAGCAGCTTTTACAGTTGGCAAATTAATTGGCTTACCAATTTCATCAGCTAGCATAGAAAGTATTCTTACATCACTTCGATTTAATGATTGCTCCACTGCTGCCTCAAAACTCCGTACTTTTCCTTGCCAATCCATAAATGATCCGCTTTTTTCAACTACTGCTGCTACCGGTAATACTACATTTGCAATATCTGTAATATCGCTTTGGCGAATTTCAAGTGAAACAATAAACTTCTTAGATAATTTAATTTTTGCATCAGCTGAAATATCCATTGGATCAACGCCACCAATTAATACTGCATCAAGACTTGAATTGATTATCTCGTTGGTATTTAACCCTGGATCTGATGGAAGGGAGTCAGATGACCAAACTGTTGCAATATCTACTCGGGCGGAGTTATCTGTTACTAATCTATTACCAGGCAAGATGTTTGAAGCTGCGCCAGCCATTATTGCGCCGCGCTCACCAGCTCTTCTTGGAATCCAACCTAGTTTTGCGCCAGATTTTGCAATCAATTGCGTGATAGCAAATAAGGCGCCAGGTGTTTCAGCTAATCTTTCGCCAATTAATACCACTGATTTGCTACTTAATTCATTTAGCTCGGTAATCGCAGATATTTCATTTCCGGCAGCTGCCTTAACTAAGTTTGCATTTAGTTTTTTAGTGCCCCTACTAGCAAAAGGTGCGATTGAGGTAACTTTAATAGCGCGCTTATGAACCTGCTTATAAATTCGAAGAAATACTATTGGTGATTCATCCTCTGGTTCAAAATTAATCAATACAACATGATCGGCTCTATCAATATCTTTATAGGTAGCCGTAAGAGGTGTGCTTGCTAAGAAATCTAACTCTTCGCTACTGCTTGTCCGCGCCCTAAAATCAATATTGTTGGTACCAAGAGTGATACGAGCAAATTTGCTATAGCCGTAAGCATCCTCGATTGTGGCACGTCCACCAACTAATACACCGGCCTTAACATGTTTTAAACCAGCTGCTGCAGCAGCTAACGCCTCTGGCCAAGATGCTTCCTGTAATTGTCCATTTTCATCTCTAATCATGGGCACAGTAATTCGATTCTTTGCTACCTCATATTTAAATGCCCACCGACCCTTATCGCAATTCCACTCTTCATTAACATCAGTATCATCTCCGGCTAATCTTCTTAAAGTTTTCCCACGTCTAACATCAGTACGCATATCGCAACCGGATGCACAGTGTTCACATGCTGATTTAGTTGAAACCAAATCGAATGGGCGAGCGCGGAATCGATATGAAGTTCCAGTTAATGCACCAACTGGACAAATTTGAACAGTATTACCTGAGTAATAAGAATCAAATGGTTCATCCTCATATATACCAACTTGCTGCAAAGCGCCACGTTCATTTAAAGTTATAAATGGATCACCCGCAATTTGCTCAGAAAATCTAGTGCAACGGGCGCAAAGAACACATCGCTCACGATCTAATAAAACTTGAGATGAAATTGCTACTGGTTTTTCAAATGTTCGCTTAATTCCCTCAAATCTTGATTCGCTTCTACCGGTTGACATTGCCTGATTTTGAAGTGGGCACTCTCCGCCTTTATCGCAAACTGGGCAATCTAATGGATGGTTTATTAACAACAACTCCATAATTCCTTTTTGTGCCTTATCAGCAACAGGTGAGGTCAATTGAGTTTTAACAATCATTCCATTTTCTACTGGAATTGTGCAGGAAGCTTGTGGTTTTGGAAATGCTCGACCATTTATTTCTATATCAACCAAACACTGTCGGCAAGCACCTGCTGGTTCTAATAGTGGATGGTCGCAAAATCTTGGAATTTGAATTCCTAGTTTTTCTGCAGCACGGATAACTAAGGTTCCTTTTGGAACAGTTATCTCAAAACCATCAATCACGCATGTAATCATCTCTGTGGCCTGCTCTGTACTAACCTCTTGAATACTCATTTAACACCTGATGTTTCAAATAATGTTGCCGCCATTGGATCAAATGGACATCTACCAGCAGTTAAGTGATCTAAATACTCTTGTCGGAAATATTTTAGGGAAGAAATAATTGGACTAGCTGCTCCATCTGCTAACGCGCAGAATGATCTTCCCATTATGTTGTCACATAGATCTAACAACTTATCTAAATCTGCCTCTACTCCTTTACCAGCCTCTAAATCTTTTAATACCTGTACTAACCACCAAGTACCTTCGCGGCATGGTGTGCATTTGCCACAAGATTCATGTTTGTAAAACTCTGTCCAACGAAGTACCGCTCTAACTACACAGGTAGTTTCATCAAATATTTGTAATGCTTTTGTGCCGAGCATTGAGCCAGCAGCTGATACACCTTCGTAATCAAGTGGTACATCTAAATGTACGTCAGTAAAAATCGGTGTTGATGATCCACCAGGTGTCCAAAACTTTAACTTGTGTCCATTGCGAACACCGCCAGAGATTTCAAGTAATTGACGCAAGGTAATTCCGAGTGGTGCTTCAAATTGACCAGGATTATTTACATGCCCTGAGAGTGAGTAGAGAGTAAAGCCTTTGCTCTTCTCAGTTCCCATTGCGCTAAACCAGGCCACACCATTATTAATAATTGCAGGCACAGATGCGATTGATTCGACATTATTTACCACAGTTGGTTTTGCATATAAACCGGCAATAGCTGGAAATGGTGGACGTAATCTTGGTTGTCCGCGGAAGCCCTCTAATGAATCAAGCAGTGCGGTCTCTTCGCCACAAATGTAAGCACCCGCGCCAACATGCAGTACCAACTCTAAATCAAACCCTTTTCCTAAAATATTTTTACCGAGCAAGCCGGCTGCATATGCATCCTCTATTGCTTGTTGTACGCGACGAACTACATGTGTTACCTCACCGCGAATATAAATAAATGCATGATTAGCTCTTATTGCGTATGAACCAATAATTACGCCCTCAACTAATACATGTGGATTAGCTAACAAAAGTGGCATATCTTTACAGGTGCCAGGTTCAGATTCATCTGCGTTAACAACTAAGTAGTGCTCTTTATTATCACCTTGTGGAATAAAGCCCCACTTATTACCAGTTGGAAATCCCGCACCACCTCGACCACGAAGTCCGGAGTCTTTTACTAATTGAATTACCTCATCAGGTTTCATTGCCAATGCTTTTGCAACTGCGGAATAACCGCCATTACGTTTATATCCTGCGATAGTAAATGAATCTGCTTCATCCCAGTGTGCAGATAGAACTGGAGTTAATTTACTCATGCCCCACCCTTTGCTTTCTTTAAACCAAGCAAAGTTGGCTCGCCCGCTTGCACGCCTTCATTAGCCAGGCCATCTGAAATTCCGGCGAGAACTGCTGAGTTTTGTTTCCAAGTTCTTAATTTATTAGGGCCGCGTGTTGGGGCTGGTGGATTTCCACTTCTTGCACCATCTACTAAATCTTTAACCGACTGAACTGTTTGGTTATCGTAAAACTCCCAATTAACCATCACAACTGGTGCGTAATCACAAGCTGCATTGCACTCGATATGTTCAACTGAAACTTTGCCATCACTTGTTACACCATCATTTTCAATCCCAAGATGATCTTTAACGGCGTCAAAAATCACATCTCCGCCCATAACTGCACATAATGTATTTGTGCAGATACCCAAGTGATATTCACCCACTGGCTTTGATTTGTACTGGGTATAAAAGGTAGAGACAGCGGTGACCTCTGCAGTCGCAAGATCTAGTTTTTGGCCAATTAATTCAATACCCTCATTAGTTACATAACCATCGATTGATTGCACATAATGCAAAAGCGGCATAATTGCTGATCGCTTGCGTGGGTACCGCGCAATAATTGAATCCATAATTGAAATTTGCTCTGTAGTAAATGCCATTATCGATCAACCCCGCCCATTACTGGATCAATTGAGGCAACAGCTGCAATTACATCTGCAATCTGTCCACCTTCACACATTGCTGCAGTTGATTGAAGGTTATTAAATGATGGATCCCGGAAATGCACTCGATATGGCCTAGTGCCACCATCTGAAACTAAGTGCACACCAAGTTCACCTCTAGGTGATTCGATTGCGGTGTATACCTGGCCAGCAGGAACTCTAAATCCCTCTGTTACTAATTTAAAGTGGTGAATCAATGCTTCCATTGACTCGCCCATAATCTCTCTAATGTGATTTAAAGAGTTACCCATGCCATCGGCGCCAACAGATAATTGAGATGGCCAAGCAATTTTCTTATCAGCAACCATTACTGGTTGGCCCTCTAATTTTTCTAATTTAACCACGCACTGTTCAATAATTCTTAATGACTGCTCTAGCTCCTGCATTCTTATCAAAAATCTGCCATAAACGTCGCAACTATCGGTTGTTGGAATATCAAACTGATAATCCTCATATCCGCAATAAGGTTGAGCTTTTCTTAAATCCCAAGCTAAACCAGTTGAACGAAGTACAGGCCCGGTAATGCCAAGCGTTGTACAGCCGGCTAAATCTAGATAACCGATACCTTGAGTGCGTTTAATCCAAATTGAGTTACCAATTAACAACTTCTCATTATCTTTAAAGTTATGTCGCAAATCTTTAACTGTTTGGCGAATTTTACTTAACGCCCCCGCTGGTAGGTCTTGTGCAACCCCACCTGGTCTTACGTATGCCATATTCATTCTTAGCCCAGAAACCATTTCAAAAATATCTAATACTTTCTCGCGCTCTCTAAATGCGAAGATCATTGGTGAAAGTGCGCCTAGCTCAAGTGCACCTGTACCAAGTGCAACCATGTGAGATGAAATTCGGTTAAATTCCATCATCATTACTCGAATTACAGTTGCTCGTTCAGTCACATCATTTGTAATACCTAATAATTTTTCAACACCTAAGCAGTAAGCAGTTTCATTAAATATTGGTGATAGGTAATCCATTCTGGTGACAAAAGTTACGCCTTGTGTCCAATTACGGTATTCGGTGTTTTTTTCAATTCCAGTATGTAAATAACCAATTCCACATCTAGTTTCAGTAATAGTTTCGCCATCAAGTTCAAGTACTAAGCGAAGTACGCCATGTGTTGATGGATGTTGCGGCCCCATATTTAAAACTACACGCTCTTCTTTAGTTGCACCAATCTCAGTTACAAGCGAATCCCAATCACCACCAGTTACAGAATAAACCCGTCCCTCAGTTGTTTCTTGTGAAGATGCGTATGGATCGGTAAAGGTTGTCATTAATAACTCCGTCGCTGAGACGGTGCTGGCACGGTTGCACCTTTATATTCAATATCAATTCCACCGAGTGGATAATCTTTTCGTTGTGGATGACCTGGCCAATCATCTGGCATTAAAATTCTTGTGAGCCCTGGATGGTTATCAAAAATTATTCCAAACATGTCATAAGTTTCACGCTCATGCCAATTAGCCCCTGCCCAAATCTCTACCAAAGACGGCAAGTGTGAATCTTTTTCAGATACACAAATTTCTAATCTAATTCTTTGATTTCTAGTAATTGAAATCAGTGAGTAAACCGCGTGTAGTTCTCGCCCTGACTCAGTTGGATAGTGAACTCCATTGACTCCCATGCACATTTCAAATTTGAGTTGATCGCGTAAAATTTTTGCAACATCAAATAGTCGATCGCGTTTAATAAAAAGTGTCAGCTCACCTCGGTCAACTACAACCTTTTCAATTGCATCACTAAATAGTGGGTATGCCCGTTCCAGGTCATCTGCTACTTGATCAAAATAACCACCAAATGGACGCTCTGTTGAGCCAATGTTTGCGACCGTATTTACTAGGCCACCAAAGCCAGAGGTATCACCGCTTCCCTTTGCGCCAAACATTCCGTTTTCGTTCATGCAAGTAAACCTTTTAATTGGTGAGTAGGTTTGGCTGCAAGCGCGGCTGCCTCTACCTCTTTAATTATCTTCTCTCTATTTGGACCTAACTTTTCATTTCCAATTTGTTCATGAAGTTTTAAAATTGCATCCATCAACATTTCTGGCCGTGGTGGGCAACCAGGTAAATAAATATCTACTGGAATTACGTGGTCAACTCCCTGCACGATTGCATAATTATTGAACATTCCACCTGATGATGCACACGCACCCATTGCGATTGTCCACTTTGGGGCTGCCATTTGATCATAAATCTGACGAACAACCGGTGCCATTTTATTACTAACTCTTCCGGCCACAATCATTAAATCTGCTTGTCGGGGTGAAGCCCTAAAAACTTCCATTCCAAATCTTGCTAAGTCATAGCGGCCAGCGCCTGCCGCCATCATTTCAATCGCGCAACATGCTAAACCGAAGGTTGCTGGCCATAAAGAGTTTTTGCGCATATAACCAGCAAGTTTTTCAACCGTTGTTAATAAAAACCCACTTGGTAATTTTTCTTCTAAACCCACGATTAATCCCATTCCAATCCACCGCGTCGCCAAACATATGCATAGGCAACAAAAACAGTTCCGATAAACAATGCCATCTCAACTAAACCAAATAAGCCAAGCTGATCAAATGTGACTGCCCATGGATATAAGAAAACAATTTCAATATCAAAAACTATAAACAACATTGCTGTTAGGAAATATTTAACTGGAAATCTTCCTCCGCCAGCTGCTTGCGGTGAAGGTTCAATTCCGCATTCATATGCATCTGATTTGGCGCGGTTATACCGCTTTGGCCCGGTTAGAGCTGCAGCAACAATTGAAAAAACTGCAAAGCCAAAGCCAATTGCTCCAATGGCCAGGATTGGAATATAAGGATTTATAGAGGGATTCATACGGTCAAATCTTATGGTTTGGCAGAGGTATCTTTTGCCACATCCGCTTTGTAGCCAATGTGAACTGCGACAATTCCGAAGGTTAAATCCTGCCAAGCCACAGATTTGAACCCACTTTCCTGCATTAGCAAGGCCAGCCCTGCCTGATCAGGCCAGGCCCGGATTGATTCAGCTAGGTAGACATACGCCTCAGGATTTTTGCTTATTTTCTTAGCAACTACCGGCAGCGCTTTCATTAAGTAATTTAAATATAGTTTTTTAAATAAATTATTAGTCGGATGTGAGAACTCGGCAATCACAATCTTGCCACTCGGTTTTGTTACACGAAATGCATCTTTAAGCGCGGCGGCGGTATCGGATGTGTTTCGAAGTCCAAATGAAATAGTTGTACTATCGAAAGTATTTTCTGCAAATGGAAGATTTAATGCATCACCTTGCACAAATTTAATATCTTTATTTTGCTTTCGGCCTTGTGCGAGCATTCCTTCAGAAAAATCTAGTGCTACTACCTCTGCGCCTTTATCAACTAATGGACGAGAAGATGAACCAGTACCGGCCGCTATATCTAATATTTTCATTCCAGGAGTTGGGGCAATAATCGAAGTAACGGCTCTTCGCCAAGCCTTTGTTCTTCCTAAACTGAGCAGATCGTTTAAAAAATCATAGCGGGTGGCCACATCATCAAACATCTTTGATACATCGTCTGGATCTTTGTTTAGATTTGCACGGACCACGGGCCTATTCTCTAAGGAGTAGGCTTTACAGACAAATCCAACAATTAGACAGGCGCGAATTTAACATGTCAGTTTTAATAACCACTGAAATTCTAGGTGAGCACCCACTGCTTACTACGGTGAGTACTAAGTTGGATTTAGTAAATGCTTGGGTTAGAAGCGGTGATGGTTTAGTAGGTTTTGGTGAGTATAAGAAAATTGAATTAAAGGGTGAGAATAGATTTGTAGCTGCACGAAAATGGTGGGAACTACAGCTTGCTGAATTTAATATTCAAAACAATGTTCATGGCAGTGGCACTGGACCAATACTTTTTTCTTCATTTTCCTTTGACCCAGATCAAATATCAGTACTTATAATTCCGGAAATAATAATTGGTCAGAAAAATGGAAAGTCTTGGATAACCTGGATTGGTGATAGTAAACAACCTGATTTAGGAAAACTGAATAACTCTCCAATTAGTAGTGATATTGCCTGGCAAGAGGGTTCAATATCAGAATCCAACTGGCGAACTCAGGTTGGAAGTGCGATTGCTGCAATTAAATCTGGAAAGTTAGAAAAAGTAGTCCTCGCGCGAGACATTTCAGCTTCATCTAAATCCGAGATCAATGTTCGAGGCTTACTACAGCGACTTGAGATTGAGTACCCATCTACTTGGATTTTTTTAGTTGATGGACTCATTGGTGCCACACCAGAATTGTTAGTTAGATTAAGTAAGTCGCTAGTTACTTCCAGAGTGCTTGCCGGAACAATTCGTAAAACTGGAAATGAAGACCGTGACTTAACACTTGCTGCATCTCTTGCCAAATCCTCTAAAGATTTAGAAGAGCATGAATATGCAGTTCGATCTGTTGCCGATGCTCTAGCTCCATTCTGCTCTTCAACAAATGTTCCAGAATCCCCATTTGTATTACACCTTTCAAATGTGATGCACCTTGCCACTGATGTAACTGGAGTACTAAATGACAGTGCAAAACAAGCAGATATCTTTACTTTAATTGAAAAGTTGCACCCCTCTGCTGCAGTTTGCGGTACACCTACAGAGGAAGCAAAACAATTGATTAAAAAATTAGAGCAAATGAATCGTGGTCGCTATGCCGGTCCAGTTGGTTGGATTGATGCACATAATGATGGTGAAGTAGCAATTGCGCTTAGATGTGGTGAGTTAAGTAGTGATCGAAAGATGATAAGAATTTTTGCTGGTTGCGGAATCGTAGCTGGCTCTGATCCAGTCAATGAGTTTGCTGAAAGTCAGGCTAAGTTGATGCCCATGCGAACTGCATTAGAAACTCTTTGAGTAATTTCCGTAAGCATTTTGGCATTAGCTGCACGACTAGGGACCTCAACTATGACAATTTCAAGACCAATAACTGGTGTATTAACCTTTGTTTTTAATTGGTCTAAATTAGAAACCTTGCTAGCTGCCACACCAAACCCACTTGCAACTTTTACTAGATCAAGATCATGAGGTGTTCCAAATAGCTGCTCAAAACCGACAGATTTAGATTGTGGCAAGGTAGAAAAAATACCACCACCGTTGTTGTCTATAACAAAAATTCTAAGATTTTCTGTTGCTGCATTAATTAATGCAGAAATATCATGTAAAAAAGTTAAATCTCCTAGAATTGCCGTAGTACTTTCAAACTCACCTGCAATACCGAATGCTGTTGAGATATTCCCATCAATACCGGCAAGCCCACGATTAGCAAAAACTGAAACTCTTTTTCTGCTACTAGCAAATGCTTCGATATCTCTTACTGGTCTAGATGAACCAACAAATAAAGCGGTATTTTCCATCAAAGATTGGCAAATAAGATTTATTACCAGTGGCTCAGACCATTGCAAATTAGTAATTTCTGCTGCTGCAATCTCTGAGGCTTTATCAAGTAAAGGAGAATTACCTGGGTCGCTTTTAACTTCAATTGGTAAAGTGCCTAATAATAAATCAGCTTGACGGTTACTATCAATCTCTTTAATTCTTGGGTCAATCACGATAATTTTTTTAGCTAATTTTATAAATTCGTTTACACTCCTTGAAAGTGTAGTTCTACCGATAACGATAATATTTTCTGGAGCTAACTTAGCTCTGATATCCAAGTCAGACAAATACAAAGATGCATGAAAAGCAGATTGTGGATAATTTATTGGATTTTCAGAAATTATTGGCCACTTCAATTTATTTGCAAAATCTTGTATTTCTTCGACCGTATACCCAGCATTGTCATGTCCCACAACTAAGACCCCTGATGTAGTTTCAAGTTTTCCGCTAATTTTGTTTTTGTATGTTACTGGATCAATATCTACACCAGCTAACCAATCATTTTCTTCACTACTTACTAAAGGTTCGCTAAATTGAACATTCAAATGAACTGGGGAGCCGTTTAATAATGGCTCTATATCAATTTCGGAAGATATGTCGTGAGTCTTTATTAATTTATACATACCTACTTGGTCAGTAGTTTGATTTGCTCCAGTTTTGCGCAGTGCTGCTGGACGATCAGCTGTTATTAAAAGTAATTTATTATTGCCATGAAATGCTTCCAATGCAGCAGGATAAAAATTTGCTGCTGCTGTACCACTCGTACAAATAACTGCAACATAATTATTACTAGCTTTTGATTTTCCTAGTGCAAAAAAAGCTGCACCTCGCTCATCTATTTTTACATGCAGATCTACTATCTGCTTACTTTCTGCTTCACTAAGCGCTATAGATAATGGAGCATTTCTTGATCCAGGGGATATTACGAAATCACTAATTCCGCTCTGTATTAACTGCCTTAGAAGCGACCTTGCCAATTTCGTTGCATCACTCAAAATTGGCCTCTTTCATAAATCTGATTAACCCTATCTTGCCACCATTTTTGTCTTTCACTTTCAGCTTTAAATTCATTTATTCTGTCTGGTACTACTTTGCGATTCTTAATTACACCGCCTGATACCAGCAGAGAATCACTTGTTACATCGCCATCTAATAACGCAACTGTTCCAAGCCCGCAGGCTCCATATAAATTAGGAATAGCACCAGCCAGGGCTAGCCCATGTGATATCCCAATACTTGAATCCAAAGAGCTAGATATAACTACTGGTAATGATATTTTTTCTGCTAAATCCAGTGCTGCATATGTACCACCGGAAGGCGCCCACTTGATTACTGCAATGTCTGCAACATCTTTAAGTTTAGTTAAATCGTTTCGAAGATATTTACGAATAGATTCATCTACGGCAATTTTTATATTGCTTTCATTTCTTAATGACTTAAGATCAGCAATATCGAGACAGGGCTGTTCAACATAATCAATCAGCCCCCCAAACTCGGCCTCATAATTATTAAGGTTTGTAATCGCTTGATTTAAACTCCAACCACCATTAACGTCTAATCTAAACTTTGCATTTGGTATATGTTTTAAACTTTCCATTAATAGGCTTTTATCATTATTGAAGTCATTAATTTTTATTTTTATTGTTGTGCAGCCAGTAAATTTCTCAAGAATTTCACCAACTTTGGATAGTTTAACATTGGGTAAAGTTGCATTAATTGAAATCATCTCACGGAGTGATTTCGGTGCTGGTTTGGTAGCTGCTTCTAAAGAGGCTTTTAACCAAACTGAAGATTCATTGATGTCATACTCGATAAATGGTGAAAATTCACTCCAGCCAAATGGGCCTTCGAACAATGCTATTTCGCGAAAACTTACTCCCCGAAAATTATTCTTTAACGGAATTGAGACAACTTGTAGTTCAAACGGAAACATTACTTATGGGCGTTTAGGAAATTTATTAAAATTTGGATCGCGTTTTTCTTTATAGGCGTTTCGCCCTTCTTGTCCTTCTTCGGTTAAATAAAACAACATTGTGGCATCTCCTGCTAATTGCTGAACACCAGCAAGACCATCATCGGCAGCATTAAGACTTGCTTTAAGTAAACGTAGCGCCATTGGAGAGTGTCGGAGCATCTCTCGTGCCCAAGAAACTGTCTCAGCTTCTAACTCCGAAACTGGCACAACTTTATTAACTAATCCCATTTCAAGTGCTTCAGTTGCATCATATTGACGGCATAAGAACCAAATTTCTCTAGCTTTTTTCTGTCCAACATGAGCAGCGAGTAATCCAGCACCGTAGCCACCATCAAATGAACCTACCATTGGACCAGTTTGACCAAACTTTGCATTTTCAGCTGCAATAGTTAAATCACAAACAACATGTAAAACATGTCCGCCGCCTATAGCCCATCCGGCAACCATGGCAACGACAGGCTTGGGTGTTCTACGAATTTGTACTTGAAGATCTAATACATTTAAACGACCGATACCTTTTTTACCAAGTGCATCATCGCCAAGGTAACCATCATCTCCGCGCACATTAATATCGCCACCTGAACAAAACGCTTCAGTACCAGCTCCAGTTAAAATAATTACACCGACTTGATCATCGTCTCTAGCTAAATCAAAAGCTTTGGCTAATTCAGAAAGTGTCTGAGGCCTAAATGCATTTCTTACCTCTGGCCGATTAATAGTTATTTTTGCAATACCCTCAGCAACTTGATATGAAATATCACCAAATTTTTCACCGCCCTGACCGCTTTGCCAGTTAGGAATCGTTCGCTCGCCTGGTTGGCGTTTAATCGGCTTACTCAAGATGCGCTCCAAAGGTTATCTAGCTATTTATATAAGAGATAGCCTACGGTGATTATGGAAGAAAAAGAACTGCGAGAAATAGTGCCTATTCAGGCTGAGTGGTCAATCCCACAGCTTCAAGAAAATTTGGCAGTAGCCCTTGAAGGATCTGGGCCAGCACTTTCTACTACCCAACTTCTTATCTCTACCATTGATAGTGAAATTGCTTTAGTTGTAAATACATCTGGTTCTTCCGATGATTCTAAATTAGTGGCGATATCAAAATCTGCTCTTATCGCATCAACTAATGCAAGTCATAAGTACTTAGGCGCTACACCTGGAGACAGTTGGTCATTACTACTTCCAACTACTCATATCGCTGGAATTAATGTGTTAATTAGAGCTACCGCCCTTGGTAGCCGGGTTATTGATAACCGTAATTCATCTAAATATATCGATGCAGATTTTATTTCTATTGTCCCAACCCAACTATATAAAGCACTTACATCTGATTCAAAACTATTAGAACACCTAAGGGCTGCCGAAGCAGTACTAGTTGGTGGTGCACGGCTTGATGATAAAGTTAAAAAAGAAGCAACTGCTCACCACATAAAAATCGTTACCACTTACGGTATGACAGAAATGTGTGGTGGATGTGTTTATAATCAAAAACCTTTAGATGGCGTTGAGGTAAATATTAATAACGATGGCTTAATCAAACTAAAGGGACCAATGATTGCTTCTGGTTACCTAATGGAGAATGGTGAAATTAATTCATTAAGTACTAATGGGTGGTTTGAGAGTAACGATATCGGTGAAATCAACTCTGGAATGCTAAAAGTTAGTGGAAGAGCTGATGAGGTAATTATCTCGGGTGGTGAAAAGATCTCACTATCACTCGTTGAACAAAGAGTTCGAGAGTTACTTCCAAACCAAGATTTGATCGCTTTTACCTTGCCAGATGAAAAGTGGGGTGAAAAACTTTGTCTTGCCAGTAATAGAAAATTAGATTTGGCAGCTCTCAAAGAAAAACTAGGTTCGTTACTAACTCCTAAAGAAGTCTTTGTTTTTCAACAAATCCCTACCACCGCTATTGGTAAACCAGACAGAAGAGCGGCGGCGACCCTAGCCACAGGATTAAGATCTGCTAATGAATAAGTGGTTAATCGGTGCGAGAGTTAAAACTCTGCCTGCTGCAGTTGCCCCAGTTTTAGTCGGTACATCTCTTTCAAATCAGATTAACTTAACAAATGCTTTTCTTGCTCTTCTAGTTTCACTTTCGCTCCAAATCGCCGTTAACTATGCAAATGATCACTCAGATGGGGTGCGTGGAACTGACTCTGATCGAGTTGGTCCAATCCGCTTAGTTGCATCTGGGCTAGCAACTGCTGCTGCTGTTCGAAATGCAGCAATTATTTTTTTCTGCATCGCAGCTTGCTGCGGTTTAGTGCTGGCAATGAATACTTCACTATGGCTTATTTTGGTTGGAATGATTTCTATTTTGGCTGCTTGGGGTTATACCGGTGGTAATAAACCATATGGATACTTTGGATTTGGTGAGCTATCGGTCTTTACATTTTTTGGCTTAGTAGCAACTATGGGTAGTTATTACGTTCAATCTAAAGAATTAACAAGTAGATCTTTGCTTCTATCGCTACCGATGGGCTGCCTTGCCTGCGCTATTTTAGTTATAAATAATCTTAGAGATATTGATGGTGATAAATTAGCTAATAAGCAAACTTTGGCCGTTAAATTGGGTCAAACTAATACCCGTAGATTTTATGTATTACTCCTAGTTTTTGCTCAGTTATTTTCATTTTTAGCTATAAGTACTTTTGTGTACGCAATTGCCACCTTGTTATTGGTTCCATTGACATATAGTTGTGCGAAGCAGGTGCTCAAAGGTGCAATTGGTCTTGATTTGGTAGGAATTTTGAGTAAGAGTGCAAAGTTGCAGTTAGCAACATCAATAATACTTTCAATTGTGCTACGTATTAATAGCTAAAGGGTATAAAATAAATACATGATTAAGTACTTAATTATCTTAACTGTAATACTAGATATTTATACAATTATTGATTGCGCTATGACTGATCAAGAAAAAGTAAGAAGATTTCCTAAATGGGCCTGGCTACTAATAATTGTTTTTACCGGAACGATCGGTGATATTGCATGGTTTGTCGCTGGTAGACCTAGGAAGCCCGGCCAAAATCGTGGTGGCAGAGGTCGAATAATTCCACCAGATGATGACCCGGATTTTCTTAGAAAGTTATAGCCCAGAGTAAGTGTGTCTGCCGGTTCCCCAAACATTTATATAAATGTAATTAAATAAGAAGGTAGATCCAGCAAATAAGCAAAGCCAAGCTGCCTTACGCCCGCGCCAACCAACTGTAACTCTGGCATGTAAATATGCAGCGTATGCAACCCAAGTAATAAAAGCCCAAGTTTCTTTTGGATCCCAACCCCAGTAGCGACCCCACGCTGCCTCTGCCCAGATCGCTCCTGCGATAACAGCAAAACTCCAAAGTGGAAAAACTAATGCAACTAATCGATATGAAAGATTATCTAATGCCTCCAGCGTTGGAAATTTCAAAGCCCATGTAGGGCGAGCTCCTTTTTGTTCATAACGGTCTAACACTAGGTAGGTGGCTGCGATGCAGTTAGCAAGTAAAAAAACACCGCCAGAAATAATTGCAGCTGAAACATGTATAACAAGCCATGTCGATTTAAGCGCTGGTACTAATGGAGCACTTGGTCGATATAACAGGGTAATTGCTGTTCCTAGGGTTAATAAAACTGCGAGGGAAACTGGTAATCCAAGCCAGCGGATTTTATATTTCTTTAAACCAAATAGATACGCGGCTGAAAATGCTAGAGCGCCAGTAATCGAAAACTCATACATATTTCCCCATGGGACTCGGCTTGCAGAAATACCTCGGAAAATGACTCCAGTTAATAATAATAAAAAGCCAAGAAACATAAATGCTGAAGCAAGTCTTCCGACTCGTTCTGTGCGCGAGAAATCTAACTTCGTTTTCTTAACTGATGCAGCTGGTGTTTTGACTGACCAAGCTACTTCAACGGCGTGAGCAAAAAAAGCAAGGGTATACAGAGCCATAGCAGCATAAATAAAATCATTAGAAAGAAGTGCTGCTGAATTATTACTCATCGCTTATCTCCTTTACTAAATTTTTAATTTCATCCTCAAGGCCAGGTATGGAGTTCTTTGCTAGACCGGCGACTTGAGTTTTTCTACCTTGCTTAACCCAAATTCTCCTTTGCCTAGTAAAGAGTGAAATCAGTAAACCTAGGATGGCAAGTATCGCACCAATTAGTGCATAACCTTTCCCTGGATCATTAACTATTTGTAGATTTACCCAAGGCTTCCATCCTGTAAATGTGATGGAGCCCTCACTGAAATCGTAGGTTTCATTTAATACTAAAGCTTTCAAACCAATTCTGGTCATTTTACTAGTATCAATTCGATAAACAGATTGCGGTACACCATTGTTAAGTCCTAAATCACCTTTCCAAACTGAGATTAACAATCTTGGATCCAAAACCTCTGGATAAGAAGAAAATCCACCTCGAACAGGATCACGATCCGCGGTTGGTAAAAATGAAGAAACAAATCCAATTTGTGGATCCATATCTGGCACCTTAATTGCTCCAATTGATGACAGGTTTGAATCTTGTGGCAAGAATGGAATAGGCCCATCTAAAACTACTCTTCCAGATTTATTTTTTACAGTAACAATTGGGGAGTACCCGTTAGCTTGTAAATAAATTTTTGTGCTTCCAAATGTAAGCGGTTTATTTACCTTAATTACTTCAGTTTTTTCTGTTGAACCTGCTGGATTGGCTGCACTCACAGTTAGTGTGTAATCAATTGGTGCATTGGTCATTGGATCATACTCTGCTTTAAAATCTTGAACTTTAATTGAAAAAGGTGGTAGAGAATCCTCTGCCTGATACTTTCCAAAACTTAATATGTCATACGAGGTGGGAGTATTTATAAATCTTTCGCCAACATTTAATATTGCATCACCTTTGCTACCAAAAAAAGAACCAAATCCAACGGCAATAAGAATCAATACCAATGAAAGATGGAATAGAAGATTTCCGCTCTCTCTGGCATAACCTTTTTCCGCTGAAATTGAATTCAAGTCTCGGCGTACCCTAAATCTGCGCTTTTTTAGATACTTCTCGACTTCATCTAAATTAAGTTTTCTTGTTTCAGTAAAAAACTCCATCCGGTCAAGATATTTTGGTGTTAATGGCGGCTTAGCCCCAATTGCTTTAAAGTGGTCAATACTCCTAGGTAAAACGCAGCCAATCAAGGAAATAAACAAAAGTAAATAAATAGCACTAAACCAAGGCGAGCTATAAACATCAAACAATCTCAATCTGTCTAACCATTTCGCAGTTGATGGATCATTTGCAAAATACTCTCTAACTTTTAGTGGATTCTGTGTTCGCTGTGGGAAAAGGGATCCAGGAATGGCAGCAATACTTAACATAAGTAGCAGTATTAATGCGGTGCGCATGCTTGTTAACTGACGCCAGCACCAGCGTAAGAAAGATTTGCTATCTAAAACTGTACTTTTCATAAAATTGGAATAAATCCAGAGATCAAATCTCTAATCAAGTTCATCAAGCTATCCCAATTATTACTAACTTGAAGTATTCCTATTACTATCAAAAGTATTCCACCTATTTTTGTGATCAGATTTCCACGTTTTGCAATAATTTTGCGCATTGGCTCTGATTTATCTAAAAATAATCCTATTAATATGAAAGGTAGCCCTAGGCCTATACAATAAGCGGCAGATAAAATTGCACCACGCTGTGCGGTCGCACTTTCAAAAGCTAATACTTGAACTGCTCCCAGTGTTGGTCCAATGCAAGGTGTCCAGCCAATTCCAAAGGCAAAACCTAGTAACGGTGCTGATGCTAAACCAGTTCGTGTTTTCCACGCCGGCTTAAAGCTTCGATAAAATTTTTCATTTAGCATGAATATAAATCCCATTACTATGGTGAGTATGCCAAGAGCGATTGAGATAACTCTTGAGTTTTG
>CANHGU010000007.1 GCA_947460855.1 Candidatus Nanopelagicaceae bacterium | reverse complement strand
GATTTCTTTAATAGCTAAATCAATGTAAGAGTTTGATATCTCTTTTAACCCTTCGGTTAGTTGCAATTCAGCTGGAGTGTAAGTATTGAAGTCGCAATAGCCACAGCGTTTAACGCAGTAAGGAATATGAATATAGAATGCAAGATTCACTTACTTCTTCTTTTCACTCGCTTTATCTGAGTCGGTTGTTAGCGCAGCAATAAATGCCTCCTGCGGTACCTCTACTCGCCCTACCATCTTCATACGCTTCTTACCCTCTTTTTGTTTCTCGAGTAGTTTGCGCTTACGGGTAATATCACCACCATAACACTTTGCTAATACATCCTTGCGTATAGCTCTTATGTTTTCGCGGGCAATAATCTTTGCACCAATTGCAGCTTGAATTGGAACTTCGAACTGTTGCCGAGGAATTAATTCATGTAATTTTCCAGTCATGGAAACACCGTAGGCATAAGCTTTATCGCGATGAACAATTTGACTAAATGCATCTACTTTTTCACCTTGTAACAAAATATCAACCTTGACTAAATCACCTGGTTCTTCGCCAATTGGTTCATAATCTAATGAGGCATAGCCGCGCGTACGAGATTTAAGTTGGTCAAAAAAATCAAAGACAATCTCAGCCAGTGGTAACGTATAGCGAATTTCGATTCGATCTTCTGACAGATAATCCATTCCTTTTTGCACGCCTCTACGTTGCTGACATAACTCCATAATTGTTCCAATAAACTCACTTGGGGCCAATATTGTTGCCTTCACGATTGGCTCTTGCACTTCGGCAATTTTTCCATCTGGATACTCAGATGGATTTGTCACAACTATTTTTTTGCCATCATCAAGTGTTACGTTGTAAACCACGCTTGGTGCCGTTGAAATTAATGTTAAACCAGCCTCGCGCTCAAGTCGCTCTCTCACAATTTCCATATGCAGTAGACCAAGAAATCCACATCTAAATCCAAAACCAAGCGCTGCGGAGGACTCTGGTTCGAAAACTAGGGCGGCATCATTTAGTTGTAATTTATCTAGCGCTTCACGCAACATTGGGTACTCGGCGCCATCTAACGGAAACAGACCAGAAAAAACCATCGGCTTAGGATCTTTATAGCCAGCAAGTGCCACGGTAGCTGGATTGTTATAGGTAGTTACTGTGTCACCAACTCGAGATTGGCGTACATCTTTTACGCCAGTGATCAAATAACCTACCTCGCCAACACCTAATCCTTTACTTGCTATAGGTTCTGGTGAAATAACACCAACCTCTAACATCTCATGGCGTACCCCAGTTGAATACATTTGAATTTGATCACGTGGTGATAGATGACCATCTACAACACGCACATAGGTAACAACACCTCGATAGGAGTCATAGACTGAATCAAAAATTAAAGCTCTGGTAGGTGCCTTTGGATCACCAACAGGGGGTGGAATTTGTTTAACAATTTGATCAAGCAACGCTTCAACTCCCTCACCCGTTTTACCAGAAACTCTTAAGCAGTCCTCCGGTTTACACCCAATTAAATTCGCTAGCTCTTCAGCAAATTTCTCCGGCTGAGCAGCAGGTAAATCTATTTTATTTAGAACTGGAATGATCGTTAAGTTATTCTCCATTGCTAAATAGAGATTTGCCAACGTTTGAGCTTCAATTCCCTGTGCGCAATCAACTAGCAAAACTGCACCTTCGCAAGCAGCGAGTGAGCGTGAAACTTCATATGTAAAATCAACATGGCCAGGTGTATCAATCATGTTTAGTACATATTCTTGATTATCTAAGCCAGATCGCCAAGGTAGGCGAACTGCCTGACTCTTAATCGTGATACCGCGTTCGCGCTCAATATCCATGCGATCTAAATATTGTGCACGCATATTTCTGTCTTCAACTACACCAGTTATTCCTAGCATTCGATCTGCCAAAGTAGATTTACCATGATCGATATGGGCAATAATGCAATAATTACGTATTTGCGCAGGATTTGTGGCAGCAGGTTGCGGTGCTTTAGCTATCGAGATGGCAGGCATTTATGCCTTCGCAGAGTCTAGAAAATTAACGAACGCCAGCTTTGTTGGCCAACTTGGCCATCGCTGACTTTTTATTTGCTGCATTATTGGCATGAATTACACCCTTAGAAACAGCTGTATCTAATGAACGTGATGCATCAGTAAATTCAGCTTTAATCTTTGCAGCATCACCAGATGTAACAGCATCACGAAATCTACGAATAGCAGTTCGAAGTGCTGAGCGATATGCCTTATTGCGATCCTGCGCCTTATTATTGGTGCGAATACGCTTTATCTGGGACTTAATATTTGCCACTTAGGATTACCTTTTCTCTTTGAATCTTAAAAACTTATTTAAGAAGAGCCGTAGGGTATCAGCGTTGGGCGGTTACGCTCAAACTGAGCGTGATTATCTACTACCTTTCACAGAACAAACGGTCATTATCGCCCGTTCAAGGGCGTAAATAGGATCTGAAGCGGCACCTTTTATATCTGCATCAGCAGCTGCAACAGCAATTACCGCCTTTGTTAAGCCGCTCTCACTCCAGCCAGTTAATTGGCGCCTAGCCTTATCAATTTGCCAAGGCGGAAGAGCCAATGTTGACGCTAACTCGAATGACTTAGTACTTCGAGATTCGCCAGATACTTTCGCAAGAGTTCTAAGAGAAGATGCTAATGCACTAACAATTAAAACTGGATCAGTTCCAGTTGCAATCGCATTTCGTAAATTAATTAAGGCAATAGCTGTCTTACCATCAATTGCGGCATCAGCCACATCAAATCCAGTACTTTCAACTCTGCCCTGTTGATAAGACTTAACATCATCTTCATCAATAATTTTATTTATAGCTACATCAGAGGCAAGCTGTGAACAGGCAGCACTTAATTCTCTTAGGTCACTTCCAAGTGAATCAATTAAGGCGCTAATAGCCTCCGTGCTTACCTTTCTCTCTAATCGCTTAAACTCATTTCGAATAAAGTCAGACTTTTCACTATCTTTTTTAATAACTTCAGCTGTGATTAATTCGGCTTTTGCTTTTTTAATTTTATCTACAAGCGCTTTGCCTTTGACCCCACCTTTATGCCAAAGTACTAAAGTTAGATTCTCATCTGTATTCTCTAAGTAACTTGCAACCTCGTCACTACATTCAGATGCCAAATCTTGAATTTCTTTAATTACAACAATCCTGGTATCAGAAAACAAGGATGGAGCTAAACTATCAGTGATAACTCCAACCTCAATCTCGCTAGCTGACAAACTAGTGACCTGGGCATTAGGGAATGAAGTTGTGATTTCTGAAATGGCTCGATCAGCTAACAGACTTTCTCCGCCTTGGATTAAAACTAACCCCATCTAATTTGCCACCATTCTTTGCCAGTAACCCTGATCCTATTAGGTGGAGCAAGTGAGACTCCACCTGAGATATCCGTGCGCAGAACTTTAATATTTCTTCGCTTCAACTCATTTATGTACTCCGGATCGGGATGTCCATATGAATTACCAGCACCAACGCTGATAATGGCAATCTTCGGTTTAAGCTGATCAAGCATCGGTAGATATTGGTACTTTGATCCATGATGGCATACTTTTAAAACATCTACTGCTGCTAAGTAGCCAGATTTTGTAATTATCTCTTGTACTGCTGGTTCAATATCGCCGGCTACAAATATGGAAAGTGATTTTATCCTAATAATTAGAGAGATACTTGAGTTATTAACTGTTGAACCATCGCCCGGCAAAGTTTGAAAATCCTGGGTAATAGCCCTTGGCCACAACACCATAATATCTAAATTATTGTTACTGGAAGTAAATCTGTCTCCCTCTTTAACGGTTCGAAGTTCAATTCCCTTTAAAAGTGTTAGTACTGATTTATAACTTGCTTCAGGCTCTAATAAATTAGATATCCAGACCTGCCCTATCTTTCGATCTTTGATAACTGAGGAAAGACCTCCAACATGATCCGCATGGAAATGAGTTAGGACTAACAACGGAATTTTCTTTATCTTTAATTTATGTAAGCACTGATTGATTTTGAGCGGATCTGGACCGGTATCAATAACCAATCCGCTGCTATCGCCAAGATTTATAACTAACCCATCACCTTGTCCGACATCACAATTAGCAATTTGCCAGTTCTTTCCTGGCCATACCATCGAGTTAAAAAATAATTGCAAAACTAATAAAAGTATTACTACACCCGATAGCCAAAGTTTCTTGGTTAGAGCTGCAGTGATCAATAGTATAAATGTTGCAATAAAAAATCCGCTTTGATTAAAAGTAATTACCGGCGAACTATTCATTATTTGGCAGATCGTGACAATCCAATTAGCTATTGGAGTTGCGATGAATAGTAATATCGTTGAAATTGTTGGAATAAAAGGAGAAAAAACAGCTGCTATAAATCCAAGAACAGTTATTGGTGCAATTACTGGAGCAACTAAAATATTAGCTGGTACTGTAATTAGAGAGAGTTGGCTAGATAGCAAAACGATAATTGGGATACAAAATAAAGTTGCACTTACTGGAATTGAAATTGCTTCGACTAGCCACTCATGCTTTATATAATTACCTAACTTATATTTAATAACCGGCGAAAATATTAAGATTCCAGCGGTTGCTAGTACAGATAATGAAAATCCTGGGTCAATTGCTTGGAATGGGTCAAGTAATATAAGTAATGCAATTGCACAACCTAATGCTGGTATACCAGTTGATTTTTCACCTCTTAGTTTTGCGAATAAAAGAACGCCAGTCATTACTGAAGCACGTAGTACAGATGGTGTTGGTCGAACTAGAAATATAAATAAAACAAGAATTAAGGTAACAATTTGAATTCTAATTCGAATCTTTGCGACTATGAATTGAAGTAGCCAAAGCAAAAAAGAGGCGACCAGTGCGAAGTTTGCTCCACTGACTGCAGTCAAATGGGAAAGTCCCACTCTTCGCATTTTGTCGGCAAATACTGAGTTTTGCAGCGAAGTGTCTCCGAGCACCATTCCTGGAATAAGAGAGCCTGCATCGGAATGCTTTACCAATTTTCTAAAACTATCTCTGATCCCTGATGTGGTAGAGAATAGCTTTCTGGAGTCAGTTAATATGGAAATCTTTCCATTAGCAATTAGTAGCGCCGCAACTTTACGCTCCTTACTTTTTATAAATCTTGCTTTCAATTTTACTTTTTGATCAATTCCTACTTTAGAATTTAAATCATATTTAAGGCGCGTGGGTAAATTAACTGATACACCTTCAATTTTTGTTAGTTTAAATAGAACACTGAATTGATCATCTTGTAATCTAGATCCAATAATTTTGCCAGCTTTAATAATCGGATCAGATTGAATTACTCCCTCAACCTCAGCCGTATCACCAAAATGTGCCATCAGAAGCTGGTTGTTTAAGGCAAATTGTCTGATACTGATTAAGCAACACCCTACTAAAACTGCAATCAGTATTATTGAGTATGAACTTTTTCTATAAATAAAGATGAAACCAATTAAGGCAATGATCAGTAGTAATTTTATGCTAGGTAAGAACCCGACTAACGCCGCACCAAACCATAAAGAACTACCTATTAAAAGTAGTCGATAATCTATAAAACTCGAAGTAAGGCTTTTATCTCTTCGAATTTTGATCCACCAAGTCCGGAAATTTTCTTGAGTTCATCAATTGAACTTATACGACCAACTTTTGTTCGATAGTCAATAATTCGCTGGGCTGTAACTGGACCAATACCTGGCAAAGTATCTAGTTGAGTAATAGTTGCTCTATTTATATCGAGAGGATTATCTGATGTAATTTTTTTAGGAGTACTCTTTTTGCTTGTCAACTTTGAGCCGCCAACTAGTACTTGCTCTCCATCTACTAATAATCTAGCTAGATTTATATCGCTTATATCAACGCCTTTAAGTTGCATACCAGCTGCCTCGATTGCATCAACAACTCTTGAGCCCTGTGGTAATTGGTAGACACCTGGATTTTTAACTCTTCCAGCAACATTGACTATTAATTTAGTTGGAATATCGATTAAATCATTTTGAGTCTGATCTATATTGGTATCTTGTATCAATACTGGTTCAGCGGTAGGACGTGAATTTAAAAAGAAAAACCCAGCTAATCCAATCGTTAGTGCGAAAACTATAATTAATCCACGTTTTTGTTCGGGGTTTATGTCGATATCGAGCACAAGGTAATTACATAGTAATTTACAAAGCCTTTGTAGATAATCTCAATTCTGTGGAAAACGCACCATTTATACCGCAGTGAATATAGATGGGAACTCTACGTCCGATGGTTAGCAGAAATAAAATGGAAGTGCGATTTACCCTATTCGCACCCGGTTAAATTGGTGAGGTAACCCACTACTTATAGTTAAAAGTGGGGTACTGACAGTAGATTTATAGCATGAAAAATCCTGATGCCATTGTGATTGGTGCTGGAGTAGTTGGTGCCTGTAGTGCTCTGGCACTTACAAATGCTGGACTTAAGGTGCTAGTAATTGATCGTGGTCCAGTTGCAAGTGGAACTACTGGGGCCGGTGAAGGAAATATTTTAGTTTCCGACAAAGAACCTGGGGCTGAACTTACTCTAGCAATGCGATCAAGAGATGCATGGTTTGAACTAGACACAGATATCGGTGGTGGGTTTGAGCTTGAAGCTAAAGGAGGAATAGTTGTATCCAGAAGTGAAAAGGGCATATCAAATTTAAAGAGACTAGCAACTTTGCAGAAATCTAGTGGCGTGGAAACCATTGAATTGGATCGAAATGGACTGCAAAAAATTGAGCCATACCTATCTGCTGACGTTGAATATGGTGTTTTATATCCAAAAGATGCGCAGTGCCAACCAATGCTAGCTGCTGCGCAGATTATGAGAGCAGTAAAAAAGCGCGGTGGGGTATTTGTGCAAGGTGAAAATGTGATTAAGGTAAATTCAAATCACAACTCTGTAACTGGTATATCTACCGATAAAAATAGTTACATCTCCCCAATTGTCATTAATGCAACCGGAACTTGGGCGGGTGAAATTGCAAAAATGGCTAATTCATACCTACCTATAATGCCAAGACGCGGTTTTATTTTAGTTACTTCGCCTGCGCCAAAACTCATTCATCACAAAGTTTATGATGCAGATTATGTTGCAAATGTCGCAAGTGGGCAGGCAGATCTGCAATCATCGGCTGTAGTAGAAGGAACAGCCAGCGGTACTATTTTAATTGGAGCCTCTCGGGAACGAGTTGGCTTTAACGGTGAACTAGATGTAGCAATTTTGCGCCAACTTGCACGGCAAGCAATATCACTGTTTCCGATTCTCTCCAATGTGCAATTACTAAGGGCTTATCGTGGTTTTCGACCATATGCTCCAGATCATTTACCAGTCATAGGAGAGGATGCACTTATTTCCGGTCTTTGGCATGCAGCAGGCCATGAAGGTGCTGGAATTGGATTAGCGCCAGCAACTGGTGAACTAATCACTTCGCAAATAACAGGGCAAAGTCCATTTATGGATCCATCACCATTTTCACCAAAGCGCTTTCAGGGTAGTGAATATGTCGCAGTCTGAAATTGAATTTACATATAACGATCAGAAAATTACTGCAGTAGCTGGCCAATCTGTTGGTGCTGCTTTACTAGCAGTAAATATTCGCTCCTTACGATTGAGTAGATTTAATCAAAATAAGCGTGGCATCTTCTGTGGGATCGGTGTTTGTTTTGATTGTTTAGTTGTAATAAATGGTGTTGCAAACCAAAGAGCATGCATTATCGAAGCAAAAAATGGAATGAATGTACAGACACAGGTAGGTTCAAATGCATAATGTTGTAATTGTTGGTGCAGGTCCAGCAGGATTAAGTGCAGCAATTGCTGCTGCGGCTGCAGGAGCTCCAGTACTTTTGATTGATAGCAATCCAAGGATGGGTGGTCAGTACTGGCGGATGGCTGCAGATAGTTTGGAAAATCAAATTGATCAGCATTATGACTTAGAGACTGGTTTACTACTTATCAATGCAGTAAAGGCTAGAAAAGAAATCGAAGTTTGGTCAAACGCTCAGATATGGAGTGCTACCCATAAAGATGGTGTAAATACTTTAAGAATTATTCATCAAGATAATGAAAAAATTGTTAACACTAAAAATTTAATTATTTGCACTGGTGCATATGATCGAACTCTGCCGTTCCCGGGCTGGGACACGCCTGGTGTAATGACTCCTGGTGCGGTTCAATCACTTTTGAAAGGGCACGCTGTACTAGCTGGCAAGCGGATAGTTGTTGCAGGCAGTGGCCCCTTCTTACTTCCAGTTGCTACTGGAGTTTTAAAAGCAGGCGGTGAAATTGTTGAGTTAATAGAAGCTAATAAGCCGATTAGATGGTTAAAATCTTTTGCCGCTATGCTAGAAAATTTGCACAAGATTAATGAAGGTTATTACTACCTAAAAACTATTAGCACGGGCAAGGTACGCCCTCGATTTGGATATGCAGTAGTTAGAGCTTACAAAGCAGATAATGATGAATTAGATTCAGTTGATATTGCCAAAATTGATAGGAATTTTAATATCAGGAAGATTAAAAATATAAAATGTGATGTTGCTGCAATTGGCTGGGGCTTTACCGCCGATACATCGCTTGCCGGATCACTCGGTTGTAAACAAATTGTTGCAGAAGATGATGGAGTGGTTATTTGGGCGGATGATAAACAACAAACATCTGTCACGGGCATATTCGTTGCTGGCGAAATAACCGGAATTGGTGGCTCAGAGCTTTCTATGGCGGAAGGTGTAATTGCCGGAATATCTGCTGCAAAATTTGTTGGCTGTAAGGTAGAGATTAAAAAAGCTCATATTAAAAGAAGGGCAAAAAAACAAAGATTTGCAACAGCACTAATTCGTGCCTATCCAATTAAATCTGGCTGGAAATCTTGGCTTACTGGTGAATCAATTATTTGTCGGTGCGAAGAGGTTGATTTAAATGATTTAAAGCATGCAATTACAGAGCTAGGAGCAACCGATTCACGGACGGCAAAACTTTTTACAAGATGCGGAATGGGCCTTTGCCAAGGAAGAATTTGTGGACGGTCGGTTGTGGATCTGGTGGCAGATAATTTAGAAATCTCACCCACTGATATTGATCGAATTGCTGCCGTTAATCGGCCAATTATTACGCCAATTCCACTTGGCGTTTTAGCGGCTGGCGAATAAGGTTTAGCCATGACAACTAATAAACCTTGGCACGGTGTATTAACTGCTACGGCTCTGCCGTTTCGTGATGATCTTTCAATTGATTATGACAAATATGCCGAACACATTAAATGGCAAGCAGCTAATGGTGTGCATGGTGCAATACCAAATGGCTCCCTAGGTGAGTATCAGGTTTTAACACCAGAGGAGCGAAGTAAAGTGTTAAAAACTGCTATTGATGCTGCACCAAATGGTTTTAATATTGTTCCTGGTGTTGCTGCTTATGGCGCAGCCGAATCCCGTCGATGGGCAGAACAAGCGGTTGAAATGGGTGCTAAGTGCGTTATGTTGTTGCCACCGACAGCATATCGAGCAAATGACGATGAGATTATTGCTCACTATAAAGAGGTAAATAAAGTCGGAGTTCCAATAATTGCTTATAACAATCCTTTTGATACAAAAGTAGATTTAACTCCGCAATTAGTTGCAAGAATTGCAGATACTTCTGAAAATGTTGTTGCAATTAAAGAATTCTCTGGTGACGTCCGTAGAATTTGGCAGTTGCACCATTATGCCCCGCGCATTGAGGTTTTGGTCGGCGCAGATGATGTTCTACTTGAGCTATCAACTGGTGGTGTGGTTGGTTGGATAGCTGGATTTCCAAATGCTCTTCCAAAAGAATCGGTTGAGCTATATAACCTTTGTGTTTCTGGTAGATATGACGAAGCAAAACCAATTTATGCTGCTGTCCATAACCTTTTTAACTGGGATAGCCGCAAGGAATTTATTGTGGCAATTAAAATAGCTATGGAGGCGGTTGGTCGATATGGCGGACCTACAAGACTGCCTCGCTTGCCACTTCCAGCAACTGACCTTGCTCAACTAAACAAAGATATTCAACAAACTCTTAATTTCTATAAAAATAGAAAGTAACATCATGAAAAATAGTTTGCGCACCGTAACTACGGTTGAATCGCACACTGAAGGAATGCCGGCTCGAGTAGTCACTAGTGGAATTGAAGAGATTCCGGGCAAAACAATGTTTGAGAAACGACTCTATTTCATGGAGCACATGGATCATATTCGCCAGTGGTTAATGTATGAACCAAGAGGTCATCCTGCAATGAGTGGGGCGATTCTACAAAAGCCAACTAGACCAGATGCTGATTGGGGCGTTGTTTATATTGAAGTTTCTGGTTGCTTGCCGATGTGTGGACATGGAACTATTGGCGTTGCAACAGTTTTAGTTGAAAAAGGATTAGTACCTGTTATAGAGCCAATTACTACAGTCCGGCTTGATACTCCAGCTGGATTAGTAATTGTTGATGTCCAAGTAAAAAATGGTAAGGCGGAAAAAGTCACTTTGACTAATGTGCCATCTTTTTCTTATCAATTAGATCAAACTGTCGATGTACCTGGCTACGGAAAAATAAAATATGACATGGCTTTTGGTGGAAACTTTTACGCCATAATCCCTGTGGATCGAATTGGAATTGAGTTTGAGCATACCAATGGCCAGAAGTTTCTAGCAGCAGGTCTTGCAATAAGTGATGCAATAAACTTACAAAATCGTCCAGTTCATCCAGAAAATCCGGATATCGCAATTTGTCACCATATTGATTTTATTGCACCAGGAAGTAATGCACTTCATTGGAAAAATGCAATGGCTATTTACCCTGGTTGGTTTGATCGTTCTCCTTGCGGAACAGGAACAAGTGCACGACTTGCCCAAATGGTAGCTCGAGGAGAGTTTAAAGATAGAGATGTATTGATAAATGAGTCATGGATCGGTTCGCAATTTGAAGGACGAGTCAAAGAGCACACTACGGTTGCGGGATTGCCAGCAATTATTCCAACAGTAACTGGTCGTGCTTGGATAATGGGTGAGGCAACTTGGGTTTTAGATCCTGCTGATCCATTTCCGAATGGATTTATTGCTTAAAGCACCAATGTTAAGGTAATCATTATTGCCGAAGTAATTGGTAGCGCTTGAATTAAAGCGTGCAAAGTAGCAATCAAATACTTTGGACCGTGCCTGCGATGGCTAAACGATCCTAATACAGAAACTATTGTTGGATAGGTTGATAATGCTCCAGATACTCTTGAGCCCAATATATTTGCGGTAGCCGTCAGTAGCAAGATTAGTAATACTGCTGTTAATAGCCTTACTGGTAGCTCCCACTTTGGTGCCTCTACCTTATCTGCTGGCTTTTCATATTTAGGAAACAAGCCTAGTGAAACAACCCAAGTAATTAGAAGTAACAACATTACTTCTAAATTAGAAAATTTAATCAGATTCAAAATGTAACCACTTGTCCAAACAGTGATAGTTGCTAATAAAATTGAGTACTTCCAATTGAATTTCTTAGCTGTTACTGCATAGATTAGGCAAAAAACAATTAATGAAATCTGTCCTACTAGCACGCCGTGTGCTGCAACCTTGGCAAATCCTCTCCCCTCTTGTATACCGATGATAAGCAAAAATGGCCCAGTAGTTAGAGGCAATCCAAGGAACAAACCGCCAAGACGTGCGCTATATCTGCCTTGAAGAATTGATATCACCCAAACAAAAAACGGAGCTAAAAATAACTTAAGTCCGAGTAATAAACTCATAGCATCTCAATTTTTTTCGCAAGCGCCCCGCCAACCATTGCATGAAGCCTAGTTCCCTCTGGTAAATACTCCTCGGAGATAATCTCTCCCTGTTCGTGTACAGCACTAACCAAATCACCTCTACTAAATGGAATTACTACATTTATTTCAACTTTTGGCTTAGGAAGTGCTGATTCAATTGCTTTTACTAAAGTTTCAACTCCATACCCCGTACGAGCTGAAATCGCATACGCATTACTTTCTTTACGCAAAAGCTCCATTAGCACCTCTGGTGCAGCAATATCTGCTTTATTTATCGCAATGATTTCGGCAATTTCGCCACCACCAATTTCATCAATTACCTGACGCACAGCTCGTAGTTGCTCCTGTGGATCTGGGTGTGCACCATCGACTAAATGCACAATTAGATCAGATTCAGATACCTCTTCAAGTGTTGATTTAAATGCTTCAACTAATTGGTGCGGTAAATGTCTTACGAAACCTACCGTATCCACCAAAGTATAAATACGACCATCTGCACTTTCCGTTTTCCTGACTGTTGGATCTAAGGTTGCAAAGAGCGCATTCTCAACTAATACATCAGCACCTGTTAATCGATTTAATAGCGAAGATTTACCTGCATTTGTATATCCGGCAATTGCAACTGATGGAATATTGTTTCGTCTTCTCTCATTACGCTTAGTATCCCGCGAAATCTTCATATCTTTAATCTCACGGCGAAGCTTTGACATTTTGTCATTAATTCTTCTTCTGTCAGTTTCAATCTTTGTTTCACCAGGTCCGCGTCCACCAATACCACCTGCTTGCCGAGACAAAGAGTCACCCCAACCACGTAGACGGGGCAACATATAGGACATCTGTGCGAGCTCTACCTGCGCTTTACCTTCTCTGCTTTTTGCATGCTGGGCAAAAATATCTAAAATTAAGGCAGTCCGATCAATGACTTTAACTTTAACTTTTTGTTCTAGTGTTCTTAGTTGGGCAGGTGATAACTCACCATCGCATACAACCGTATCTGCACCGGTCGCTACTACCGCTTCACGAACCTCTTTAACCTTTCCAGAGCCAATAAATGTTGCTGAATCTGGTTTATCTCGCCGCTGTATCAGCGCCTCCATAACCTGTGAGCCAGCGGTTTCAGCAAGTGCAGCTAACTCTTTTAATGAGTTATCAGCATCTTGTGCACTTCCTTGTGTCCAAACTCCAACTAAAACAACCTTTTCAAGCCGAAGCTGTCGATACTCAGCATCTGAAACATCTTGTAACTCTGTTGAAAGCCCACTTACGCGGCGTAGCGCCTGACGGTCTTGTAAATCTTGGTTACTGCTCTCAGGATTTTCACTTAACTCATAATCTGCTACCGCTTGGGCATTTTCTCTAATTAACGTATCGATATCAATCTCAAGTGATTCATCCTTATCAAACTTTGAATCACTCACAAATATTGATCCAATTCAATATCTCGTATTAGCTCTGCTGGCCCAGTCAAAGTTGCATTGCTATGACCATCAATTTCAACAAGTAATTTTCCGCCTGGTGGATTTATGATCCACTTAATAGGCAATGGCTTATTTTTTATAATACTTGCAGCAAGGGCTACAGCGCAGGTTCCAGTTCCACAGGATTGTGTTTCACCTACTCCTCGCTCATAAACTCGCATTTGGATCTCGCCATTTTCTAAAAACTTAACAAATTCAATGTTAACTCCATCTGGATACTCACTGTCTGGAGATACCTTCGGAGCATTTTTTAAGTCACCTATCAGAGACATATCATTGGTGAATACCACCGCATGCGGATTTCCAATTTCAATATTTAAGCCAGAAAATGAATTGTTATTTGATTCAACTAAAATTTCACCTACTACCTGAGAAACTTGCCCCATATTCACCGATATATCACCACTCTCAGGTACTGATAAAAATTTTCTGCCAGCCCTGGTATTTATTGAATAAATTCCACTTGGTTGATGACCGCGATCGGTTAAATACCTAGCCATTACCCTTATGCCATTACCGCACATTTCAGCGATTGACCCATCGGCATTTGAATAATCCATAAACCAAGCACCATCTTTTTTAACAATTCTAATAAAACCATCACTACCGACTCCATTTTTTCGATCGCATATTTTTTTGATTTGTTTTGGTGTAAAAGTTAATTGGTCCAACTCATCAAAAACTAAGACAAAATCATTATGTGTCCCGTGCCCGTAAGTAGCTTTGGTCATCAATTAATACTAGCCAAGAGTTTTTCTAGCCGTGCTGAGATTGAATCTGGCGCCAGCCACTGAATCCGCTCATCTCTGGAAAACCAGGTTTCCTGCCTTCTTGCATACGCCCTAGTAACACGCTTAGTCTCATCTTTAGCAAATGCTTCATCAGTTTCACCATTTAAGTAATTAATTATCTGGTTATAACCAAGTGCTTTTTTGGCCGTAGTTGCCTGCTCTAATCCTTGTGTCATAAGCAATGAAACTTCTCGTGGAAAACCTTTGCTCCACATATCTTCAACTCTAGTATCAATTTTTTCATCAAGATTTGCTCTATCAAGCACTAGCCCAAACTGCTTTGCCTGCGGATATTTACTGCTCTCCTGCCTTGGTAAGTTCGCTGTGAAAGGTTTACCGGTTAACTCAATTACCTCAAGAGCGCGAATAACTCTTCTAATATTCTCCTTAGGAATAGCAAGAGCTGCGGCGGGATCTAATTTAGCAAGTCGCTCATGCATTATTTCATTACCAAATTTCTCTGCCTGCGCAGTTATTTTGTCTCTCACTAAGGGGTCAGTATCTGGAAAGTTTAAATCATCTAAAATTGCTTTGATATAAAGACCAGTTCCACCAACTACAACTACTGATTTACCGGAGCTAAGCAATTGATCAATTTTATTTCTGGCTACCTCCTGGTACCAGGAAACGTTTGCCTCATCTTTAATATCTAATACATCAATTAGATGGTGCGCCACGCCAGCTCGCTCTGGCACTGATAATTTTGCTGTTCCAATATCCATTCCTTTATAAACTTGCATAGAGTCAGCATTAACTACCTCAGCATTTATTTCCTTTGCAACAGCTATAGCTAATTCACTTTTTCCAGTGGCGGTTGCACCGCAAATAACAATTAATTTCATCTAAGACTAAAGTGATTTAAGGGAGCTCAAAGTTGGAATTCCAAGTAATATTTTTTTATCACCGATATCTTCCATCCATGCTGCATGGGCTGCGGCCCCTTTAGTTTTCTTGATCGCCAATGGCGCACCTGCCACAATATGATTTGCATACGCTTCTACAACATTAACCTCAACTAGATCCCCAGGCCTGGCCTTATTTTCAGAGTTATCAAAGTGAGTAAGGCGAAAATCAGCACTACGCCCATTCATTCTCCTTTGATCAACATCATGTCTGCCCTCATGGCTTGAAACTAACAATTCAACCTTCTTACCAATTAACTTCTCATTTTCACTTTTAGAAATCTCCTGTTGAACCTTGTGTAGATGGTTATAACGCTGGGCCATAACATCATCCGATACCTGATCAGGCATTGTTGCAGCCGGTGTTCCGGGTCGCTTTGAGTACTGGAATGTGTAGGCAGCAGAAAATTTTGCTTCTTTAACTAAATTAATTGTTTGTGAAAAATCATCATCACTCTCACCAGGAAATCCCACAATAATGTCGGTGGTGATAGCAGCATTCGGCATAACTTTTCTTACCTTTTCAATAATTCCCAAATACCGATCGGATCGATATGAACGGCGCATAGCTTGCAAAATTTTGTCACTACCTGATTGAAGTGGCATATGCAGGTGAGGCATTACATTCTTTGTTTGAGCCATGGCATCAATTACATCCTCGGTAAAATCTCGTGGATGTGGAGACATAAATCTAACTCGCTCTAAGCCATCAACCTTTCCGCACTCCCGAAGTAACTTGGCAAATGCACCCCGATCGCCAAAATCAACACCATATGCATTAACATTTTGGCCAAGCAAGGTAATTTCAATTACGCCCTGATCTACTAAAGCTTTAACCTCATTCATAATGTCAACAGCAGGTCGATCTTTCTCAATGCCGCGAAGTTGGGGAACAATACAAAATGTGCAGGTGTTATTGCAGCCAACTGAGACTGAGACCCAGGCAGAAAAAGCAGAGTCACGTTTTACCGGTAGCGTTGACGGAAAATGCTCTAATGATTCCTTTATCTCAACTTGAGAATGCTCTTCGATTCGTGCTCTCTCAAGCAAAATTGGTAATGAGCCGATGTTATGAGTACCAAATACCACATCAACATATGGGGCGCGTTTGATGATTAGATCCTTATCTTTTTGAGCCATACAGCCACCTACTGCAATTTGAAAATTTGGATCACTTTTTTTGCGCGGCGCTAAAAAAGAAAGATTTCCATACAACTTGTTGTCAGCATTTTCTCTAACCGCACAAGTATTAAACACCACTAAATCTGGTTGGGAATCTGCCAAAGCCTGGGTGTAACCAGCATCTAGGAGGAGGCCACTAATTCGCTCTGAATCATGGACATTCATCTGGCAACCATAGGTTTCAACTACAAAGGTAGGCATGGTGGTAATTCTACTTGCTACTTAGATCCAGTTAACTCCCGCATAATTCTTGCGCAAATACCATGGCCATAACCTTTGCGGGCTAATAAACCAGAAATCCTTCGATAAACAACCTCTGGATCTAGATGAGATATTGAATTGTACTTACGTTGCGCAAGAAGAAAAGCTTGGTTGTACTCGCTCTCATCATCAATCTCTTCAATTACCTCATTGATTATGTCTTGCGAAACTCCCTTTGTGCGAAGCTCACCGGCAATTACTCGCTTACTTAACTTCTTCGCCCGTTGCCTAGACTCTGACCATAACTTAGCAAACTCAAGATCATTTAATAAACCTTGTAATTCAAGTGAATCTAAAACTGCATTGGCTATTTCTGAGTCAGCCCCACGCTTTAGTAATTGTTTATGCAACTCATCCCTACTCTTAGCGCGTGGAGCAAGTGCGTATAACGCAATCGACATCGCCTCTGAGTAGGGATCAGCTACTACCTCTTGAGATTTCTTCAAGATGCTTTTGTGTGAGTTAGTGATTAGAACTCAACATCAGCGGTTGCTTCATCAACTGCTGCTACTAAGGCAGGATCTACCTCAGTTGGCACATATGAAGCTCTGATCTTGGTTTCAATATCATTGGCCAGATCTGGATTATCAATTAAGAATGCACGGGCATTCTCTTTACCCTGTCCTAGTTGATCACCCTCATAGGTAAACCAGGCGCCAGATTT
Organism: Candidatus Nanopelagicaceae bacterium; assembly: GCA_947460855.1. Lineage (GTDB taxonomy): Bacteria > Actinomycetota > Actinomycetes > Nanopelagicales > Nanopelagicaceae > Nanopelagicus. Next base: position 15,009 of record CANHGU010000007.1, on the reverse strand, counting down.
CTTAACAATTCCAATCTCAACACCCATATCAATTAATGATCCCTCACGGCTAATTCCAACACCATAAATGATGTCAAACTCAGCTTGTTTAAATGGTGGCGCAACCTTATTTTTAACGATCTTTACGCGAGTTCTATTACCAACCGCATCTTGACCATCTTTTAAAGTTTCAATTCGACGAACATCTAAACGAATAGAGGCGTAGAACTTAAGTGCTTTTCCGCCAGTAGTAGTCTCTGGTGAACCAAAGAAAACACCGATCTTATCCCGTAACTGATTAATAAATATTGCAGTGGTGTTTGATTGATGTAGTGCGCCAGTCATTTTACGAAGTGCTTGTGACATAAGGCGTGCCTGAAGACCCATATGTGAGTCACCCATCTCGCCTTCGATTTCAGCACGTGGTACTAATGCGGCAACTGAGTCAACAACTACAATATCAATTGCACCTGATCGAACTAACATATCCATAATTTCAAGTGCCTGTTCGCCAGTATCTGGTTGAGAAACTAATAGCGCATCAATATCAACGCCAAGTTTCTTTGCATACTCTGGATCCAATGCATGCTCAGCATCAATAAAGGCAGCGATGCCACCAGCTTTTTGAGCATTAGCAATTGCATGTAATGCCACCGTTGTTTTACCGGAGGACTCTGGGCCATAGATCTCAACTACTCGACCACGTGGCAAGCCGCCAACGCCGAGAGCGATATCTAATGCAACTGAGCCAGTTGGGATTACCTCCATGGCAACAGCTTTGCGATCTCCCATCTTCATTACCGATCCTTTACCGAACTGACGCTCGATTTGGGCAAGGGCGGTATCTAGGGATTTACTACGATCGCTAGATCGTTTATCTTCTTTTTTATCATCTTGTGGTTCTCTATTTGCAGAGGCCATAAAGATTTATTTCCTTTCTTCTCCTTGACCAGCTCTAGGGATTTCATCTCCTACAACGAGGTCATATCTTCGGTCCAGAAGGTACGGAACATCACTGACGGCTGGCTGAGAGGCCAGCGGAACTGTGGAACCGCTCTGGTTGGGCAGGATAATTGTATCGAACAACTGTTCGAAAGGGTAAAATCGGGCTAGGACACGCCGTTATCTGTATTTATCAGGCATCGCAGGGTTATGACGCACTACCGCCTTCCAAATCTCATCCGGCTCCATACCGATATCAATTGCCGCATTAACGCTAATTCCGCCTAGCTCGCTATGGATGATATCCCGGGCGTAGGTATCGGCATCAGGGAAGTAATTGTTTAGCCTGGTGCGAAGCTCTGAGATTCTCATTCTAATTAAAAAGTGAATTAGCCAATCGTTTTGACTGCGCTAATGACTCCTCATGTGTAATTGGAGAGCCAATCTGTCCAATCAACCATCTAAGGATCACCCCGCAAACAGCTGAGTCAGCTCCAAAAATTTTTGCAATCCCTTGGTGGGCAAGCACCCAAGTTGGATGGTTTGAGATTGTTACCAGCTTTGCAATATCACTTGGATCTGATTGGGTTAATTTGCGCAGAGCCTCATCTTGAGAGATCGCAGTTGAGAGTGCGTATAAAGCCTCTTGTCTTGAGGATGCTGCGAGCGCCATATCTGTCAACCTAATTACCTCAGACTCAACCAGGCACTCCATCATCTCTGCCTTATCGGCAAATTGATTGTAGATCGTAGCTTTTGAAACTTGAGAGCGTAAGGCAATATCTGCAATATTTGATTGGTAGTTACCCACCTCGGCTATAACTAATTTTGCACCCGCAAAGATAGCAGCTCGCGATTTATTACTTGTTGAATGTTGGCGGGCGTAAGGAATAAACGCCGGCTCGGCTGACAAGTTAAGCTGCGGTCTCTACCACTTGCAAAGTCGAGATTGTTAGTACTGGGGATTCGTGGGTTTTAACCACAGTGGCAACATCAACCAAGATTGTGGAAAGAGATAGATCAAGGGCTGAACAAATTGCATTTAATAATTCACTAGATGCTTCTTTATGTCCCCGCTCTACCTCAGATAGATAACCGAGTGAGACTCTGGCACTTTTAGCAACATCTCTTAACGTGCGACCTTGCTCAATACGGGCAGCACGAAGTGAGCTACCAATATGTGTACGTAGAAGGATCACGGCTTAAGAGTACGCTCTAAAGCTGCTAATGCGCTGGTAATTGTGGCGTGGCGGATGATTTCCCGCGTGCCAGAGAGGGAGAGGGCAATTGCAAAACTCTCACCTTTACCTACGACCCCAATCCAAGCCGTTCCTGCCTTTACCCCATTATCTGAACCAGGCCCTGCTACCCCTGTGGTGGCAAGTGCGTAATCTGTTTTAAATTTTTTAAGGCAACCTTGCGCCATTGCAAGAGCAATCTCCTCTGATACCGCGCCATACTTTAAAAGATCGGCTTTAGAAATTGAAAGTTCATTAATTTTTACCTGATCACTATATGCAATTACGCCACCAATAAAAACCTTAGATGCCCCTGGGATATCAGTTAGCGCCGAAGCCAATCCACCACCGGTAATAGATTCTGCGACACTTAAACTTTTTCTTATCTTACTTAATTTTTTAACAACCGATTTAGCAACCTCTAAATCACTCACTTAGTAAGCACCTTTCTAAAGTAATCTATACCTGTAGAAATAGTTAGGTATATTGCAACCGCCATAAATAAATCACGAGGTGTATTTAAAAATGATGGCAATGGCAGGATATAAAAGCCCACTCCAAAACTCTGGAAAAAGGTCTTAAGTTTTCCGCCTTTGCTTGCAGGTATTACGCCCTTTTTAATTACGGCAAATCTTAAAATAGTAACCGCAACCTCGCGAATCAAAAATATCCCTGTCACCCACCAAGAGAGCATGCCCAGAGTTGACGCTCCTACTGTGGCAGTAGCAAGCATCGCCTTGTCAGCTATTGGATCAAGCAACTTACCAAACTCAGTAATCTGATTTCTAGATCTAGCTAATCTTCCATCTAATATGTCACTTAGGCCAACAATAAAGAAAAGTATAAAGGCAATAATTCGCCACTTATCATCATCACCACCATTTTTAAACAAAGCGTAGGCACAAAATGGTAGAGCTAAGATTCGAAAAATTGTAAGTGAGTTAGGTAGGTTTGGCCGTTCTACTTTTTTCATATTACCTGCGCAATTAGGTCTACGCCCACCGCCTCGCTAACTACAGCATCAACATACTCGCCCACTCGATACTTACTTCTTGATTTAACAAATGTAGAGCCATCTACATCAGGACCTTGATGATCTGCCCTACCTTCCTGCTCGGCCTCATCCTCAATTAACACTCTCACCTTTTCACCAATCCGCGCCTCTGCCCGTTGGGTGATTAACTCATCAACTAAGGTTGATAGTTCATTTACTCGCTCTGTTATTAACTCTGGTGCAACTTTATTGCTTAAAGTTTGCCCCTCAGTTTTATCCTCATCAGAGTAGCCGAATACGCCAATTGCATCTAGCTGTGCTTGAGATAAAAATTCAATTAAATCCATAAAATGTGCATCAGTTTCGCCAGGAAATCCAACGATAAAGTTAGATCTAATTCCAGCAGCGGGATTTAATGCTCTAATTTGAGTAATCAAGTGGAGGAATTTTTCGCCATCACCAAATCTGCGCATGCTTCTAAGCAATTCACCATTTGCATGTTGGAAGGAGAGATCAAAGTATGGAACAACCTTTTCAACAGAGACCATCGCCTGCAATAGTGATGGTCTAACCTCTGCCGGTTGCAGGTAGGAAAGCCTTATCCGCTCTATGCCATCGATCTTTGCCAGATCTGGAAGTATCTTCTCCATTAACTTCAAGTCACCTAAATCCTTGCCATATGAGGTGGTGTTTTCACTGACTAGGTAGAGCTCACTTACCCCAGTATCGGCCAACCACTTTGCCTCATCAATAATCTCTGTTGGTCTGCGCGAGATAAACGAGCCTCGAAAGTATGGGATAGCGCAAAAAGAACATCGCCGGTCACAGCCGCTGGCAATCTTAAGCGGGGCAATTGGTGCATTATCTAAACGCTTGCGAAGCACACGTCCAATTGGTGAGGGCGTTGAAATATCGGCAGCTTTCTTATCGGCCCGTTCTGCTGGGGCAATTGGAAGTAGCGTGCGCCGATCCCTAGGTATATGAGTTGTAATCTTTCCACCATCAATAATTGTGGTAAGTCTGGCAGAAATATCTTTGTAATCATCAAAACTTAATATGGCATCAGCCTCAGGCATTGCAGTTGCTAGCTCATTGCCGTAACGCTCAGCCATGCAACCGACTGCAACTACCGCTTTTGTAACACCATTGCCCTTAAGTGAGTGGGCTTGAATTAAGGCATCTACTGAATCTTTTTTTGCACTCTCGATAAAGCCGCAGGTATTAATAACAGCAATCTCAGCAAGTGCTGGATCTGAAACTAACTGCCAGCCATCTGCAGCTAATCTTCCTGCTAATTCTTCAGAGTCTGTTTCATTACGGGCGCAGCCCAATGTAACCAACGCTACCGTGCGTGGTAATTTACTATTTATGGTTTTGGTAGACACTATGCGCTAAGGATAGCGCGCCAAAATTACTTAATTTCTACTTTACTACTATAACTGCCCGTTTATACCGAATTCCAACCGAACTACCTCGCCCTCAGCCCCGGCAACTCCTAATTCGGAGCCATTTACATTTAACTTAACCGCTCCAGCATTTCCAATTACTGCTCGGAGCAAATTTGGATCACTAAAGGTTGCAATCTGACCAGCAGATATCTGACCATTAAATACACTTTCACCATTTTCATTTGTTAAGCCAACCCAGCTATGTCCATTAATACCAGTTAAAACTAAATTTACTCCCGCTGGAACAGTAATAGTTGTACTGCTCTCTTGCGCACTTGGCTTTTTAACAGAGACCGAAGTGATGCTCTCGCTGACAGCTGAAACATTATTAATTGCGATTTGAGCAACAAAGCCGATACTCAATGCTGCAGCTGATATTGATGCCAAGGTTCCAAAACGCATACGCTTTTTTTCTTTTGGCTTATCAGCAACATTATTTGCAGCTAACTGATCAATAATTTTTTTGCTTTCAGTATTTTGCGATGCCTCAAGCTCTGCAACTAGAACATCAGCATCAACCTGGAGGGCTTTTGATGTTTTAGTGTTAATGGCTTTTACTATAGATCTAATATGGCCACGGGCGTAAGCAACTCCACCACATACCTCTACTGAGTTATTTTCTAAATCTTTAATGACGCCAACACGAACATTTGTTAAAGAAGATATTTGTTCAACAGTTAAACCGGCAGCCTCTCGGGCTTGTTGTAGCGAAGATTTTTCAGCCATTGGTTTTACCTGTCTTGCTTTGGGGAGACTAAGGGTAGAACCCTTTTGGCTATTTCCTCAAGTTTTTTTGAAAGATTATTAGAGGTCATTACGCTTAAAATCGGGAGTTTAAGAGTTCACCCTTTTGTTCACCCCAAATTAAGTTACTGATTACCCCTTAAAGACTCCAGGACATCTGGCATCTGCTCTGCGTTAATCAAAACCGCCCGAGCTTTAGAACCTTCAGTAGGTCCGACAATTCCTCGACTCTCCATTAAATCCATTAATCGACCAGCTTTTGCAAATCCTATTCTTAATTTACGTTGCAACATTGAGGTAGAACCAAATTGTGTAGAAACGACTAATTGAACTGCCTGTAGTAACAAGTCAAGATCATCACCAATATCATCAGTTACAACATTAGATTTAATTGGTGCATTTAAATCAATTCTATAAACAGGTTGTAACTGTCCTTTGACGTGATTTACAACCGCTTCAATCTCTCGTTCAGAAACATAAGCACCCTGAATTCGTACCGCTTTACTTGCTCCCATCGGTAAAAATAAGCCATCACCTTGACCAACTAATTTTTCAGCTCCAGGTGTATCTAGAATAACTCTAGAATCTGCAAGACTACTCGTTGCAAAAGATAATCTAGATGGAACATTTGCTTTTATTAAACCAGTAACAATGTCAACGCTTGGTCTCTGGGTAGCAAGTACTAAGTGAATACCTGCAGCTCTTGCTAGCTGCGTAATTCTAACTATTGATTCCTCTACCTCGCGCGCTGCTACCATCATTAAATCTGCTAACTCATCCACAATTACTAATAAATACGGATATGGTTCAAGGGTTCGATTACTGCCATCAGGTGGTGTTACTTTGCCAGCCTTAACCGCTTTGTTGAAATCATCAATGTGTCTAAAGCCATAGACGGATAGATCGTCATATCTCATTTCCATCTCACGTACTACCCATGCCAAAACATCAGCAGCCTTTTTTGGATTAGTAATAATTGGCGCAATTAAATGGGGAACTCCCTCATAGTTTGTCAGCTCAACTCGCTTAGGATCAATCATTACTAAGCGAACCTCATCAGGAGTTGCACGCATTAATATTGAGACAACTAATGAATTAATCATGGAAGACTTACCAGCACCTGTTGCACCTGCTACTAATAAGTGTGGCATCTTTGCTAAATTCGCACATAAGAAAGATCCTTCAACGTCTTTACCAAGTGCAATCAACATTGGGTGCGGGTCATTTCCAGAAACTGGTGAACGAAGAACATCACCTAATGCAACAATTTCTCGATCAGAATTTGGTATCTCAATACCAACAGCAGACTTACCAGGAATAGGCGAAAGTATTCTTATCTCACCACTTGCAACTGCATAAGCAATATTTTTAGATAAAGCTGAGATCGCTTCAACCTTTACACCATTGCCAAGCTCAACCTCATACCTAGTCACTGTTGGGCCTCGCATATATCCGGTGACCTGGGCATCAACATCAAATTGATCAAATACCTGCTTGAGAGCGGCAACTACAGTTTCATTAACCTTTGACTTGCCTTTTGCAGCGGGCCCAGTTCGCAACAAATCCGCTGGTGGCAATTCATATTTAACATCAGATGATAAGAGCAGCTGTTGGGGTCGACTATTTTCAATCTTCGATGTTCGTTGAATTGTTGGAATTGGTTGCGTAACATCATCAAAGTCATCTAGTTCAACTTCATAATCTAATTGCTGTGGCTCAAACTCTTGGACTAAATCCTTTACCAGTGGTGATTCAAACGGAGGAGATTCACTAACCTCAAAATCCTCATCAACTAATCGCTGAGCGCGCTTAGCCCGAGCACTACCAATTCCAGAAGCACCAAGTCTAAACAATTTACCAAACCAACTAATAACTTTAGAAAATGGAGTCTTAGTTATAACTAGTAATCCGAAAATTAAAACAATTACTAAAATTGGGATAGCTAATATCTCTGTAACTAAAGCAACTAAAGAGGTTGAAACCCCATAGCCAATCCAACCGCCACCTTGCCTAATTGCGGTGGCTCCTGTGCCAACTGAACCATTAATAATATGAGCAAGTGCAGTTGTACTGATTAATATCAAAATAGTACCGATTGTAATTCGACCAACTGCAGCCTTATCTTCAGGTGTTTTAAATAAACGGTATGCAAAATAAATAAATATCAGTGGAGTCAGATACGCTAATGACCCAGCAGAACCAAATAAAAATGAATGAATTCCTCTACCCAATAAATTATCAAGTTGAAACCAAGTACCTGAGGCCGCGAGCATTGCTAATATAAAAATAAAAAATGCAATTCCATCTCGCTGATGTTCCGGGTCTAACTCCTTTGATGATCTGAAAACAAATCTAATTGCACTTCCTAAAATCTTGGCAACGAGCCGCCAGAGCGATGATATTGCCCGGGTAATAGCCGGCAATATTCGCGGACGCTTTGAATTATTTTTCTTCTTTGCCATGAGAAGACAAGCCTAAAGAATAAGTTAAATACTTGGTGATATCGGCACGCACTTTATCCCAAAACTTAACTTAAAACTGGATTACTAAACCTCGATTACTAATGGAATGATCATCGGCTTTCGACGATGCTCCTCCCCTACCCAGCTTCCAATTGTCCGGCGAACAACTTGAGATAGTTGATGTGTGCCATTAAATCCACCAGCTACCGCCTTACTTAATGCTTTTTCAATATCACCTTTAACATCATCAAATAAACTCTTGTCTTCTGTAAATCCCCTAGCATGAATATCAGGACCAGCTACAATTTTTCCACTTTGTGAATCAATTACTACAACTACAGAGATAAAACCTTCATCGCCTAGAATTCTTCTATCTTTCAATGAGCTTTCGGTAATTTCACCAACACTTTGACCATCGACATAAACATAGCCACATGGGATAGAGCCTGAGATATCTGCATGACCATCTGCAACATCGATTGTAATTCCGTTTTCAGCAATTACAACATTGTGCTCTGCTAATCCAGATTTCATAGCAAGGTCAGCATTTGCACGCATATGTCTCCACTCTCCATGCACCGGTAATACATTCTTTGGTTTTACAACCTCATAGCAGTGCATAAGTTCACCCGCTGATGCATGGCCAGAGACGTGAACCATCGCATTTCCCTTATGAACAACATGGGCGCCAAATCTTGTTAGCTCATTAATAACACGGTAGACAGATTTTTCATTACCTGGAATCAATGAAGAGGCCAGTACAACTGTGTCACCTTTTCCTACCTGGATTTCATGATCTCCATTTGCAATACGAGAAAGAGCTGCAAGCGGCTCCCCCTGAGACCCAGTACAAATTAAAACTATTTTGTCACCAAATGAATCTATATCCTTGTAATCAACTACTAACCCGGTAGGCACTTTTAAGTATCCTAAATCTTCAGCCAGCTTCATATTGCGAACCATCGATCGACCAACATAGGCAACTTTACGGTTAGCCTCTTGTGCTGCATTTAGCACCTGTTGGATTCGGTGAACATGGGAAGCAAATGATGTAACAACTACTCGGCGCGGAGTCTTACTAATTGCCTCCTTAAGCGCTGGATAAATATCTTTTTCAGCAACTGTAAGTCCGGGTACATCCGCGTTGGTTGAATCAACCAAGAATAGATCGACACCTTCTTTGCCTAATCTGGCAAATGTTTCTAGATCTGTAACCTTGCCATCAAGTGGCATCTTATCCATCTTAAAATCACCGGTATGTAAAATTACGCCAGCAGGTGTTTTAATGGCAACTGCAAGTGAGTCTGGAATTGAATGATTAACTGTTACAAACTCAAGAGTAAATGGACCAACTTTTTCTACCTGTCCAGCCTTAACCTGCGTCATTGGCGCAGTTATTCTGCGCTCTTTAAGTTTTGGTGTTACAAATGCCAGTGTTAATTGGGAGCCAATTATTCTTATATCGCTGCGCTCTCTGAGCAAATATGGCACCGCACCAATATGGTCTTCGTGTCCGTGGGTTAAAAAGATCGCCTCAATGTCATCCATGCGATCTTTTAGATAAGAAAAATCAGGCAAGATTAAATCTATACCGGGCTGATCATCGCCAGGAAATAACACGCCACAATCAACAATTAGTAATCTACCTTCATATTCAAATACCGTCATATTCCTACCAATTTCACCAAGTCCACCAAGTGCGACAATGCGCAAGGTTTTCTTAGCTAATTTGGCAGGGTAAGGCAGGCCAGGATGGGGATGATTCATCTATTTATTTTAATTTAACGCCGCCTGCTTGTAGATCAACCTTTAGTTGCGCAATTTGCGCATCGGTTGCATCAACAAGTGGCAATCTAGTAAATCCACCAGGAAGACCCATTAGATTTAATGCAGCTTTAGTAAGAATCGCACCTTGCGTACGGAATGTGCCGGTAAAAACTGGCAGTAGCTGTTGGTGAATTTCAAGTGCTTTATTTGAATCACCAGTGAACCAAGAATCTAACATCGCTCGCAATTGCCCACCAACTGTGTGACCACAAACAGAGACAAAGCCCACTGCTCCAACAGACAACAAAGGTAGATTTAAAATATCATCACCTGAGTAAACAGCTACCCCAGACCTTTTAATTACCCATGAAGTTGCAGCTGGATTACCTTTTGCATCTTTAAGCGCAACAATATTCTTATGTTCGGTTAGTTTAACAATAGTATCGGATTCAATCTCAACTCCAGTTCGACCTGGAATGTCATACATCATTACTGGAATATCAGTTGCATCTGCCATTGCTTTAAAATGTGCTTCGATTCCTGCTTGTGGTGGTTTGTTGTAATAAGGAGTAACAACTAACAGGCCATCAGCCCCAGCTTTTGCTGCTCGCTTTGCTTGTTCAACCGAATGTGAAGTTTCATTATTTCCAGCACCGGCAATGATTTTTATTTTATCGCCCACAACCTTTCTTACTACTTTAACAATCTGATCTTTTTCCTCATCGGAGGTAGTTGGCGCTTCACCCGTAGTTCCATTTACTGCAATTCCATCATGCCCGATTGAAACAAGATGAGAGGCAATCTTTTCTACGCCGCTCCAGTCAATATCTCCTGATTTAGTAAATGGCGTAACCATCGCCGTTATTAATCGACCAAATGGTGGCGTGATCTGCATGGCTTAAGGCTACCGCTTATTTATGGAGCTATGCGGCCAGATTTTTGAAATGCTCCATATGTTATTGGCATCAACTTGGAAAATTCCGCTTCCATCTTCTCTGCCACCATCTCAATTTCACGTTGTGGATAGGAAGGAAAATGTGAACCCTCGCGGGCCGTTCGAAGCGATAGAAAATTCATCAAAGCTCGGGCATTCATGGTCACATACATAGATGAATAAAGTGTTACCGGTAATACCGCTCTGGCTACCTCTCGCGCAACACCAGCATCCAACATTTTTTGGTAATTTTTATATGCCAATACACAGGTCTCTTTAATTGACGCAACAGTTAACTCATACTGCTCTGCAGTGCCATCAACAAATGTATAGGAACCGGCCTTACCAACTTGGACTAATTTTCGCTCTTTACTTGGAATATAAAAGACAGGTTTAAGTTCGCGATATCTTCCACTTTCCTCATTGTATGAAGCTATTCGATGGCGCATAAACTCTCTAAAAACAAAAATTGGTGCTGATATAAAAAACGTCATTGAGGTATGTTCAAATGGTGATCCGTGACGCTCTCTAGCTAAGTAATTAATCAAACCCTCAGACTTTGATGCATCGGCACCCACATCATCTAATGATTTATCCCCTGCCGTTGAAACTCTTGCTGCCCAAATTACATCGGCATCACTGGCACTGGATTTAACTAGTTCAACCGACATATCCTCGCGAAAAATGATCTCATCACTCATGGCTGCGACCCTATCTTTGGTGATTGGTGATTGGCTGGATTAAGGTGTCGGCGTGTCAATTAATCCAAGGAGTAATCCGGTAGATCGAACCGCATTAAGCGTTGCCTTTACCGTTGGGCTTTATGGCGCGGCCTTCGGCGCAGCTGGTGTAACCGCTGGATTTTCAATACTACAAACCTGCCTACTCTCACTTTTACTATTTTCTGGTGCCTCTCAATTTGCAGTTGTAGGAATTATGGGTGCCGGAGGTGCGGCAATTAGTGCAATCGCAACTGCAACATTACTTGGCTTTAGAAACGCCCTTTATGGATTACAAATGGCACCAATTTTAAAGGTTAACGGAATAAGAAGAATCCTCTCTGCTCAAATTACGATTGATGAATCGACAGCGGTAGCAACATTGCAAGAAAATGACTCTGACAAGCGTCGAGGTTTTTATATAACTGGAATAGGTGTCTATATATTTTGGAACATATTCACATATTTAGGCGCACTTGGCGCAAGTGCGATTGGTGACCCAGCGGTATGGGGATTAGATGCTGCAGTACCAGCTGCATTTTGTGGATTGGTCTGGCCACGTCTAAAGAATAAAAAACAATTTATTATTTCTGCCTCCGCCATTGCACTAGCCCTCCTACTAACTCCGATAGCACCAGCTGGAGTTCCAATTATTACTACTGTGCTACTTGCTGTGATATTTGGGTGGAAAAAATGACAGCTATTTGGATCGCAGTAATCGGGGCAAGTATGACCGCATTTTTGAACAAATACATTGGCCATAGCGTTCCAGAACAATGGCTAGATCGACCAAGATTTAAACGAATTAATACCTTGGTACCTATCGTTTTACTTAGCGCATTAGTTGGTGTTCAAACATTTGCTCACAAAAAAGAGTTATTAATTGACCATCGGTTAGCGGGAGTTGGCGTAGCTCTACTTGCGCTGAAATTTAAAGCACCATTCCCAGTGGTAGTTATATCAGCAGCAGTAACATCTGCTGCAATATATAACTGGTTTTAAAGAACTTTAAGCGACTCTAGCTTCTCTTTTAGCACAGCATCAGATGGCTCAGTTAAGTGAGTTCCATCTGAGAAGATAATTACTGGAATTGAGCGTTGGCCACCATTTATTTCAATTACTTTATCACTAGCACTCACATCGGCTTCAACATCAATATAGTTGTACTTAACATTATTCGCATCTAAAAACTTCTTTGAACGTCGGCAATCGCCGCACCATTCTGCGCCATACATTGTTATTTCACTCATTTGATCTCCTCCATATAGTTTTCTAGGCCAACTGTTAATCCTGGATGCTTTGCAACATTTCTAATTCCAATTAGTACTCCAGGCATAAACCCTGCCCGATTGATTGAATCATGTCTAATGCTCAAAGTCTCGCCAGCATCACCAAATATAACCTCTTGGTGAGCAACATAACCATGTGAGCGCACGGAGTGAATCGGAACATCACCTACTTTAGCTCCTCTGGCTCCTGGAATAATAGTTTTACTTGCATCCGGCATTGCACTTTTTTTACTTTGCTTCCTAGCATCGGTAATCATCTCGGCAGTTCTAATTGCAGTACCAGATGGTGCATCAACTTTATTTGCATGGTGCAACTCAATTATCTCCACGCTTTCAAAGTATTTTGCAGCAGTTTGGGAGAACTGCATCATTAAAACTGCTCCTAGTCCAAAGTTCGGAGCAATTAATGCGCCAACCTTAGGATTTTTTGCTAATAACTCTTTCAGCACAGCAAGCTTTTTATCATCAAACCCAGTAGTCCCGACCACAACATGAATTCCATTACTAATTGCAAACTCAAGATTTTTCATTACCGATTCAGGGTGGGTGAAATCGACTATAACCTCTGTACCAGTTTTAACAAGCTGCTCTAATGAATCCCCAAGATCTAGCGCTGAACTAAGTGTTAAGTCGCCTGAACTTTCAATAGCTGCAACTGTTTCTGTGCCCATTCTTCCTTTGGCACCAAGAACTGCAACCTTCATGAGATTAACCTTTCAAATTTACTTGTGGATCTAAATGGTCCCACTACTGCAAGGGTAGGAGATGTCGGCAGGATTTGGCGGGCAATTTCCTTGATTTGATCTGGTGTTACGGCAGAAATCTCGCGCAGAATTTCATCAAAGCTTAAAACTTGACCATAAACCAACTCACTTTTACCGATTCGAGTCATTCGTGAGCCGGTGTCCTCTTGGCTTAAAACCAATGACCCAGAAACAGCCCCCTTGGCTCTTTTGATCTCTTCTACTGTTAAACCATTCGCTGCCACATCATTTAATATAGATTGAATAATCTTTATAGACTCTTCGGCTTTGTCTGGCTTACAGCCAACATAAAAAGACAAGACACCACTACCGGCAAATTGCTGACTATATGCATAAGTTGAATATGCCAGACCGCGCTTTTCTCTAATTTCTTGAAATAATCTAGATGACATTCCGCCACCTAATGCCGAAGATAAAATACTCAAAGCAAATCTGCGCTTATCATCTCTGGCAACACCTGGTACACCATAAACAATATGTGCTTGCTCAGTTTTACGATCAAGCAGCGTTACTTCGCCTTTGCCTGGAACCTTTATTGCAGGTGACTTTCTTACTACAAAATCTTTTTTAGGCTGATCTAAAAAATTATCCTTTGAGAGTGCATCTTCAACCATTTCAACTACTTTTTTATGCTTAATATTTCCAGCAACTGCCACAACTAAATCTTCTGGCTTGTATCTATTCCGATAGTAGTTAAAAACCGTACTTCTGCTCATGCCTTTAATTGATTCAATAGTTCCTAAAATTGGTCTACCTAGCGGTGTATCGCCGTAATACTTCTCTAAAAAAAGATCGTGGATTAGATCACTTGGATCATCATCGCGCATTGCAATCTCTTCAAGAACTACTTTTCGCTCGGCATCAACATCATCTGGCTTGACTACCGATGAAGTAATCAAATCACTAATTACATCAACTGCTAGCGGTAGATCTTTATCAATTACCCGGGCATAAAAACAGGTGTACTCCTTAGAGGTAAATGCATTTGTTTCGCCACCGACTGCTTCAATTGCAGACGAAATCTCAAGAGAAGAGCGTTTTTTTGTTCCTTTAAATAACAAATGTTCTAGAAAATGTGAAGCTCCCGCAGTTGAAACAGTTTCATCGCGGGAGCCAACATTAACCCAAATACCAAAAGCTGCAGAGCGAACAGATCTTTCCTCTTCAGTGACTATTCGCAAGCCACTAGGTAAGACCGTTCTTGCCAAATTACTCGCTCTTTGCTTCTTCAGGAAGATTTGCTGGAACTAATGAGTATTTACCCTTTGGATCAATCTCATTAATAACAACTTCAATCTTCTCGCCAACTTTCATAACCTCTTCAAGGTTTTCAATTCGCTTTCCGCCATGCATCTTGCGAATTTGCGAGATATGCAGCAAGCCATCTTTACCTGGAGCGAGGTTTACGAAAGCACCAAATGTTGCAAGTTTTACAACTGCACCATTGAACTTGTCCCCAACAGAGAGTTGTACTGGATTTGCAATCGCATTAATTTGCGCCTTCGCAGCCTCAGCAGCTGAGCCCTCAGTTGCCCCAATATAAATAGTTCCATCATCTTCAATGGTGATATCTGCACCTGTCTCATCTTGAATCTGATTGATCATCTTGCCCTTAGGCCCGATAACTGCACCGATCATGTCAACAGGTACCTTGATTGAAATAATGCGAGGAGCAAGCAGTGACATTTCATCTGGAGATGAAATTGCTTGATTCATAACATCAAGGATG
>CANHGU010000006.1 GCA_947460855.1 Candidatus Nanopelagicaceae bacterium | reverse complement strand
CTAACGGTGCGAGTGGTGTTAAAAAGGCGCTGGGTAGCATTCATAAGATCCCATCCTTCTCGCATAGTTCGTGGCGGTGAGCCAGATTGTCAGTGGGGTTAGGCAAACTTATCTTAAGAAAAACCAAATTAGGGCGTACCACAGAGCGTGCGCGAAGAAATGAGTTGAAATGGCATCATCAAATGCAGTTGGCAGTGCTCGTGAATTTATCTCCCCTTCCGATTTAACCTTCTCTTGGGGAAGTTGTCATAAATGTTTATGGCTAAATTACAATCACGGGCTTCGCACCCCTGGCTTTATGCCACTAGTTGGAGATCTGGCAAATATGCAAGAACAATACTTTGCAAAGAAAACTACCGCAGATATCGCGCCAGTTTTACCTGAAGGTAAGGTTGCAGATCTTGGCGGCTGGGTTAAATCAAATTTGATAAATGTAAATGGTTCACCAACAAAGTATGCAATTCGTGGCAAGTATGACTTACTAATTGAGTTTGCCGATGGTACCTACGGAATTATTGATTGCAAGTTTCAGGCAAAGGATTCAGATAAAACTGATCTCTACCAACCACAGCTTGAGGCTTATGCATTTGCCTTAGAAAATCCAGCATCTGGGGAAGCTAAAAAAGTTTCCTTAATGGGTTTACTTGTCTGGTCACTTCTTGAACCAGCAGGTGATGTTAATAAAGGATTTGGTCTTAAGTTAAAACATACCTGGCGACCAATTACTAGAAACCCAGCAGCCCTTGCAACTCGGCTAACTGATTTTATTACCGTAGTTAGTGGAAAGATGCCTGCTGCAAAAGATAATTGCGATATGTGTAATTACTTAACTTCGCGAAGAGATTTTATTGGAGCGGAGTAATTACTCCTCATCTGCTTCGATTGCATCCTCTTCTAACTTGCTTTTGCTGATCGCATCCTTAGCCTCGGAGGCGTACATGTTTGGTACATACTCTTGCTTAGATAGCTCGGCTATTTTTTCCATAATTTGATTTGTAGCTGCTCTAAGCACTGCTTGATCAGTTGAATCCCCAGTGAAGTACATTGGTTCACCAAAAACCATTTCGACTCTTCTTACCTTTGGCACTACTTGACCAGTTGGTTGAATCTCAGCGGTGTTAAACATCGCAACTGGAATAATTGGCGCCCCTGATTCAATTGCCATCCGAGCAATTCCAGTTCTTCCTTTATAAAGCCGGCCATCTGGTGATCTTGTTCCCTCTGGGTAAATTCCAATGCAAGCATCTTGGCTCAGTAATTTAAGTCCTGTAAGTAAGGCAGCCTCACTTCGCTTACCGCCAGTTCGATCAACTGGGACCTGTCCTAATGCAATAAAGGTTATTTTCTTAACAAACCCTTTAATCCCAGGCGAGGTGAAGTACTCACTCTTGGCAAGGAATGTGACGCTACGTGGAACAACTAATGGCATAAAGATTGAATCGCTAAAAGAAAGATGGTTTGAGGCAATAATTACTGGACCATTGCTTGGTACAAATCGAAGCCCACTTACCTTTGGTCTAAATAGCAGCATAAGCAGTGGGAATAAAAAGGATTTCAGAAGCCGGTATGCCATAAGGGCTAATTTAGTGGCTCAGCCAATCTGTGACACCATCTGAGCGTGAATTTAATTCCAAACTCGGCTGGATTGACCCTAGCCGGTGGAAAAATCGGTGTGCTAGTACTTCATGGCTTTACTGGCTCTCCAGTAACTATTGCTCCATGGGCAAATTACTTTAACCAACTCGGTTACACCGTAAATGCACCATGCCTCCCAGGACATGGCAGCAATTGGCAGGAGTTAAATAAAACTAATTGGCAAGATTGGTATGAAGCAGCTGAACAATCTTTTTTAGAGTTAAAAAGTAAATGTGACCGAGTATTTGTTGCTGGCTTTTCAATGGGTGGCTCTCTTGCACTTCGTCTTTGCCAGATTCGTGGCAGTGAGGTTGAAGGATTAATTCTTCTTAATCCTTCAATTCATGACCGGCGCTGGTTTATAAAATTAGTACCGGTACTTAAGTACATTATGCCATCGGTTAAAAAAGGACCAACCGATATTGCCGCTCCAAACCCACCGCAACATAGCTACGGCCGCACTCCCCTTAAGGCATTAGATTCACTTCGTAAACTCTGGCACATAGTTGAACGAGATTTGTACCTAATTGATCTTCCAACAATGGTTGGCTACTCAATTAATGATCATGCGGTAGATCCAGAGAATTCGATGACGGTAATTGATAATATTTTTTCGGTAGATATAAGAGAGGTAATTTTTGAGCACTCATTTCATAATGTGCCACTTGATTTTGACGCACAACAACTAAATCTTGAAAGTAAATTATTTATCGAAGAGGTTCTAGGTGGATTGTTGCAACGGGGCTCAGATTTTAATGAACGGGATTTGGTAGATGCTGAGTTTGACTCAATAGTTTCTGGACTATCACTTGATCAATCATCTCCTACTAATTACTTAGATGAGTTGGATAATATTTATGAATCTGAGAGATTTATTCCACCCAATCCAAGGTGGCTTAAATTAAATAAATCTCAGCGTATTTCAGCTGTTGGCCTAATTGGCAGCTTCCTATATTTAATCGCCTATAACCTCACTGATTTTGAAATATTTGGACTTTGGCCGGCAACTATTGGAGTCATCTCTTCAATAGCAAATATTATTTGGACCACTGCCCGAAAGAATGATGATTATGAAGACGGAGCTAGCCTCTAACTAAATCGGCAGCACCAATTAAGCCGGCATCATTTCCAAATTTTGCAGCAATAATTTTGGGGCTTTGGTGAGTACCAGCAAATGGCATGTACTTTGACATGGCATCTCTTACTGGAGCAAGGAATAGCTCACCGGCATCAATTACACCACCACCAATGACAATCGCTTGGGGATCAAGAATTAATGTGTAAGAAGCACATGCTTGGCCAAACCAATCTGCCTGCTTATTAAATGCAGAGATTGCGACCTCATTTCCAGCTTTTGCTGCCTTGGTTAAAGCCGAGCCAGTTAATGTGCCATCTGCTAAATCTAAGATTTCTTTTCCTTTTACTGGATTCGCAGCAATCGCCTCTTTGGCATATCTCAGTAATGCTCCACCTGATGCATACTGTTCAATACAACCTTTAGATCCACAACCACATAACAAGCCATCCTGCACTACACACATATGGCCAAACTCTGCGCCAATTCCATTTGTGCCACGAAATAGTTTGCCATCAATTACTAGGCCACCACCGACACCGGTGCCAATTATAAAAAACATTACTGGGTTTAATCCTTGGGCATTGCCAAATTTAAACTCCGCCCACATCGCTGCATTTGCATCATTTTCTGCAATTACCGGTAACTGAAACTCTTTTTTTATCTCATTAACAAAGTTTAATTCACTCAAATTAGCAATATTTGGCGCACCAACAATAGTTCCATGATCTGCTGAGATTAGAGCAGCAATACTTATACCGATGCCAGATATTTCATATTTGTTCTGAAACTGCTTAATTAGGGTGATTACGGCATCAATTAAATCCTTGCCGCCTGCCGCTGGAGTATTTAGTCTTGCTGAGTCAATTACATTGCCATTACTATCAACAATACCACCCGATATTTTGGTACCACCAATATCAATTCCTATTGTCAGTGCAGAGCTTGCGATTGCGGTGCTCAATTAATTTTCCAGTTTTTCCTTTAACTGTTTTAATGCTAAATCTATTGTTGATTTCTCAGCCTTTGTTCGCATCATCTCTGGCACTGGCATAGATAGCGCAACAGTGAGTTCAAAGGTGACCTCTGTTTCATCACCATTATCTTTAACGCTATATGAGCCACTCATCTCAGTTAACAGATCAGCATCCTCAAGTGAAAATTCCAGACGATCAGGGTAAGCAGACCAGTCGTAATTTAAAGTTGGCTTATCTTTTAATGCACCAGCATCAACACTCATCTTTACTTGGGTGGCTCTACCTTCACCATCACTTGCTAAAACTGTGACAGATTTAAAAGAGGTTGACCAGGTTGGGTAATTGGCAATATCAAATAAAACCGCCCGCACTTCATCGGCGGTAGCGGAAATACTTACAGTTGAGGTGGTTGGGTTGGACATTGCGCAAGGTTACCCCGAAGTAGCCTGATTTTTCACAGGATCCAACTACAGCAGGTTCTGGCGCAAACATCCCTTGCTCCGATACCGTTCCCTCATGAATGAGATAACAATTAAACCGATCATCCCTCCGGCTGTAGCTGGCAACTTAACCAATTTGATTGCCGAACGTGCCTGGTTTGAACCAGAGCGCGTAGTTGTCTCACGTCCACTAGGTGATGGCTGGCAGGCGGTAACTGCGAAAGCTTATGAGGAAGAGATTCGTGCCGTCGCAAAGGGTTTAATTGCATCAGGTATATCAATTGGTGATCGCGTAGCGATTATGGCCAAGACTCGTTATGAGTGGACCGTATTAGATTTTGCTATTTGGTATGCCGGAGCGGTCTCTGTTCCTATTTATGAAACATCAAGTGCAGAGCAGGTTGATTGGATTCTTACCGACTCAGCTGCAGTAGCTATTATTGTTGAAACTCCAGCGCTAGTTGAATTGGTAAAACCAGTTATGCCAGCGGCTTGTAAAAATATTTGGAATATTACTGACAATATTTTAGCAACGCTTACCGCTGCTGGTAAGTCAGTAAGTGATGATGAAATTACAAAACGTCGAGATGCATTAAAACCAGAGACGCTAGCAACATTGATCTACACCTCTGGAACTACTGGAAAACCTAAAGGTGTTCAACTAACACATGGAAATTTTTTATCAGAGTGTGGCAATGTAGTAAATGGAGCTAGTGATCTATTTTTAAAACCTGGTGGTTCAACATTACTATTTCTGCCAGTTGCTCACGTTTTTGGTCGAATGGTTCAGATTGGATCGATCACTGCTGGTCTTCATTTAGCTCACTGTAGCGATATTGCAAAACTACCTGTAGATCTTGCAAGCTTTAAGCCAACATTTGTATTAGCAGTCCCTAGAATATTTGAAAAAATATTTAATGGCGCAGAAGCTAAAGCTGAAGCTGCTGGAAAAGGAAAGATTTTCCATAAAGCTGCTGAGGTTGCTATTGCATATAGCCAAGCATTAGATAGCAAACGTGTCTCACCGCTTCTTAAATTACAGCATGGCTTATTTGATAAATTAGTTTATTCAAAGATTCGCGCAGGTTTAGGTGGCAGAGTCGAGGCTGCTATCTCTGGGGGCGCACCTTTAGGTTCAAGGCTTGGCCATTTTTATCGTGGCGCTGGCGTTAGAGTATTAGAAGGCTATGGCTTAACTGAAACCACAGCTGGTGCAACATTAAATCTAACTAGCGCTCATAAGGTTGGATCTGTCGGTAAGCCAATTCCAGGTACAACAATAAAGATTGCAGATGATGGTGAAGTTTTAATTAAGGGCCCAATTGTGATGAAGGGTTACTGGCAAAATGATGCCGCAAACGCTGAGGTATTCACATCAGATGGTTACTTTAGATCCGGTGATCTAGGCATGCTAGATGTTGACGGATATCTTTCAATTACTGGTCGAAAGAAAGAATTAATTGTTACAGCTGGTGGAAAGAATGTTGCGCCAGCAGTTCTAGAGGATCGCTTACGTTCGCATCCATTGATTAGTCAATGCATGGTAGTTGGTGACAATAAGCCATTTATTGCAGCTCTCATTACCTTAGATCCAGATTCGATTAAGCCATGGGCGGTTGCAAATAAAAAAGAGGGTGCGACTATTGCTGATTTAGCTAAAGACCCTACGTTAATTGCAGCAATACAAACTGCTGTTGATGAAACCAATAAAGCAGTCAGCAGAGCTGAATCAATTAGAAAATTCACAATCTTGCCGGTTGATTTTTCAATTGCTGGTGGCCAATTAACTGCAAAATTATCAGTGAAGCGACATGTAGTGGGTCAACAATTCGCTCGCGAGATTGATGAACTCTTCGCCTAATTCAGAAAGAGCTCGACTTGCTCGAGAGCTTCACGATGGTTTGGCGCAAGAGCTGGCTTCCCTCGGTTACCGACTAGATCAAGTAATTGGTAGCAGTAATTTAGACAACAATGATAGAGCGCCCCTTCGCCAAATTAGATTTACTCTAAGTGGATTAATTAGCCAGGTTCGAAATGAAATTTTTGAGCTTCGCAGTAATCAATCAAAGCCAATTAGTGAGCAGATAGCAGATCAGCTATCAATAATTCTCGCTAATACCAGTATTAATTATGAGATAACTGGTGAGTTAAAGATCAAGCCTGAACAACAATTTGATCTACTTCGCTCAATTAGAGAAATAACAATAAATGCCCTTCGTCATGCGCAATGTCAGAATATTAGAGTTCAACTTAATCAAAATATAGTAGTAATAACAGATGATGGTATTGGCGGTGCTGTGGAAAAAGATAACTCCTACGGCTTAACTGGGGTGAAAGAGCGGCTTTTCAAAATAGGTGCACAGATGGAATTAAAATCTCAATCAAGTGGAACAAGCACAGTTATCACCTTCTAATATGGATATTGTCATTGTCGATGATCACTCAATTATTAGATTTGGTGTAGCAAATGCTCTATCAAATACTAAATTTAATGTAATCGCCGAAGCTTCTTCAGTAAGTGAAGGATTGGCGGTAATAAATAAGTTTCACCCAGATATTTGTATAGTTGATATCAACTTAGGTTCATCAAGCGGGATTGAATTAATAAAAATGGCTATAAAGCAAGGTAGTGGATGCAAATTTGTGGTTTTAACTATGCACGATGATCTCTCCGTTTTAAACGATGCTAAAGATGCTGGAGCTGCTGCGTTCGTTACTAAAGGAGCGCCAATCAAAGAGTTAATAGAAATAATTGAATGCATAAGTGATGGCTCAACAGTTTTCATGAAAGCCGGGCAGTTTCAGCCATTAAGAACCGGTTTTGATTTTCAATTAACGCCACGTGAGATCGAGGTTCTCTCGCTTCTACCTTCAGGAGCCACGGTATCGACTATTTCTAGTTTACTTTTTCTAACCCAGGCAACAGTTAAAACTCACCTCTCATCAATTTATCGTAAATTAGCAGCGGCAAATAGAGCGCAGGCAGTAAGTATTGCAATTGAAAATAATTTAATTACTAAGAAGTAATTTATTAAACTTTTCAGACCAATTTTTCATCTGCCAATTATCAATTACCCAGCCGCGACCGGCGAGCCCCATCTGTTTGGCTTTATCTTGATCATCTAGTAATTTACAAATTGCATCACTAATTTGATCAACCTTATTACCGTCGATTAATAATCCAGTAACACCATCTATTACTGCGTCAGCTGCCCCACCTGAGTTACCAACCACAACTGGTTTTCCGCAAGCACTTGCCTCTAAATAAACAATTCCTAACCCCTCAACCTCAAGCCCTGCAAATCTTGATCGAACCGGCATCGCAAAAACCTGCGCTAATGAAATGTAATCTGGCAATGATGCATATGAGACTCGACCAGTAAAAACCACTTTAGGAGTAATTCTTAGTTGCTTGGCAGAGTTTTCTAACATCTGCTTAATAGGTCCAACTCCAACTAGCAAAAGAATTGCATCTGGATGTTTTTCTAGAATTTTTGGCATTGCAGCTATTAACTTATCTTGACCCTTACGATGAACTAATCTGGCAACACAAACAATTACTTTTCGTTCCTCTAATCTATATTTGGTAATCAATTCATTACTAGCAGTCCTAGGCGAAAAGTGTTCAGTATTAATACCTGGGGCAATTTGAACCATTTTTTCTGGTTGATTACACACTTTAGTTAGCTCATCTCTGGTGAAGTTTCCTAGGTACCCGAGTAAATCAACCCCTTTAATTATCCGCTTTAGTAGTTGTTTAAATACCGGAATCTTTGCCCACCAAATTTCATGACCATGTGTCAGTGCCACAATATGGGTAGCTCCAGCAGCTCTTAACTGATTCGCCATTAATGCAAGTGGGGCGGCTGCGCCAAACCAAACCCTAACTATCTCCTCTTTTTTAAGAGTATCAATTGCTCGCTTTGTAATTCGAGGGGTTGGTAGTAAAACTTTTGCACGATCTCTTATAACTTTTGCGCCAAATTTTTCTAATAATTGCGCGTCAAATTCCTTCGACCCTTTTTGACTCGAGGTATAAATTGTTAATGTTCCAAATGGAATTCCTTCAATTAAACCTAAAATAAAGGTTTCGATCCCACCAGCTCTTGGACCAAGATCATTTGTAATTAATAAAACTTTATCCTTGTTATAAACGGCGGGCTCCTATATAAGGTTTATGGCCCATATCAAAATCAGCAATCTTTACTCGGCTGCCAGTTCTTGGTGCATGCAGCATTCGATTGCCACCAAGATATATAGCAACGTGCGAGATTGGTTTTCCAAAAAACACTAAATCCCCTGGCATTAAATCTTTTCTTGATATCGATTTTCCATACTTAAACTGTGCCCTAGATGAATGCGGTAGAGAAACTCCAGCTGCGCCAAAGGCGCGCATAGTTAAGCCTGAGCAATCCCAGTATTGCAGGCCATCCGCGCCAAATACATACTTGTCACCAATTTGTGCAAGTGCATACTTAATTGCGATTCCGCCTCGACCGCCAACTGAAGCATACTTGCCAGCATTTGCTAACGAGTCTTGTTGGTCGGCATTTTCTTGATCCTCATTTAATTTTGCTAGCCGCTCTCGCTCAGCAGCAGTTAATTTAGCAAGTAGATCCTCTGCCTCTTTTAATTTTGAATTTGCAATTGCTAATTGCTTTGTAAACTTAGCCTCTGCCGCCTTTACCAAAGTTAACTTATCGGTAACTGTTAGTGAGGTTGCATTTAACCGTTGCGTTGCAACCGAAAATTTCTTAAGGTCGGCACTTTTTTTCCTAGTAACCGACTCAAGTACCCCAGCTGTTGATAAATAAAGCTCTGGATTTGATGAAAAAAGTAACTCAAGAGATTGGTTTAGCGGTCCAGATTTATATTGTTCAGCTGCGATTGCCCCAATTACCTTATGCATTTGATTAACTGAAGCACCTTGTTGACTTGCTTCCTGCTGAACTGTATCTAAGGTTTTTTTCAGTTTGGAAAGTTGAACCTTTGCTTCTTGCGCACCTTCAGCAGCAGTTGTCGCCTGCTCTTGTAAATCGCGCACTCTGCCCTGAACCTCAATTAAATTTGGTGCCGCATTTGCTGATATTGGAGAAATCACCGCGCTACCAATAATTAAAACAAAAAGAGCGCAGGAGCTTTTTCTCATTTGGAAAGGCTAGCCATCTCATACCTGCTAACTCAACCCAACTTAAGCGTAGTGTGCTGAGAATTTTCAATATTTTGCCAGATTTAGCCGATATTTCGTAATTTGTGATTTTTCCTCGGTTTAAATCTCAAGGGTGGTACTAAGCCGGCGGTTGCTAATAAATTAATTGCAGCTTCATCATTTTTAGTGAACTCAGCATTTTTACCATTAGTTGGTTTAATATCGAGAAGCACTGAAACCACGCACTCCCCACAAGCGATATCTCGCATAACGCATGTCTGACAATTTATGATCATAGTTAAAGAGTAGGTGTAGCCACTGACAGTGGTTAATCTAATCCCTATGAGAGCGTTAATAACCACTGCAAATCTGATTGTAGGTAAATCAGGTGCCACAACCTCAGCTGGCTCCTCAATCGGGCTATCTACCACTGAGGATCGGATTAGATTTAATAAGTTGCGCCAGGGTGCTGATTTGATAGTAATCGGTGGAAATACCGCGCGCAGGGAGCCCTACAAGCGAACACCAATTCCACTTTACATCCTCACCCATGCAAAGGTCAGATTGCAACCGAAAAACCAATTAGCAAAACAGTTTTCTACGAGCGCAACTGATTTGTTCAATGAAATTAGAAGTAGTTTTCCGCCATTAGATAGCGCTGAGCCAATCAGAGTTCTAGTTGAGGCTGGACCAACATTACTTCAATCGCTAATTGATTTATCCTTGATTGATAATCTCTATTTAACTACTAATTTAGAAAAAGATGGTGAAAATCAAATTTTAGTTGAGAGTTTAATATCTAGTTTTCAGTTAGTTAATCGAGAGGTTATACAAGAGTGCCAATTTGATTATTACCGAAAACCTTAGCCAGCAGCAATAAGTGCAACACCGGTAATTGCAAATGCAATTCCCAAATACTGGAGCTTATGAAGACGCTCATGCAATAACTTATAGGCAAGTAGCGCAGTTACTATCGGAAATAGTGAACCAAGAACTACGGCTAAGGAGACCAACCCCTTAGTAGTTGCAACTCCTAGTAGAAGATTGCCAGCAAAATCTGCCCCACCAATACATATTAAAACTGGAAGATCTCTTTTCGTAAATCCGCCAGCGGTTTTAAATCTAATAAATAGTATTAAAGAAATAACAAATGTAGTTAGGCGCATCGTCGTCATAGTCATGATCGCACTAGTTTGGGAGCCAATTGCGATAAACGATACAGCGCCACCAAATCCAAAAGCGGCTATTACTGCATAAATTAATGGTCTCGCCGAAATTCCACCCTTTATCTCTGGACCACTTGCACAAAATGCACCAGTAAGTGCAACTGCCATTCCGGTTAATTGCAAAGTAGTTGGTTGCTCTCCCTTAATAAATGCAATAGTTAATGGAATTAATGCACTTAATGAACTGATTGGTGAAACTACACCCATTCTGCCGGTTGCAAGCCCAGCATAAAAAGCGGTCAGTCCTATAAAACCTAAAGTGCCAGCAAATATGCCAGGCAATAAATAACCACTCCAGCTAGTTGTCGGTGCAAGATATGAGCTACTAATCAAAATTGCTGCAATGCCAAAAAGTAAACCAAAAGATTGTGATGCCCCTGTTACTGCCAAAGATTTATATCGCTTAGTTAAATTACCACCAAGATAATCTGCTGCTCCCCACAATAATGATGAGAACAACGCTAGAAATGAGGCCATTAATTAAGCCTACTGTGCCAGTAACCGATTTTTATACTCCAGTACCCACTCGCGCCTTCACTTACTAAACCCATTCACAATTTATCCTTATCCAATGAAATCTAGCTTTGAGCAATTAACCGCTGCAATATTGGCGCTTAAGCCACGGGGTGAAATACTGCTTGAAACTGTTCCAGCGCCACAAAAACTTGCACCACATGCATTAGCAATGACTGCTGATGTTTTGGAGGATGCTGCAACTGGTCGATTTGTTTTACTTCACGATCCAGCCGGTCAGGAAGGTTGGGGTGGAAAGTGGAGATGTGTAACTTTTGCTAGAGCTGCAATTGATTTAGAGATGGCATCAGATCCACTACTTCCAGAGATTGGTTGGGCTTGGTTGCTTGAGTCATTAAAGAAAAATGGTTGTGAATTTATCGCACCCAGTGGCACGGTAACTCGAGTTGCCAGCGCATCCTTTGGTGCGTTAGAGGATCGTGAAGAGGATTCAGAGATTGAGATTCGAGCCTCATGGACTCCATCTAGTGAAAACAACTTGGTTGCGCATGTAAATGCTTGGTTAGAACTGCTGGCAATAACCGCTGGTCTTGAACCAATCCCTGAAGGTGTTAGTTCAATCGCTCGCAATAGTTAGACTCAGTTAAACAATGAGTACCCCACTGCTACAACCTCGTCATGGCCTGCCTAAAGTTGCCGAAAACGAAGAGCAATTTGCTGAAGTAATTCAAAAATTAGCAATGGGAGATGGTCCGATTGCAATAGATGCCGAACGTGCATCGGGGTACAGATATAGCCAACGGGCTTATTTAATTCAGATTTATCGAAGAGGTGGTGGATTACATTTAATTGATCCGATTGGACTTAAAAATTCAAAGTTGTGGGATGAATTTAATAATCAATTCTCAAGTTATGAATGGGTAATACATGCCAGCACTCAGGATATTCCATGCCTAATTGAGGTTGGCTTAAAACCAGCCATACTTTTTGATACTGAATTAGGCGCAAGAATTGCCGGTTGTGAGCGAGTTGGTTTAGGTGCCTTAGCAGAGAGCTTATTAGAGCTAACTCTGGCAAAGGAACATTCGGCAGTTGATTGGTCGATCAGGCCACTTCGGCCAGAGTGGATTACCTACGCTGCATTAGATGTTGATATCTTGCTAGATATCCGAGATAAGGTCGAGCACCTACTTAGCGAACAAAAGAAATTAAAATGGGCGCAACAAGATTTTGTATCCATATTAAAGAATTACCAAGATTATGAGTTTAGTGATCTACCAAAACCAGATCGATGGCGCCGCACATCTGGGATGCATAAGGTTAAAGATAGATTAACTATGACCATAGTTCGAGATCTTTGGTTATCGCGCGATGAGTTAGCTCGCAAAATAGATCTAGCACCTGGTCGAGTACTCTCCGATGAAGCAATCGTTGATCTTGCAATTAAGCGACCCGATAACCTTGAAGCAGTAGCAAAGCTAATCGGTTGGCGAACTAGGTTAGAGGCTGCCCCATTTAATGTCTGGCTTAAGATTTTAACCCAATCAATCCAAACCCCACTCGATCAACAACCATTATTAAGAGTTGCATCGCAATCACTGCCGCCAATAAAAATTTGGAAAGAGAAGAATCCATTGGGATATGCCAGATTAACTCATGCCCGTGCGGCGCTGGTGGAGTTATCTAAGACAATTCAAATACCAACTGAAAACTTAGTCACACCTGAACTGATTCGAAAGATCTGTTGGCAGGAGCCACCTGCTTCAAGTAGTGATTATGAGAGTTTTATCCAAAGTGAGTTAACCAAGCTGGGTGCACGAAGTTGGCAAATTGATCAGGTCAGCCCACTAATCGCCCCAGCATTAGGCCAGATTGAGCCGCTAGTAGTTGTTGAGGCATCTGAGCCAGAGGCAGCCCCTGAGGAGTAGCTCGCAATTGTGATGGGAATTACGCAACATTTAAGTTGCGTAATTCGGCTTTTTAGCAATATGCTCAGACCATGCTAAGTACCTTTCTAATCGCATTACGCGAAGGGCTTGAGGCGGCATTGATCGTTGGTATTTTGGTCGCCTACGTTGTTAAAACCGACCGCCGAACTTTATTAACACCAATCTGGACTGGCGTCGGCGTTGCACTAGCGGCCAGCTTTGCATTAGGTGGCTTCCTAACATTTACCTCTGCTGAGTTATCTGATCGCGGTGAACAATTTTTTGCTGGCACTACATCTTTTGTAGCGGTTGCGTTAGTAACCTGGATGGTCTTCTGGATGAAACGTGCTGCTAGAACCTTGCGTGATGAGTTACATGGCAAGGTTGATAGTGCACTTAGCGCTGGCCCATTAGCCCTTGCTACCGCTGCTTTTTTTGCAGTTGCCAGAGAAGGCCTGGAAACTGCTTTATTTGTTTATACAAACTTTAGAACGGTCGCTGCAACCTCTGAGGCTTCAATTGGTTTGGTAGCTGGACTAGCGTTAGCAGTCCTGTTGGGATATTTGATTTATAACCGATCCATTAAATTGAACTTAAGTAAGTTTTTCACAGTTACTGGTGTGGCGTTGATTATCGTTGCCGCTGGAGTGCTCTCCTACGGAGTTCATGAGTACCAAGAGTTAGGTTGGCTACCAGGTGGCAGTGCCTTTGCTTGGGATATCTCATCGGTTATGGCAAAGGATTCCATCGCTGGCACATTGCTTGCCGGCACAATTGGCTTTGATGTGAATACAGCTTGGCTACAACTAATTCTTTGGGCCAGCTACCTTGGCCTTGTTTTACGCTTTTATACCCAGCCAGCCCGCGTAAAAGTTACCGCTGGAGTTAAGTAACCCACTACCCAATTTCGCTACTGGCGAGTAACCTAATCTAATAGGCACGCAGTAGCTAGGAGTCGGTAATGAGCAAAAACGCTTCAGCAAAAACCAATGTGGTTTTAGTAGATGCAGTTAGAACGCCATTTGGAAAAGCTGGTTCTCTATACGCCGAAACTCGAGCCGATGACATTATGGTCCGTTGTATTCGCGGATTACTTGAGCGAAATCCAAATCTACCCTTAGATCAAATTGATGATGTAGCGATCGCTGCTGCTACGCAAACTGGTGATCAAGGTATGAATATAGGTCGGTCAGTTTCAATTTTAGCTGGCATTCCAAAATCAGTTCCTGGTTACTCAATTGACCGATGGTGCGCCGGCGCTTTGACTGCAGTAACAACAATTGCTGGCGGAATAAATATGGGCGCTTATGATTTAGCAATTGCAGGTGGTGTTGAGCATATGGGTCACCATCCAATGGGTGATGGTATGGATCCAAACCCTAGATATCTGGCCGAAAGAATTGTTGATACCGATGCACTGCAAATGGGAGCAACTGCCGAAAGATTGCATGACAAATTTCCTCATCTAACAAAAGAACGTGCTGATAGATATGCATTAGCATCGCAACAAAAAACTGCGGCTGCTTATGCAGCAAATAAAATTCAACCAGATCTAATTCCAGTTGCTACTAGAACTGCAGAGCTTGGTTGGGGCGTTGCAACTGTTGATGAACCACCTAGACCGCAAACAACTCTTGAAGCACTTGGCGCACTTAAAACGCCATTTCGCGCAGCTGGTCGTGTAACCGCTGGTAATGCCGCTGGCTTAAATGACGGTGCAACTGCTGCAATTCTGGCATCTGAAAGTAAGGCAAAAGAATTAAATCTGCCAATTAAAGCAAAGATGGTTTCATTTGCATTTGCCGGTGTTGAACCAGAGATTATGGGATATGGCCCAGTACCTAGCACTATCAAAGCGCTTAAAAAAGCCGGACTTGATATAACGGATATCGGTCTATTTGAAGTAAATGAAGCATTTGCAATTCAAGTACTTTCATTTTTAGACCACTTTGGAATTGCCGATGATGATAAGCGGGTAAATATTTATGGTGGCGCAATTGCTGTGGGCCACCCACTTGCATCTTCTGGAGTTCGTTTAATTCTTAATCTAGCAAATGGTTTTAAAGATCATCCAGAGGTTAGGTATGGAATTACCACCATGTGTATTGGATTAGGCATGGGTGGCACAATTATTTGGGAGAACCCAAATTTCAAAGGAAGTAATTAATGTCTGAGGTATTAGCCGGCGCTCCAGCTGAGGTTGTCACAAATGCAATTCTTCGCATGGTCTCACTTGCCCCTTTTGGTCATACCGGTGATTTAGCGGTAATAACTTTAGATAATGGCGCCGACCATAATCGACCAAATACATTTGGTCCAGCATCACTTAACGCTCTCGCTTCGGCTATTGATCAAGCGCAAAAATCTGACGCAGTTGCAATTGCAGTAACTGGTAAGCCATTTATTTTTGCAGCCGGAGCTGACCTTTCTGGAGTTGGCGCGGTAAAAGATAAATCAGTTGCCACAGCATTTGGTGATTTAGGACATGAGGTATTTCTAAAATTACATGAGAGCAAAAAACCAACATTTGCTTTTATTAATGGTTTAGCTCTCGGCGGTGGACTTGAGGTTGGACTTAACTGTCACTACCGAACACTTGCCTCAACCGCTTTCACTGGCCTACCAGAGTGCTTCCTCGGTTTAGTTCCAGGTTGGGGTGGGGCGACCTTGCTACCAAAGTTAATTGGTCCAGAAAATGCGGTACAGGTAATTATTTTAAATGCCTTAAATAACAACACCATGATGAAGGCTAAGGACGCAATCACCCTTGGCGTAGTGGATGCTGTTTATGAGCCAGCAGATTTTCTTGAACACTCAGTTAAATTTGCAGCAGAGATTTTAAGTGGAAAGAAGAAGATTGATCGAAAAAATTTTAGTAAAGATAGCGTAGGCTTTGAAAAAGCTATTGCAACGGGAAAAGCAGCAATTGCTAAAAAATATAGTGGCGCACAAATTCCATCTCCGTTGGCAGCGCTTGAATTAATTAAAGCTGCTCAAACAAATACCGTTAGAGATGGTTTTGCGCAGGAGACCAAAGTGCTTGCTGATTTGGTAATGAGTGATGGATTGCGCGCCTCTTTGTACTCATTTAATCTAATTCAAAAAAAGCGTAAAAAGGTTGAGGGTGCTCCTAAGCCAGCACTTGCTCGCAAGGTCACAAAGGTTGGCGTGGTCGGGGCTGGACTAATGGCATCTCAACTAGCGCTATTAATGCTGCGAAATCTTAAAGTGCCAGTAGTAATTACCGATCTAGATCAAGAGCGGGTTGATAAAGGACTTGCCTGGATTAAAAATGAGATTCAAAAATTAGTTGAGAAAAAGCGATTAAGTCCAGAGGCTGCTAGTAGATTACTTAGCAATGTCTCCGGTTCAATTGACCAAAAGGTTTTTGCTAATGCTGATTTTGTAATTGAAGCAATCTTTGAAGAGTTATCTCTAAAGCAAAAGTTGTTCAAGGATCTGGAGGCAATCATTACACCTGAGTGCATTCTGGCTACCAATACCTCATCATTATCGGTTGAGGCAATGAGTGAAGGACTGAAAAATCCAGAGCGAGTTGTTGGGTTTCACTTCTTTAATCCAGTAGCAATCATGCCATTACTTGAGGTGGCCCGAACTACTAAAACTGATGATGCAACCGTTGCAACTGCAATCAACATCGGTAAAGATTTAAAGAAAACTATGGTTATTGTTAAAGATGCGCCGGCTTTTGTTGTTAATCGCTTACTCACACGATTTATGGGCGAAGTAACAGATGCCATGGATGAAGGAACACCGTATGAGGTTGCAGATGCAGCGATGGCTCCCCTTGGTTTTCCAATGTCTTCTCTTGAATTACTTGGCCTAGTTGGCCCAGGAGTGGCGCTACATGTATCTGAAACTCTAAATAAGAATTTAGGTCCTCGTTATAACGTTTCACCAACTATGCAGCGATTTGTTAAAGAGGGCGTAAAGACTTTCTATGTTAAAAATGATCAAGGCACAAATGTTGTAAATCCAGCAGCATTGGCATTGCTAGAAAAAGGATCCAAACCATCAACTGCTGATCAAGTAAGAAGAAGAGCCCTTGAAGCACTAGCTCTGGAAGCAAAAATGATGCTAGATGAGGGTGTGGTTTCAACACCACAAGAGATTGATATCTGTATGTTGCTTGGCTCAGGATGGCCGATGCACTTAGGTGGAATTTTGCCTTACTTAGATCGAGAAGGAATCAGCGAAGCGGTTTGCGGCTCTCGTTTTCATCCAAAGGGTGTTGCATCTCTACCTTAATTTCAGATACAAACTCATCACTGCTCCATGTAACTAGTGATCGAGTAATACTTTGAACTGTAATTCCTAAATCCTCTAAAATTTGAGTTCGCTTTGCATGCTCTAAGAAAGTTAATGGAATACCGATTGAATGCACTGGCACATTTAGTCCTGCTTCTCTAAATAACTCAGAGACTGTGCTGGCGATACCACCATGTTTTATGCCATCTTCAAGAACTACTACTCGCTTATAACGCTGAGCCATAGTGATTAATGATTTTGGTAAAGGTTTAACCCATCTTGGATCAATTACAGTCACGCCAACACCCTCTCGATATGCCTGAGATGCTGCTTCAACTGCGATAGCGGCAAAGGCACCAATACTTACTAACAATATGTCAGCACTTTCGCCTCGGTATAAAACATCAATTCCATCACGCCTCTCAAAGGCTGGAATATCTGGATTAACTACACCTTTTGGAAAACGAATTAAAGATGGTGCATCACTTATATCTAAAGCTTCACGTAATGTCTCTCTTACTCTTTGCCCATCACGTGGTGCTGCCACATGCAATGTTGGCACAATTCCAGTTAGCGCTAAATCCCACATGCCATTATGTGATGGTCCATCATCGCCAGTAATTCCAGCGCGATCAAGGACAAATGTAACTCCAGCTTTATGAAGCGCTACATCTAGTAATAGTTGATCAAATGCTCTATTTAAAAATGTGGCGTAAACAGCTACTACGGGATGAAGACCGGCAAATGCCATGCCAGCTGCTGCGGTTGTAGCGTGCTGTTCAGCGATTCCAACATCAAATGTTCTCTCTGGGTATGCTTTTTCAAATTTATCTAAACCAGTTGGTCCCATCATCGCTGCAGTAATTGCTACTACATCATCTCTAGTCGCACCAATCTTGACTAATTCATCTGAAAATACACTTGTCCAACTTTGTCCTGCTTTACTAAGTGGTTGCCCAGTTTCGGCATCAACAACTCCAACTGCATGAAACTTCTCCGCTTCATCATTGATAGCTGGTGCATGGCCACGGCCTTTTTCAGTAATTACATGAACTAACACTGGTCCGCCAAAATCTTTAGCAGATACAAGCGCCTTTTCAACTGCGACAATGTCATGACCATCGATTGGACCAAAATACTTAATTCCTAAATCCTCAAACATTCCTTGCGGAGCGACAATATCTTTAATGCCTTTTTTCATTCCATGTAGCGTCTCATAAATTGGATGCCCGACAACGGGCGTCTTCTCTAGTACACCCTTGCCCCAATCTAGAAATTTCTCATAACCTCGAGTAGTTCGAAGCGTAGAAAGGTAAGTAGCAAGGCCGCCGATGGTTGGTGAGTATGACCGCTCATTATCATTTACAACAATTATTAATTTTTCATTTTTGCTAGTAGCTATATTGTTTAATGCTTCCCAGCTCATACCACCAGTTAACGCCCCGTCACCAACTACACAAATTACAGTTCTATCTTTTTGATTTGTTAATGAAAAACCTTTAGCAATTCCATCACTCCAAGAAAGTGCGGTAGAAGCGTGTGAGTTTTCTACTACATCATGCTCACTCTCGCCTCTATTTGGGTATCCAGCAATACCACCGCGTTGGCGTAACTTTTCAAATCCGCCCATACGGCCGGTTAATAATTTATGGACATAGCTTTGATGACCAGTATCAAAAACTATTACATCTTTTGGTGACTCAAAAATACGGTGAATAGCAATAGTTAACTCAACTACGCCAAGATTTGGCCCCAGGTGTCCACCAGATTTAGAAACTTGTTCAATTAAAAAAGTTCTAATCTCGGTAGACAAATCATTTAATTCAGCAGCCGATAGCCCTTTGAGATCGGCTGGTGATTTAATATCCTTAAGCATGGCTGTAGTTTAAAGGTTACTGGATGTAATCGCGATTTACTTGCTTAATAATGAGCGTAATACGTACTGCATAATCCCGCCGTGTCGGTAGTAATCCGCCTCACCTGGCGTATCAATCCGCAATCTAGCCTTAAAACTCTTATCCCCTGCAGTAACTGTTACCTCTTTTGGTGTAATTGCAGAGTTCAACTCTTCAACGCCAGTAATTGAAAAAACCTCACTGCCATCTAATCCAAGGGATGAAACATTTTCACCATCTAGGAATTGAAGCGGAAGTACACCCATGCCAATTAAGTTTGAGCGATGAATTCTTTCAAATGACTCAGCAATCACAGCTCTAACGCCAAGGAGCGCAGTTCCTTTTGCAGCCCAATCTCGGGAAGAACCGGAGCCATATTCTTTGCCAGCTAAAATAACTAATGGGATACCAGCTTGAATATAAGAACGTGAGGCATCGTAAATAGTTGACTGTTCACCATTTGCTAAAAAGTTCTTTGTAAATCCACCTTCAACACCATTTAGTAATAGATTCTTAAGCCGTATATTTGCAAATGTTCCCCTAATCATTACTTCATGATTTCCACGTCGTGATCCGTAAGAATTGAAATCACCTCGTTCAATTCCATGTTCAGCTAAATACTTGCCAGCTGGTGAATCTGCTTTAATATTTCCAGCAGGAGAAATGTGATCGGTAGTTACAGAATCTCCAAGTAATGCAAGCACACGAGCACCTGCAATATTTGTTACTGGTTTTGGCCGTCTTGGCATGCCATCAAAGTAAGGAGGTTTACGAACATAAGTTGAGTTACTATCCCATTCAAAGGTGTTTCCAGTTGGTGTATCTAATGATTTCCAACGCTTGTCACCATCAAAGACAGATGCGTAATCCTTAGTAAACATCTCAGAGGAGATTGATGAGCTAATAACTGCGTCAATTTCAGCAGTAGTTGGCCAAATATCCTTTAGGTAAACTGGCTTACCATCACTACCGCTACCAATCGGTTCATTTTCAAAATCATGATTCATTGAGCCGGTTAAAGCGTAAGCAACTACCAATGGCGGTGAAGCCAGGTAGTTCATTTTTACATCTGGTGAAATTCGCCCCTCAAAATTACGGTTACCTGATAAAACAGCGGAGACTGCTAAATCATTCTCATTAATTGCTTTACTAATCTCAACTGGCAATGGACCGGAGTTACCTATACAGGTAACGCAGCCATAACCAACAAGATTGAACCCTAACTTTTCCATGTATGGAGTCAATCCAGATCGATCGTAATAATCAGTTACAACCTTTGAGCCTGGAGCTAATGTTGTTTTCACCCACGGCTTACTTAATAACCCTTTTTCAACCGCTTTTTTAGCAAGCAATGCAGCGCCAATCATTACCGATGGATTTGAAGTATTGGTACATGAAGTAATTGATGCGATAACAACATCACCATTAGTAACTGTGGTTGGCTTGCCATTAACCTTAACATCAATCTTATTTTTACTTGTTTTATCACTAAAATAAGTTGGGACAATTTTTTCATATGAACTTTTAGCATCACTCAAAGAGATTCGGTCTTGCGGACGCTTTGGTCCAGATATTGATGGCACCACGGTTGCTAGATCTAATTCAAGTTTTTCAGAAAATCTTGGTTCAGATTTCGGGTCATGCCAAAGTCCATTTACTTTTGCATACTTCTCAACTAAATCTAACTGCTCACTACCACGACCAGTAAATTTAAGATAACGAATAGTTTCCTCATCAATTGGGAATATTGCGCAGGTAGATCCATACTCTGGTGACATATTTCCAATTGTTGCTCGATTTGCCATCGGTAGTGCACTAACACCTGGGCCATAAAATTCAACAAACTTTCCAACCACTCCATGCTTTCGCAACATTTGTGTAATAGTTAAAACCAAATCTGTAGCTGTTGTACCAATTGGCAACTGGCCATTTAATTTAAATCCAACAACCTTAGGAATTAGCATCGAGACTGGTTGGCCAAGAAGTGCTGCCTCTGCTTCAATTCCACCAACGCCCCAACCAAGAACTCCTAAACCGTTAACCATTGTGGTGTGAGAGTCTGTTCCAACGACGGTGTCAGGGTAAGCGCGAAGTTTTCCATCAACTATCCGACTCATTACTACTCTTGCTAAATATTCAATATTTACTTGGTGGACAATGCCAGTTCCTGGTGGAACAACTTTGAATTCATCAAATGCAGTTTGTCCCCAGCGCAAGAAGCGATACCGCTCTTTATTTCGTTGATACTCAATATCAACGTTTTGTTCAAATGAATCTTTAGTGCCAAATAAATCTGCAATAACAGAGTGATCAATTACCAACTCTGCCGGTGAAAGTGGATTGACCTTTGCTGGATCTCCACCTAATTCTGCTATTGCCTCGCGCATTGTGGCGAGATCAACTATGCATGGCACACCAGTGAAGTCCTGCATGATTACCCGAGCTGGCGTAAATTGAATTTCAGTATCTGGCTCAACCGCTGGATCCCAATTAGCTAACTTATTAATCTGCGCAGCAGTGATATTTGCACCATCTTCAGTGCGAAGTAAATTTTCTAATAATATTTTTAGACTAAAGGGCAGATTACTTGCGTTCTCAATCTGTGTAATATCAAATATTTCATAGCTTTTTCCGGCTACTTCAAGTGTGGTTTTGGCCTTAAATGAGTTCTTACTCAACGCCCCACACCTACTTTCTATCTGCGATTACTCCCAATCCTAGTCCTTTGCTGGTGAAAATCCAGCCACGCACTCGATGTGCTGAGTCATCGGGAAAAGATCATAGGCAGATATGTGATCCAACTTATAACCGCTGTCTAGCAAAAATTTTGCATCTCTAGCTAATGCAGCAGGATCACATGCCACATAAACTATTTTTCTTGGCTTTAGTTTAATGATCTGTTTAATAACAACCTCACCAGCGCCAGTTCTAGGTGGATCAAGCAAAATCAAATCAGCTCGCTTCACAATTGGTAATTGTTGCGCAACCAACCCCTGCAATATCTTCACATTTTGTTTGTTCATAAATACCTTACGCGCATCCGCAATCGCAGTTTTATCACTTTCAATTAAAGTAATAAATCCTTGATCGCTAATCTCATTTAAAATTGCAGCAGCGAATAATCCGACTCCGGAGTAAAGATCACAAAGATGATCATTCTTTTTTATTCCAAGTTGTGCCAGAACTACTTTCACTAAAGTTGTCGGAGCCATCTTGTGACTTTGCCAGAATGCTTCTGGAGATATTTTGAACGAGTTTCCACCGACCTGCTCAACAATTTGGGTTGGTCCGCTGATACTTCTTCCCGATCTCATTACCGAAACCTCACTAGTACTTGAAACTGCGACCTCAACCCTGGCATCTGATTTCCAACTTCGTGATGCAAGATCAGAAACATTCATGCGCTCATCTGCAATTAGACATTCTTGAATTTCAACTACCTCATTACTTCTAGCACCATAAAAACCAATTTTGCCAGCAGGGGAAACTGCAAAATCCATCCGAGTTCGCCAATGCAAACCATCAGCTGGATCTACTTCGAAGACCTTTAAATCAAAACCAAGTTGCGCTAAATCAATTTTTCCAATTCGCATAAACTGTTCATTAATAATCTCAGCCTTTAACTCCCGCTGGGTTTGCAAATTTATATGCTGGAAATCGCAACCACCACACCTACCAACATATTTACAAGGTGCTACTACGCGTGATGGTGCTGCAGTTAAAACCTCAATTACATCGGCATGAGCAATCTTGGAGCTAACTGCAGTAATTTTAATTTTGACTAACTCATTTGTAATGCCATGTCGAACAAAAATAACTTGGCCATTATGTCGGGCAACAAAGTGTCCGCCGTGAGCAATTGGGCCAATTTGAAGTTCAATGACCTCACCCACTTTTAACCGCTCTTGAGCGTTCAATTCCATAGGAGTGAGCCTATGGGTGTAAGTTGTGCTTTGTGCATGTCGTAATTATGGGTTGTGGCCGCGTCGGATCCACCCTAGCCGTGGATCTAGAAAAAGCAGGTCATACCGTCGCAGTTATCGATCAAAATCGAGAAGCATTCCGCAGATTAGGCGCTGACTTTAATGGCCGCACAATAGCTGGCGTTGGCTTTGATCGTGACACCTTACTTGAGGCAGGCATCGAAAAAGCAGATGCTTTTGCAGCGGTATCAAATGGAGATAACTCAAATATTTTGGCAGCAAGAGTGGCCCGTGAAAATTACGGCGTTAAGAATGTAGTTGCTCGTATTTACGACCCAGGTAGAGCTGAAATTTATCAGCGCCTTGGTATTCCAACTGTTGCAACTGTTTTATGGACAACCGATCAAATTATGCGCCGACTAACGCCAGATGGAACTAAATCTGAATGGCGAGATGCAACCGGTACGGTTCAATTAGTAGAGGTAAGTCTTCATAAGGGTTGGTTTGGTGAAGCAGCACTATTGATCGAGAAAAATACTGATGCCAGAGTTGCATTTATCACCAGGTTAGGTGAAGCAATACTTCCCAATGAGCACACTGTGCTTCAAGAAGGTGACCTAGTCCATTTACTAATTCCAGAAAAGAAAATTTCTGCTGTAGAAAAATCATTAGCTAAATCACCAGAGGGTGCCTAATATGAGAGTTGCTATTGCAGGTGCCGGAAATGTTGGTAGAGCTATCGCTAGGGAGCTTTTAGAAAATGGCCACCAAGTTTTGTTAATTGATAAGGATCCAAAGGCATTGAAGATGGATTCGGTGCCAACTGCAGAGTGGTTGTTAGCAGATGCCTGTGAGATAACCGCATTAGACCAAGCCAAATTAGATGGCTGTCAGGTATTAGTTGCGGCCACTGGTGATGACAAGGTAAATCTTGTGGCATCCCTTCTCGGCAAAACTGAGTATGGAGTACCTAGAGTTGTTGCGCGTGTGAATCACCCAAAAAATGAATGGATGTTTGATTCATCTTGGGGAGTAGATGTTTCAGTGTCCACGCCAAGAATTATTTCAGCATTAGTTGAAGAGGCAGTAAGCGTTGGCGATGTTGTTAGGTTGTTTTCATTCAGAAAAGGTGAAGCTAACCTAGTTGAAATAACACTTCCAGATACTGCAAGCTGCTGCGGTAAAACTGTTGGCGAGGTAGAACTTCCAGAGAATGCCTCACTTGCAGCAATTGTTAGAGATGGGCATGTAATTACTCCAAAAGACCATGATCTATTTGCTGCAGGAGATGAGTTGTTATTTGTGGCTTCTTCAGCAGCGGAAGAAAAGCTTAAGTCCTGCTTTATTTAGTCAATTTTAGTAGTAGGTGTCTTTTTTAATACTTGCCATGTTGCCCAAGCTGTTGCGATAAATAATGGGTAGCCCATTACAAGTCGAGCAGTACCAAGTGCGTTTATATTCCCACTTTTATAGAGTGGATACTGAACAACTAATCTAATTGAAAACATTCCAACCCAAAGCCATCCAGCTTTAATATATGCAGCTAATCTTGCTGAATCTTTTCGCCACATAAAGTTCTCGCCCAAAATTGGACCGAGCATAACTCCCAAGATTGGCCATTTTACTAAATTGGCAATTGCGTATAAAAGGCCATACCCAATATTTATATAAAGCCCTGGCAGATAAAAATCTGCAGCATTACCACTCCGTTTTGAAAACAAAGCACATATTGCAACGCCCACTAAACCAGAAAAAGCATGCTGAATAGTCTCTCGCTTTACCAATCTAAGAGCGGTCAAAATAATTGAAAGTGCAACTGCGGAGTAAATAGAGGTATTTACATCTTTACCAGAAATATTAAAAACAATTAAAAAAACTAAAGCTGGCAAGCCAGAATCTATTAAGCCACGTTTGCCGCCAAGGGCTGAAATAACCTTATCTTTATCATCATTATGACCTTGATAGCTCATGAACCAGTTGATCCAAATCCGCCACTTGATCTCTCAGAGCCTGGCAACTGCTCAACCTCAATAAAATCTGCCCGTTCCACCTTTTGAATTACAAGTTGGGCTATTCGATCCCCTTTTTTAAAGGAAACAGATTCAGTTAAATCATGATTAATTAAAATAACCTGCAACTCACCACGAAATCCAGCATCTACTGTGCCTGGAGTATTCACCATTGATATTCCATGCTTAATTGCAAGTCCAGATCTTGGGTGAACCAACGCGACAAACCCATTGGGTAGCGCAATGCTTATTCCGGTAGGAACTAACATTCGCTCCCCTGGTTTAATGGTGAAATCAATTCGAGTAG
Source organism: Candidatus Nanopelagicaceae bacterium (assembly GCA_947460855.1). GTDB lineage: Bacteria > Actinomycetota > Actinomycetes > Nanopelagicales > Nanopelagicaceae > Nanopelagicus. The sequence goes on along the minus strand of CANHGU010000006.1, from coordinate 6,947 downwards.
CAAGATCAGCCCCAGCATCTCCAGCCTTTGCATAAGTCGGTAGCGGAACCGTTGCATCTAACCGCTTGATAAGAACTTTAGTCATGGATTAATGTCGAAATCGGGATCAACAAAGGCCATTAACTCTGGGTGCTCAGTTAAGTGATCTTTGTACTGCTCAGTTAAATTCTTAATAAAATGCTCCATTGGAACTGAGATAAATATTGCTGCAGCTTTTACAGCTATTTCACCAGTAATTGAATCTAATCTGCCTTCAGCTTGAGTATAGATCTTTCTACCAGACTGACCAGTTATTTTTGCATCAATATAAAGAGTTCGACCCATTGGCACTGGTAGTAAAAAATCGGTTTCTAATCTACCGGTAACAGCTGGTGTTCTAATTAACCACATTAACTTACCCAATGCTTCATCAAAGGCGAGTGAAAGCAATCCACCATGTGCAAGTCCGGGAGCACCCTGATGATCTTTTGTTACTGTGAAATTTCCAGTTAGGTCCAATCCATTACCTGCAATTGCAGTGAAATGTAAACCAGATGTGTGTAACTGCCCACAACCAAAACAGTAACCAAAGTGCGAAGGTATCTGCGAGCCAGCTGCAGGAGCTTTTAGATGACGGACAGGCATCACTGCATCATCAGGTGGAGTGGTGCTGGCTATGCGACCCATTGGTAGAGCGTATCCTTACTACTATGGCTAAATCTAATTCAAACTCAGAGTTTGCCGAGCGAATAAACTGGCCATTTTGGCTTTGGCTACTAGTTGCCATAATGATTGCTTCAGTTTATCTAACGATTTGGGCACCTTTTAATGCATTAGCTGCAACAGTTGTTTGCATCCTAATGGCTGCAGTGTTTATATACAGTAGCTTTAAATCTAGACTTGATATTGTTGTGATAAATAATTGGCTATATGTTGGTAATGCTAAAATCGAATGTAAGTTTATAAAAAAAGCAATAGTCTTAAATAAAACTGATTACCTAAGAGTGCGTGGACCAAAGGCTGATCCAGCATCTTTTAGCGCAACTAGATTCTGGATATCAACTGGCGTAAAGGTTGAACTTAGTGATAAATCAGATCCAACCCCATATTGGTTAATCTCTAGCAAGAAAGCCAAAGCTTTAGCAGCTGTTCTTAATTAATCGCAATCTCGACAAATAGCTTTTGCACCCTCACCACGAGCTCGTTGATTAATATGCTTAACCAAGAAGCAACGATTACAAGTGAACTCATCCTCTTGTTTCGGAACAACTTTAACGGTCAACTCTTCGCCAGATAAATCAGCACCAGGTAGCTCTAAGTTTTCAGCAGCCTCGGCTTCATCAATATCAACCTGACCAGATTGTGCATCAGCACGTCTAGCTTTTAATTCCTCTAACGATTCCTCATGTAGCTCTTCATCGGTTTTTCGCGGGGTGTCGTAATCGGTTGCCATCGTTCACCTCCTAAAAAATAGTTAACTTTCTTTCAAGGAGTATCAATTACTCCGACTGGGCGGATAATCCCCTAAAAGCAACAGTTGTACCTAATCAACGCTAGGCGTGTCGGAATTATTCCGAACCTAATTCGCGAGTGCGACGCTCAGCCTGCGCCTTTCGCCACTTTGCGATCTCGCCATGATTTCCAGATAACAAAACCTGTGGGACCTCAAGGCCTCGCCAATTTGCTGGCTTTGTGTAATTTGGGTACTCAACTAATAAATCTTCACCATCTCCAGTAATTGAGTGTGATTCTTCCTTTAAAGAATCTGGATTTCCTAAAACGCCAGGAATTAATCTTGCTGTTGCTTCAATAATCACCATTGCTGCAACCTCACCGCCACCTAAGACATAATCACCAATTGAAATCTCATGCACTCTAAAATTAGCTTTATCTGCATAGTACTGCCCGACCCGAGCATCGATACCTTCATATCTGCCACATGCAAAAATAATATGTTTAGATTTAGAAAATTCTAAAGCTATTTTCTGAGTAAATTTTCGCCCAGCTGGCGTTAGAATTATTAAATCAACAATCTCATCATCTTTTGTAATCTGATCAATTGCATCTCCCCAGGCAACGGGTGACATAACCATGCCAGCGCCCCCACCATATGGAGTGTCATCAACTGAGTGGTGCACATCAGCAGTTTGATCTCGTAGGTCATGAATGTTTATCGAGAGTAATTGCTTATCTTGGGCTTTACCAAGAAGTGATAATTTCAATGGCGCAAGATACTCTGGAAAGATTGAAATTAGATCAATTTGTAACATCTAATAACCCCTCCGGTGGATTAATCACAATCTTCTTCGCGGCCACATCAATAGAGATAATTATCTGCTTAACCATCGGCACAAGCACCTGACTACCGCCTTTATCTACAGAAAGTAGATCTTGGCCTGGAAGTTTTACAACCTCACCGACTACTCCGACCTGATCACCAGATTGCAAAAAAACCTGTGAACCAATTAATTGCTGATAGTGGTACTCACCTGGTGCCATTGCACTGGTATCAACCTCAGCTGAGATTAATTGATCTCTTAACTCCTCGATTTGGTTTCGATCAGTTATGCCATCAAATGATAGAAGAAGGACCTGGTTATGCCACCTGGATGATTTGATAATTAACTTCTTGCCATTTTCTAGTGTTACTGCATTTCCAACAGCAAATCTTAAATCTGCATCATCGGTTCGAACCTCAATTGTTGCCTCACCAAGAACACCATGTGCGCGGCCGATGCGACCTACGACAAGTTGCAAATTAACGAACCTCGTCTGCCTCGATTAGATCAACTCGAACAGAGCGGCCAGCTATTGCGCTAACTACAGTGCGAAGCGCCTTTGCGGTGCGACCATTGCGGCCAATTACCTTGCCAATATCCTCAGGGTGAACACGAACTTCCAGAGTTGTTCCGCCGCGAGAGTTTTTTTCAGTAATTACAACCTCAGCAGGGTTATCAACAATACCTTTTACTAAATGTTCTAGTGCTTCATCAATCATTATTACTCCGCTGCAGGAGCGTCGGCAACTACTTCACCAGTACTTGCAGCTGGTGCATCAACTACCTCTTCGGCAATTACTTCAGTAGCAGCAACAGTGGCTGCGGCAACTACAACAGCTTCGCCAACCTCAGGGACTGCAACCTTTTTAGAAACTACTGGTGGTACATACTCTGGCTCAACAATGATCTCACCATCAGCGCCACGACGCTCTTTAATCTTTGTTGCCTTACCAGTTAATTTACGTAGGTAGTAAAGCTTTGCTCTACGTGCTGAACCATGACGAACAATTTCAATTCGCTCAATTACTGGTGTGTGAACTGGGAATGTACGCTCAACTCCAACACCGTATGAAATTTTACGGATAGTAAATGATTCGCGAATTCCAGAACCAGAGCGAGCAATTACAACACCTTGGAAAACCTGAATACGACTCTTGCTACCTTCAATAACTCGAACGTGAACCTTTAGTTCATCGCCGGAACGAAAAGATGGGATGTCCGTGCGAAGTGAGGCGGCATCAACGGCATCTAACACGTTCATAATATGTCCTAATCGTTAAATTTAATGTCAATCAATTATTTTGAATGAGACCGTATCTTGCCACGCTTGGGGTGATTAGATCAAATTAGGGGCAAAAGTTGTGCGTGCAGGGCAGGACCTGCGCATACAACCAGATCAGAATCTGCAGCCTTACCACCTCGCCCAGAAATCACCGCACCAGCCTCAGTTGCAATCAAACCACCAGCTGCGTAGTCCCACTCTTTTAATGATCCTTCAAAGTAACCATCAATAGCTCCCATTGCTACATAACAAAGATCAACAGCTGCCGCGCCATTTCTTCTTAAGTCACGAATTTTTGGCAATAACTTTGCCATGGTGTCACCTTGGCTTACTCTTAAATTTAGATCATAAGCAAATCCGGTGGCAAGTAATGATTTATCTAAGGTGACTGGATTGTTGCATTTAATTTTATTTCCATTGTATTTAGCGCCCCCGCCGCGAATAGCACTCCAAAAGCCGTTAATGCTTGGGGCATAAACCACACCAACTAAAACTCCATCTTTATCTTTAGCCGCAATTGAAACATTCCAGCCAGGTAATCCATAGAGATAATTAACGGTGCCATCTAGTGGATCAATAACCCATGTGATCCCAGATTTACTTGGCTTTGCTGCACCCTCTTCGGCAATAATTCCATCATCTGCTCTGACTGCAAGTATTTGTTTAACAATTAATTCTTCAGATTGCTGATCCATCTGTGTTGCAAAATCTACTACCGAGCTTTTTTCGGTAAATGTAAAAGTGCTTGGACGGTTCATCAAATAAGAACCGGCCGCCCTTGCCACAGATTCAGCCAACTTTAATAATTCTGCGCTCACCGGGTTATCTAAGCATGAAAAGTGCAGGGGTACGTGTGTGGCAGATTTAACCCACCTAACTAATTATGGCAATCTACTCTCATGAGTGAACCAACAGATCTGCGCTTAACCGGTCGATCAGCCGACGGCAGTGAATTGGAGTTGGTTGATTTAGATGGAAACCAATACAACTTAAGAATTAGTGACACTCTTCGCGCAAATGTAAACCAGCCGAGATTATCTGCGGTTTCAGATATTGAGGAAGCAGTGACAACATCGGTCAAAGAGGTACAAGCAAGATTACGAGCCGGTGAAACTATTGATGCAATATCTCGCACTACAGATTGGTCAATTGAAAAAATAGAGAATTATGCTGGACCTATTTTGCAAGAGCGCGCATTTATAATCTCTCAAGCACTAGCAACACAAATTCGGCGGGAACCTCATGCTCCATATCTTGAGACAGCTGTTGCGAATCAATTAGCACCACGAGGTGTTGATATGAATTCAGTTGAGTGGAACACTTTTCGACAACCAGATGGCAATTGGAATTTAACCCTCTACTACCCAATTAGAGATGGTGCACCTAGCGAGGCAAAAGGTGAAGCAGTTTGGTTATTTAATTTAGGACGACGCGCTCTTTCAGCTCATGATGATGGTGCTCGTTGGATTGGTGGTGAAGCAAAGGTTAAACAGCCGGTGCAAACATATGGCAACATCCCACAAACTGAAGCACCAAGACTAGTTTCAATAAAAGAAGACGTGACGCCTTATGCACCAACAAAATTAGCCTCAGTTGAAGAGGTTGATGTAGATGATGAAGCTAAACGTGATGGTGTAACTAGAAGAATTAAAATCCCATCATGGGATGACATTATGTTTGGTAAAAAGGATGAAGACTAAGCAAGTAGGAGTGGAATCTCTACCTCAATATCCGTAACACCACCATGATGACCGACCATTGAAGTCTCTTCTCTAACTCTTGCTGGATCTACCAAAATCAAATCATCATTTGCGATTGCAATTAGATCTCCCATGCGGTCATAAGAATCTTCAGTAACAACTGGACCAAATAATCCATCTTTAATCGCAGAATCTTTACTTAATACTCTAGCTTTACTTCCAAAAAACTCTTGCCATTGATTTATTTTTTCCGATACTGCGCCCTCTTGAATATAAATATGTCGGGCTCTTGGCTCACCGCCAATTAAAGTTACATTCTCTAATAACTTATTATCTTGGCCCAAAATTACCTGCTCAGTGCTATTTACCATTCCATGATCGGAAGTTACCCAAATTCGAGTACCGACTGGTGCCATTAGTTTAACTTTGGTTATAAATTCAGCCACCTGTTGCAAAGCAGTTAGCCATTTATCTGAGCCAACCCCATCGCTATGACCTGCTGCATCTAATGTATTCAAATATGTGTAAACAAAAGATGGTTGCGGTTTTAGCGCAGCTGCTACCGCTGTTGCCATCTCATCAACTCCATTTGCGCCAACATACTTTGCGCCCCGAAGTGCTGCTTGTGTGAAACCACTTCCTTCATATCTTTTAGCTGCAACGTGTGTTACAGATACACCTGATGTAACAGCACGTTCAAACAAAGTTGGAACTTTTTGCCACATCACAGGATCCACTCGCTCATCCCACTTAAGGGCGTTTAATAATCGATTATCACTTCTGGGAACTCTTACGGTGTAACCGAGCATCCCGTGCACACCAGGTAATACCCCAGTTCCTAGGGTTGAAAGACTCGTTGCGGTGGTCGAAGGAAAATTTGTGTAAAGCTTTTTAACCGATTTCAACTCATCAAAGATTGGGAACTGATCTGCATACTTATCAACTGCATCTTGCCCCATGCCATCAATCAATATCAAAACTTCGCGATTTTCAGCACCCCCCAGAGATAGTGAATCAATGGTTTCGGGGACTGATAATGAATTAAATATTGAATTAGTTACATCTGCTAAGCCGAATTTTTGATTGCTCAATTCGAAAGATTCTCCTGAGCATATACATTCATTGCTTGAGCCATAAATACTGCACAGCCTGGTGCGTACTTATCGTAATTTTGCGTAAATCTCTCATCCGTTACATACATCGCACCAAGTCCAATATAGGCATCCTTGGTTGGAGTCCAGAAAACACTAACCCAGTTGTAATGGATTTTTACCAACTTTTGCACATCAACAGAATCTGCAGCTTTTTGTAAGACAAAGGCATCAGCAATATCTTTAATATTATCACTACCTAATTTAAATAATTTTTGCTGATCTTCCTTGCTCATCGATTTTAATTTTAAGTTACTTTCAACATACTCCACCGGCCAACGCTGGGCCGCCTCTTCGGCATAAGAATTAGTAGTGGACATGCCTAAAGATTAGCATTTTGTTAAATCATCGATGAATCTGGCTTGTCGGTCGCTAAGAATCAACACTTCTATTGGCAAGATACGCACTATGGCCAAAACACCAAAAGTAGTTGCACCTAAAGCAGGGGAAAATCCTGGCCGCATAATTGATATTGACGTTGCCTCGGAAATGTCAGAGTCATTTCTAGAATATGCCTACTCAGTTATTTATTCTCGCGCACTGCCTGATGCTCGCG
>CANHGU010000005.1 GCA_947460855.1 Candidatus Nanopelagicaceae bacterium | reverse complement strand
TGAATCTTGCATTCTATATTCATATTCCTTACTGCGTTAAACGCTGTGGCTATTGCGACTTCAATACTTACACTCCAGCTGAATTGCAACTAACCGAAGGGTTAAAAGAGATATCAAACTCTTACATTGATTTAGCTATTAAAGAAATCCAATTTACCCGAAACCAAATTGAAGGTGATGTGCTTGTTCCCTCAATATTTTTTGGCGGAGGAACACCATCACTCATGGAGCCATCTGATATTGGTCGTGCTATTGCTGCAGTAAAAGAAAACTATGAATTAGAAAAGAATGCTGAAATAACTCTAGAAGTTAACCCAGATTCAGTTACTAAAGATAAGCTAGATCAATTCCTGAAAGTTGGCGTGAATCGAATTTCATTTGGAATGCAATCTGCAGTTCCCCATGTGTTAGAGACATTGGATCGAACCCACAATCCAGCGAACTTAATTCAAGTATGTAATTGGGCTAGCCAGGTTGGATTTGAAGAGATCTCAGTTGATCTTATTTATGGAACTCCCGGCGAGAGTAAAACTGATTGGCAATACTCAATTGAGTCCGCGTTATCATTACCAATTTCCCATATATCTGCCTACGCTTTAATTGTTGAAGAAGGTACGAAACTTGCTTCTCAAATAAAGCGTGGTGAAGTCAATAAACCAGATGATGATTTATCAGCCGAAAAGTACATAATGGCTGATAAAGCATTTTCAAAAGCAGGATTTAATTGGTATGAACTTAGTAATTGGGCAAAAGTTAATTCTCAAAGCAAACATAATTTGGCTTATTGGCATGGGAATAACTGGTGGGGTATAGGACCAGGGGCCCATTCTCATTTAAATGGCAAAAGGTTTTGGAATGTTAAGCACCCAAATTTATATAGACAAAAAATTGAATCAGGTTTAACTGCAGTTTTGGATTCAGAGGTGCTAGATCTTTCACAGAGAGAAAGTGAGCGGTTGATGCTCTCATTTAGGTTACCAAGTGGAGTAGCAAAGAACTCTCTAAATGAGCAACAAATCTCAGAGCTTTCCGGATATGTAGGCAGCGGACATCTTGACCAAGAAAACTGGAATCAAGGTAGAGCAACCCTGACTTTAAGTGGGCGCCTTATTGCAGACCGAATCGTCCGCGAAATAATGGTGTAGTAGCGTTGGCATATGAGTAGCACAATGGCAGGTAGGCAACTTGAGATTTTAAAAGCAATAGTTGATGAGTATGTTGCCACGGAAGAGCCGGTTGGCTCAAAGACAATTGCCTCTCGTACTGGACTTGGAATCTCTCCTGCAACTATTCGTAATGAGATGTCTGTATTAGAAGATGCAGGGTTGATTAAGCAACCTCATACAAGTGCAGGTCGTATACCTACTAATAAAGGTTATAGAGTATTTGTTGATCAACTTGCAAAGATCAAACCTCTTTCAAACTCTGAGCGAAAAGCAATTGAAAATTTTCTTGAAGGCGCAACAGATTTAGATGATGTTATTTCTCGCACTGTACGTTTATTGGCACAGGTAACAAAGCAAGTCGCAGTTGTTCAGTACCCATCATTAATAAAAGCTAAAGTTAGGCACATAGAATTAGTCCTGCTAAATCCATCCCGTGTAATGATTGTGCTTATTACAGATACTGGTCGAGTCGAACAAAGAATGGTTGAGTTACCATTTGATATTACAGAGTCTTCACTATCTGATTTACACAAAAAGCTTAACTCAGCAATAGCGACTCAATCTTTGTCTAATGTTGCTTCAAAGTTAGATGCACTTGCTAGCGCCCATCGCGGCAATGACAAGTCAAGTGTTATGGTAGTTATTGCAACTTTAATTGAGATGACCATTGAGCATCCAGAAGAAAAGGTAGTACTAGCAGGCACATCAAATCTAGCAAGAGCAAATCAAGAGCTATCGAATAGTATCCATCCAATTTTAGAGGCTCTTGAAGAGCAGGTCGTACTACTTAGATTGCTTTCTGGGACAGATTCATCAGTCAGAGTACAGATAGGTGATGAACAAAGTGAAAAGAGTTTGCAAAAAACAAGTTTAGTCTCAGTTGGTTATGCGGATTTTGGTGCACTTGGAATTTTAGGGCCCACGCGAATGGATTACGCGGCTTCTATTTCAGCAGTAAATGCAGTTGCAAATTATGTTGGTAGATTTTTGACGGAGAGTAAATAGAAGATGGCTGATTTATACGAAACACTTGGCGTTGATAGAGATGCAAGTTTTGATGATATTAAAAAGGCATATCGAAAATTAGCTAGAAGTTACCACCCAGATGTTAATCCGGATCCAAAGATGTCTGAAAAGTTTAAAGAGATTACTGCAGCGTATGAAGTATTAAGCGATCCAGACAAACGGCAAAACTATGATGTTGGCGGAAGCAGCTTTGGTGGTGGCTTTGGCAACGCCGGTTTTGGCTTCGGTGACATTATGGATGCCTTCTTTGGTGGTGGCCAACAGCGAGGTCCGCGGCCAAGAACTAGGCCTGGTCAAGATGCATTGATAAGAGTTGAAGTAGATCTTAAAGAAGCAGCATTTGGTTGCGATCGAGAATTAAATGTTGAAACAGCAATTGCATGTACTAAATGCTCTGGTACTGGCTGTGCTAATAATTCAAAACCAAGAACTTGTGATATTTGTAAGGGTAGAGGCGAGACTCAACAAGTTGCAAGGTCAATATTAGGTCAGGTTATGACCAGTAGGCCATGTGCAAGTTGCCAAGGTTTTGGTTCAGTAATTTCTGATCCCTGTGGTGAGTGTGCTGGCGATGGGCGAGTTCGATCTCGAAAAAGTATTCCAATAAAGATTCCGGCAGGTGTAGAGACTGGTAATCGAATTCAACTTAGTGGTCAAGGTGAGATTGGCCCAGGTGGTGGCCCAGCTGGTGACTTGTATGTCGAGATAGTTGAAACTCCCCATGACTTTCTTATCCGCGAAAACAATGACCTACATATATCAATTGCAATTCCTATGGCGTCTGCCGCACTCGGAACTTCAATTGAAATTGATACTTTGGATGGCAAGCAAAAGGTTGAAATTAAAGAGGGAACTCAAAGTGGCTCTACAGTTTTAATGCGTGGCCTTGGCGTGACTAAATTACGTGGTTCTGGCAGAGGAGATTTAATCGTGCATATCGAGGTAACGATCCCAAATAAATTGAATAAGGAGCAAAGCGATTTACTTTATAAATTTGCGCAGCTACGTAATGAAGAATCAGGAAAAGTTGCAATTCATAAAACCCATGATGAAGGATTTTTTGGCAAAGTAAGAAATGCATTTCGCTAGTGTTATCTTTATTTTTTGTAGATAATTTAGACGGTAAAGATTCACAGGTTTTATTAGGAGATGAAGCCAATCATGCGATAAAAGTATTGAGACTTGAAATTGGTGAAGAAATTAAAATCTCCGATGGGACTGGAACTTGGGTATCTGGTCCAATTATCGAAAAAAATAAAAAAACTTTAGGTATTCAAATAACTTCTCGTGGCGTAGAAAGTGAACAAAAACCAGAGATTGTCTTAGTACAGGCAGTAACAAAATCCGACAGAAATAAAGAAATGCTCGAGCTAATTACAGTGGCTGGTGTTGATCGAATTATTCCCTGGCAGTCAGACCGCTCTATTAGTAAATGGCAAATAGATTCAGATAAAAAGTGGAGAATTACAATTAAAGAAGCTTGTAAACAATCTAGAAGAGTTCGGATACCTAAGCTAGATGGAGTTGTTAGTGCTAAACAATTCGTTACTCAGGTGAACAGTGATGATTTGATTTTAGTTCTTCACGAAGAGGCTAAGATTAAGTTCTCAAATATATCTATTCCTTCAGCAGTATCAGTTGTTTATTTGATCATAGGACCAGAGGGTGGTATTTCTAGTGAGGAATTGAATATTTTTAAATCAGCAAATGCAAATATAGTTAAGTTAGGTGAACCAGTACTACGATCAGCCCATGCTGGTATTGCTGCACTTGCTGCAATTCAAACTAAGTTAGGGCGGTGGTAATGTGGATTGTTTGTTCTGTAAAATTGTTGCTGGCCAAATACCCGCCAATATAGTTAAGAGAACTGAATTAACAACCGCTTTTAATGATATTACACCGCAAGCTCCCACTCACATATTAATAATTCCAAATCAGCATTATGAGAATATGGCAGAGGTTGCGAGTAATGATTTAAGTTTAGTTGGGGAAATTTTTAAGGCTGCAGGAGAAATTGCCTTGGAATCTGGCTTAGGTAGTTATCGGTTAAATGTGAACACTGGAGCTGCTGCGGGGCAATCTGTATTTCACGCTCACCTTCACCTCCTTGGGGGTAGACCATTCGCTTGGCCACCCGGTTAAATATAGAATCAGATTAATGGAGCCAATCGTAATTAAAGTTCCGACCGTATTTCCTATGGTCGCACTTGTTGGGCCTGGTGATTCTTACTTAAGGATTTTAGAAAATCAATTTCCTCAACTTGCTATTACGGTGCGCGGAAATGAAATTTACGTTAAAGGCGAGATTGAAGTTTCTAAGCAGTTTGAAGGTTTAGTTGAAGAATTAATTACTATTTTACGAAGTGGTCAAAATTTAAACAGCGATATGGTTAGCAGATCGATCGGTATGATAAAACAGGATCCAACTGAACACCCAGCTGAGGTTTTATCTTTGAATATATTAAGTAATCGAGGCAAGACAATTCGCCCGAAAACTGCGAACCAAAAGAAGTATGTTGATGCAATTGATAGCAATACTATTACTTTTGGAATTGGCCCTGCTGGTTCTGGTAAAACGTATTTAGCCATGGCAAAAGCGATTCAGTCTCTACAATCTAAGCAAGTTAACAGAATAATTTTGACAAGACCAGCAGTTGAAGCAGGTGAAAGATTGGGATTTCTTCCTGGAACACTTCATGAAAAAATTGATCCTTATCTTCGCCCACTCTTTGATGCCCTGCATGACATGATTGATCAAGATGCAATTCCTCGTTTGATGAACTCGGGAGTTATAGAGGTTGCCCCACTTGCGTACATGAGAGGCAGAACTCTAAACGATGCATTCATTATTTTAGATGAAGCCCAAAATACAACGGCAGAGCAAATGAAGATGTTTCTTACCAGACTTGGTTTTGGATCAAAGATGGTAGTTACTGGCGATGTTACTCAAATTGATTTGCCTAATAATTCTCAATCTGGCCTAAAGATTGTCCAGGATATTCTTAACGAGGTAGATGATATTTCCTTCATGCATTTAACCGCCGAGGATGTAGTAAGAAATCGATTAGTCGGAGACATTGTTACGGCATATGGAAATTGGGATCAGAATATTACAAAATCTACTTTTCCAATTCGAAGCGGAAAAGGTGATCGTTAATTGGCTCAGAACTGAGCCGACACTTATGAAAATAGATTTAGAGAATAATTCTAATTACAATTGCGATGAAATTGGTATTCAATCAATTGCTGAATTTGCCCTTACTAAGCTTGGGATTCACTCAGAATCTGAGTTAGCAATTCGGTTAGTAACAGAAGAAGAAATGGCTCAACTACATTTAAAATGGATGGATTTACCTGGCCCAACCGATGTTTTATCATTCCCAATGGATGAATTGAAACCAAATTCTGCAAAAAATGGCCCTGGAGTAGTTGGGGATATCGTCCTCTGCCCAGAGTTTGCTAGCAAGAATGGTAAGCAATCCTTGGAGATGGAACTTGAATTACTTACAGTCCATGGCGTGCTACATCTTCTCGGATTTGATCATGAAGAACTTTCAGAAGAAAAAGTAATGTTTGCTCTTCAAGAGGACTTCTTAATGCAATGGCGAACAAATTCATGAGCATATTCACATTAATTTCAGTTTTCTTTCTATTAGTTTTCGCTGGATTTTTAGCAGGTAGTGAGTCTGCACTTACCTCTATATCCAGGTTATTAATTGAAGAAATTGTTGAAAAGAAACCTAAATTATCAAAGCGTTTTGCTAGATTTACCGAAAATCCTGCCAGATATTTAAATGTTTTACTATTAGTTCGTAAGAGCTGTGAATTAACTGCAACTGTACTTGTGGCATCACTATTCATTGAGGCAAATAAAAATGAAACCCTAGCTTTAGCGCAAACAATCATTTTAATGGTTGCTATCTCATATATATTTGTTGGTGTTGGACCAAGAACTCTCGGAAAGCAAAATGCAGTTTCCTGGTCTACCCCAGCGGTAATAGCAGCTGATGTACTTTCAAAACTACTTGGTCCATTAACTAGTTTGTTAATCAAAATTGGCAATGCAATAACGCCTGGTAAGGGATTTAAAACAGGACCATTTTCAAATGAGGCTGAGTTTCGTGATTTGGTTGACCAAGCACGTGAGAGCGGGTTCGTCGAAGAATCTGAGCGAGAAATGATTCACTCAGTTTTCGATCTTGGCGAAACAATGGTCAGAGAGTTAATGGTGCCAAGAACTGAGATGGTTTGGATTGAATCTGGAAAAAATCTTCGTCAGGGTTTGTCGCTTGCCCTTCGCTCAGGTTTTACGCGAATACCCGTAATTTCAGATAATTTAGATAATGTTGTTGGAATTGCCTACGTAAAGGATTTAGCAAAGAGAGTTCATGAAAATCGCGATGCAGAACAAAATGAAAATGTTAAAGATCACTTGCGTAATGCCACATTTGTTCCAGAAACAAAAACAGCAGATGAGCTACTAAAGCAAATGCAACGCGACCAAATTCATATGGCAATTGTTGTTGATGAGTATGGTGGAACTGCCGGGCTTATTACCATTGAAGATATTTTGGAGGAGATCGTAGGAGAAATTGCAGACGAATACGACGATAATGAAACTGAAGAAATTGAATGGTTAAATAAAGAAAAGGCTCGAATCTCAGCCAGACTTCACGTTGAAGATTTTGCTGAAAAATTTGGGACTGAATTTACTCAAGACGAAATTGAAGATGTAGACACAATTGGGGGATTAATCGCTAAACATCTAGGTCGTGTTCCCATTCCGGGGAGCACAATATCTGTTCCTGGTTGGAAACTAACTGCAGAACGCCCGGTAGGTCGACGCCACCGAATTGCTACAGTGTTAGTTGAAAAAATAGCTGAAACTAATAAGACAACAGATCAGTTGTAAGATGCTCTAATGCGCATAGTAAGGTTTTCAGCTCCGGTCGAGCTAGGAGTTGGAACTGATCCATTATTTGGGGTGCTTAATGATAAAGATTCAATATTAGTTTTACGCGGTGATCCAATTTATTCTGGAATAGTTCCACAGGAGAAAAGCTTAAAACTGAGTGAAGTTAAATTACTTGCACCTGTAATACCTCGCAGCAAAGTCGTTTGTATCGGTAAAAATTATGCTGATCATGCTGCAGAAATGGACTCAGCTGTTCCAAGTGAACCAATCATTTTTATTAAACCAAATACAACAGTAATTGGGCCCAATGAAACAATTGTGTGGCCAAGAATGAGCGAGCGAGTCGATCATGAAGCAGAGCTAGCAGTTGTGATTGGTCGAATTTGCAAGGAGGTTCCGGCTGCAAAAGCTAAGGATGTTATCTATGGATACACACTAGCCAACGATGTCACTGCTCGAGATCTTCAAAAGAAAGATGGGCAGTGGAGTCGCGCGAAAGGCTTTGACACATTTTGCCCACTTGGACCTTGGATTGAAACCGAGTTTGTTCCATCAGGTCAGAAAATTACAGCAACACTAAATGGTGAAGTTAAACAAGATTCAGTTCTTTCAGAGATGATATTTAAGGTTCCACAAATCATAGAGTTTGTTACAAATGTGATGACACTACTTCCCGGCGATGTTATTCTGACTGGCACACCGGCAGGTATTGGTCCCATGCCTGCCGGAGCAACAATTACTGTGGCGATTGATGGTTTAGGTTCACTAACCAATAAGGTTTCTTCTCGTGTCCAACAATAAATTAGTCAGAGTGCGTTTTGCACCATCCCCAACCGGTGATCTGCATGTTGGAAATATAAGAACTGCATTGTTTGACTGGGCTTATGCAAGACATACCGGCGGCAAGTTAGTTTTTAGAATTGAGGACACGGATAAAGATCGTGTAACAGATGAGTATATTCAAGCTGCAATCGAAACTTTGAAGTGGTTGGGTCTAAATTGGGATGAAGGACCAGAGGTGGGTGGAGAGTTCGGACCTTACTTACAATCACAGCGGTTAGATATTTACTCTACTTGGGCACAAAAGTTTTTAGATCAAGGCGATGCTTATCACTGCTACTGCAGCTCTGAGGAATTAGAAGAGCGCAGGCAATTACAAATGAAGAACAACAAAGCTCCTGGCTATGATGGAAAGTGTCGAGATCTTTCTAATACACAGATTGATCAATATAAAGATGGTGGTCGAAAACCAGTAGTTAGAATGAGAATGCCACAAGGTGAAACGGTTTTTAATGATCTAATTCGAGGCGAAGTTAAGTTTGATCATGAATTTGTTCCAGACTTTGTTCTAGCACGAGCAGATGGTTCTCCTCTTTATACACTTGCTGTTGCAGTTGATGATGTCCTTATGAAAATCACACATGTTTTACGAGGAGAAGATCTACTTTCGTCGACCCCAAGACAAATTAGGGTTTATCAGGCAATGGGAGTAAATCCAGAAGAGTATCCATTATTTGCTCATCTACCATTTGTAATGGGACAAGATAATACAAAATTATCAAAGCGAAATGGTGAGGTTTCAATTGCTTGGTACCGTGAGCAAGGATATTTACCAGAGGCAATTTGTAATTATTTAGCCCTACTCGGTTGGTCACCTGGAGATGACAAAGAAAACATTACAATGGAGGAGCTTGTTCAACTGTTTACAGTTGAAAGAGTAAACAGTAGCCCCGCTAGGTTTGATATGAAAAAACTTGAAGCGATTAATGGTGACAAGATCAGAGCCCTTACGCTTGAAAAATTCTTAGAATGGTCTTTGCCATTTTTGCTTAAGTCCGGCGTAATATCCGGTACATCAGATGAGATTTCCGTAGTTAAATCAGCGCTTCCAATAATTCAAGAGCGTATAGTTACCTTAGCTGAGATTCCAGCAATGCTTAACTTCCTATTTATGAAGAATTTTATCGTTGCCCCAGATGAGCTATCTAAGATAAAGGATGATAGTTCTCAGCAAGTACTAAAAGTTGCGTTAGCAAAAGTTGCCCCACTTGATTCTTGGAATCATGCCAATATTGAGTCAACACTTAGAGTTGCATTGATTGAAGAGCTAGGACTCAAGCCGAGAATTGCTTTTAGTGCATTACGGATTGCAGTAACTGGATCTCATATATCACCACCATTATTTGAGTCACTAGAGTTATTAGGTAAAGAGCGCTCGATAGAGCGAATCAACGCGGTGATTTCCAAATAAATTGTTACACAGGGTATTCTTATCCCTGCTTTAAAATTAAATATTGGGGTATGGGGTAATTGGCAGCCCAGCTGATTCTGGTTCAGCTTGTCTAGGTTCGAGTCCTGGTACCCCAGCGATGTATTTATGATTTACCGTACGGCTCCGTCGTCTAGTGGCCTAGGACTCTGGCTTCTCAAGCCAGCTACGGGGGTTCGAATCCCCTCGGAGCTACTTTAGTTACTTACTAGTTTTAAGTAAGTGTTCAGTTAATCTTGCAGCGGTTGCAACCACAGCTGCCGAATGAATTCGGCCTGGTTGTCTACTTAATCTTTCAATAGGTCCACTTATACTAACTGCGGCAATTACTTTGTTATTTGGACCACGGACTGGTGCCGATACAGATGCAACTCCTGCCTCTCGTTCACCAACAGATTGAGCCCAGCCACGGCGACGAACCGCCGATAGATTTGCTGCAGTAAATTTCGCATTAATTAATCCGCGGTGGAGTTTTTCTGGATCCTCCCAAGCTAACAAGATTTGGGCGGCAGAACCAGCTTGCATTGTTAGAACTGTTCCAACTGGAACGGAGTCACGTAATCCAGTAAGTCTTTCTGCGGTTGCTACACAAATTCTAAGGTCACCTTGGCGGCGGTATAACTGTGCACTTTCGCTAGTTGCATCCCTTAATGCTGAAAGAGCTGGAACTGCGATTGCCAATAACTTATCCTCACCAGCTGCTGCTGCTAACTCTGATGAACGAACACCCAAAACAAATCGACCAGAAAAATCTCGACTTACAAATCGATGGTGCTCAAGTGCTACAGCCAGGCGATGAGCAGTTGGTCTGGCTATTGATGTAGTTGAAACAAGATCACTTAGTGATTGTGGACCGGCTTCAAGTGCTGCCAGGATCTTTACGGCTTTATCTAATACGCCAACTCCGCTATTCTTCTTGTCCACACTCTGATAATGCCATCTCACTCTGTGAGAAGCAAGTCTTAGTGAATAAAATTGTAAGGTGAGGGAGCAGGAAAGAAATGGGTAAGACGTTAGCCGAGAAGATTTGGTCAGAGCATATTGTTAGCTCTGCTGCTGGCGAACCTGATCTGCTTTACATAGATCTTCATTTAATTCATGAGGTAACAAGCCCACAAGCATTTGATGGGTTGCGTCTTGCTAATCGCAGAGTGCGCCGAGCTGATTTAACTATTGCAACAGAAGATCACAATGTACCAACCCTTAATATTGATAAACCTATTGCTGACCCAGTTTCAAAACTGCAGGTGGATACGCTTCGAAAAAATTGTGCTGAGTTTGGGGTAAGAATTCACTCACTAGGTGATGTTGATCAAGGAATTGTTCATGTTGTTGGGCCACAACTTGGAATAACTCAGCCCGGAATGACAATTGTCTGTGGAGATTCGCATACCTCAACACATGGTGCATTTGGTGCACTTGCATTTGGCATTGGAACAAGTGAGGTTGAGCATGTACTTGCAACTCAAACTTTGCCGTTACTTCGACCAAAAACTATGGCAATAAATGTTGACGGTACATTAAAAGCTGGAGTTACTAGCAAAGATATTATCTTGGCAGTTATTGCAAAGATTGGCACCGGTGGTGGTCAGGGATATATTCTTGAGTATCGCGGCAGTGCAATACGGGCGCTCTCAATGGAAGCACGAATGACAATTTGTAATATGTCGATAGAGGCTGGTGCTAGAGCTGGATTAATTGCTCCAGATCAAACTACATTTGATTATGTTAAGGGAAAGCCACATGCACCAGTTGGAGCAGATTGGGATGCCGCTTTAGCTTATTGGCAAACACTTACAACAGATTCTGATGCAAAGTTTGATAAAGAAATTAATCTAAACGCCGATGAATTAGCTCCATTTGTAACTTGGGGTACTAATCCAGGCCAAGGCTTACCGCTGAGCGCATCTATACCGAATCCAGCTGATTTTACTAATACTGAAGATCGCGGTGCTGCCGAACGAGCACTTGAATATATGGATTTAAAACCTGGTACACCACTTAAATCAATTAAAGTAGATACAGTTTTCTTAGGATCCTGCACAAATGGCAGAATTGAAGATTTAAGATCTGCTGCTGAAGTACTAAAAGGCAAAAAGATTGCTGCTAGTTTGAGATTACTAGTTGTCCCTGGCTCTGCCAGAGTTAGATTGCAAGCAGAATCTGAAGGGCTTGATAAAGTATTTCTAGACGCTGGCGCTGAATGGCGCAGTGCGGGATGTTCGATGTGCTTGGGAATGAATCCTGATCAATTAAAACCTGGTGAGCGAGCAGCATCTACTAGCAATCGAAACTTTGAAGGCAGACAGGGCAAAGGTGGCCGAACCCATCTAGTCAGCCCCTTGGTGGCAGCTGCTACTGCTTTAAAGGGAACATTAGCCTCTCCGGCGGATTTGTAATATGGAAAAGTTCATTAAACATACGGGCAGCGCACTGCCACTACGAAGAAGCAATGTTGATACCGATCAAATAATTCCAGCGGTTTATCTAAAGCGGATCACCAAAAGTGGATTTGAGGATGGATTGTTTGCTGCCTGGCGAAATGATCCAGCATTTGAGTTAAATCAACCTCAATATAAGAGCGCAACTGTTCTAGTAGCTGGTCCAGATTTTGGTACTGGTTCATCACGCGAGCATGCAGTTTGGGCGCTGCAGAATTATGGATTTAAGGTGGTTTTATCTAGTCGCTTTGCTGACATCTTTAGGGGTAATTCCCAAAAGGCTGGTCTGTTAACAGTGATTTTGCCACAAGAGGAGATTGAAAAGATTTGGAAAGCGGTAGAAATTAAGCCTGATACCCAGATAAGCGTTGATTTAGAGGCTAAAACAGTTACCTATGATGCAACAACCCTTGCATTTGCCATTGATGATTACACTCGTTGGCGATTGATGGAAGGTTTAGATGACATTGGTTTAACCTTTACTAAAATTGATGGTGTAACAAAGTTTGAAGAAAAAAGAGCAGCTTTTAAGCCTAAAACACTACCAATTCGGTAGATTTGAACTCTAAAGTAATTATTTAGAGTTCTACTAAATCTCTTAAAACCCTTGATTTACAATAAGAATTTGCTTGCGACACACCGAATTAGTTAACCGCAGTATTTCTAATCACCCCATAGATTAACCCTTAGTTAAGCGAATGCTTAATGTTTATGCGTAAATAAGGGGAATAAATGAACAAGGCCCAGTTCATCGCTTACCTAGCACCACAATTTGGTGATAGTAAGAAAGAAGCTGCTCGCGCTGTTGAGGTTGTTTTTGATGCGGTTATCCGCAATATCTCAAAGGGCGAAGATGTAATGATTAATGACTTCGGTAAGTTTAAGAAAGTAGATCGTCCAGCACGTAAGGGACGTAATCCATTTACTGGAGAAACAATCCAAATCAAAGCCAGCAAGAAGGTTCGCTTTCTACCTGCAAAGGGATTGAAAGAGGTTATCTCTGGCGCTCGTAAATTAGGTGCAGCACCAACACCTCCAGCAAAGGCAGCGCCAGCAAAGGCTGTTAAGAAAGTTGGAAAGGCAAAGAAGGCTGCTCGCAAGGTTGTTAAGAAAGCGAAGAAGTCAAAGCGTCGCTAAGTAAAAAGTAATTAATTAGCGGGATCTCATGCGTGAGGTCCCGCTTTTTACGCTCATTTATGGTCAATAACGGTATTAGTCGTAGAATTGTGCAGTGTCTACCGATCTGAAGGTTTCATACGCGCCCCCTAGCGGAAAACCATTAGGAGCAACTAGTTGGTTTAAGTTTGGCGCTAATTTAGTAAGACCGCTTCTAAACTTAATTGCTAAGCGGGATTGGCGAGGCAGTAAGAATCTTCCAAAGAGTGGGGCAGCAATAGCCGTATGCAATCACATCTCTTATGTAGATCCACTTTTATTTACCCATTTTTTATATAACAATGGTAGAGCGCCTAGATATTTGGGTAAAGCCTCACTATTTAGATTACCTATTATTGGGCGGGTATTGCTTGGCGCTGGCCAAATTCCAGTAGAACGTGAGACTAGCTCTGCCTCTCAATCCTTGCAGCATGCAATTGCATTTTTGAAAGCAGGTCATCTGCTTGGGGTATATCCTGAGGGAACATTGACTAGAGATAAAAACTATTGGCCAATGAAAGCAAAAACTGGAATTGCCCGCCTTGCTATTCTCACGCAGGTACCGGTAATTCCTTGTGCGCAATGGGGTGCGCAAGAAATTCTGCCGGCCTATAGTAAAAAACTAAAGTTATTCCCTCGCACCAAGGTAGTAGTGGTAGCTGGTAAGCCACTTGATTTTTCAAAATGGTATGGCCGAGCAGAGGACCCAGTTGCTCTTGAAGAGGCAACCGCTTTTGTTATGAGTGCAGTTACAAAATTACTCGAAGAGATTCGAGGCGAGAAGGCTCCTGCTGAAATTTTTGATCCAAAAAAATCTGCGCTGCCAAGAACAGGTAATTTTAAGAAAGATCAAAAATGAAGAAAGTTGCAGTTTTAGGTTCTGGCGCGTGGGGCACAACTCTCGGTCAGGTAATGGTTGATTCTGGACAACAGGTTTTAATCTGGGGTCGAAACAAAAAAGTTGTTCGTGAGATAAATCGACGACATTCAAATCGAAGATTTTTAAAGGGAATTGATCTGCCAAGGGAATTAAAGGCAACAACTGACATAAAGGCAGCACTTGAATTTGCTGAGGTTATTTTGTTAGCAATTCCAGCTCAGACACTTCGTGAAAATTTAGAGAGTTGGAAGGGATTTTTTCCAAAGGATTTACCCGTAATTAGTACTTTAAAAGGCATTGAGGTTGATACCCAGTATCGGATGACTGAGGTAGTACAGGAAGTTCTTGGTTTAGATATATCAAGACTTGGATTAATAACTGGACCAAATTTAGCTAATGAAATAATTATGAGGCAACCAGCAGGAGCTGTTGCTGCCTCAGGGAATCAGCAGAATATTGATTTAATGGTTGAGATGTTTTCAACTAAGTACTTTCGTATTTATCCATCTATTGACTTAATTGGTTGTGAGTTTGCTGGAGCAGCAAAAAGTGTTATTGCTCTAGCTGTCGGTATTGCAGTAGGTATGGGGTATGGCGAAAACACGCAAGGATTAATGATTACTCGTGGATTATCTGAGGTTGCCAAACTTGGTGAGGCATATGGCGCCAATCCACTTACCTTCTTAGGTCTTGCTGGAATTGGCGATCTTGTGGCAAGTGCGCAATCACCACTTTCTCGGAATAGAAGTTTTGGAGAGGTAGTGGGTAAATCTGGCTCGATTGCAAAAGCAAGAGCTCAAGTTGTAAAGACTGTTGAGGGTGTTTATTCAGCTGGTGCAATGCTGGAGTTAGCGCATCGCGTTGGTATTGAGGCACCAATTATTGAAGCCGTATCTGATGTAGTAGCTGGCACATTAAATCCAAAAGATGCCATGGCACGTCTTATGCAGGTAAGTATTAAGGCTGAAATTTAATGAACCGGACCCGAGTTGCAATTATTTGTGGTGGTAAAAGTAGTGAGCATGAGATCTCATGTGTATCAGCTAGTGGAGTACTGGCTGCAATAGATCGTGAAAAATTTGATCCGTTACTGATAGGTATAACTAAATCTGGAAAGTGGATCCTTTTACCTGAGCAGACAAGCTTTGCTATTAAAAATGGATCCCTTCCTTCAGTTCCAGAAACTGGTACAGAGATAAGTATTACAAGTCAAGGACTGGTATCTAGTGGTAAAAATTTAGAGATTGATGTGGCATTTCCGATCCTGCATGGACCATATGGCGAGGATGGCACTATTCAGGGGCTATTTGAAATGATAGGCCTGCGTTATGTTGGCTCCGGTGTTTTAGCAAGTGCAGTTAGTATGGATAAATCTTACGCAAAACCAATCTTTGCATCCGCCAATTTGAAAATAGCTCCTGGTATTGTTGTTACATCATTAAAATTTAATCTTCCAAGTAACTTGCATTATCCATTATTTGTTAAACCAGCTCGAAGTGGATCAAGCCGGGGTACAACTAAGGTTAAAAAAGAATCTGAGCTGATATCGGCGGTTGAATTCGCCTTAACATTTGATAGTAAAGTGATAATAGAGCAGGCGATAACTGGCCGAGAGATCGAGTGTGCAGTACTGCAATCTGATGGAAAAGTTTCAGCCTCACCAATTGGACAAATTGTTATCTCTAGTAAGTATGAATTTTATGATTTCCAAGCTAAGTACCTAGATAGTTCCATGCAGCTTGTCTTCCCAACCGATCTTGAAGCTGGTGTGGAAGAGAAAATTCAAGCAGCTGCGCTTGTGGCTTTTAAAACAGCCGGCTGTGAAGGCCTAGCAAGGGTTGACTTCTTTTATTCCAATGATGGTGAGATCATTATTAATGAGATAAATACTATGCCAGGGTTTACGCCCACCTCGGTATACCCAAAATTAATTGAGAAAAGCGGTATCTCTTATAATGAATTAATTACAA
This sequence comes from Candidatus Nanopelagicaceae bacterium, assembly GCA_947460855.1. Classification (GTDB taxonomy): domain Bacteria; phylum Actinomycetota; class Actinomycetes; order Nanopelagicales; family Nanopelagicaceae; genus Nanopelagicus. Next base: position 16,546 of record CANHGU010000005.1, on the reverse strand, counting down.
AGCTAATCCAGAGCGCTCAAAATCGTTCAGCAAGCATTACCAGATAAAGATGGAGGGCGTTCTAGAAAAAAGCGCGGTCAGGCGAGTTCAGCAATCATTGTGTGACCACGGTATTACCGGCCAAATTAAAGTTTTATCAGATAGTGCTAGAAGTGCAGCAGAAGCTGCGGCAGCTCTAGGTATAGAGGTTGGACAAATTGCATCCTCAATTATCTTCAAACTGCCAGATCAGAGTCCATTACTTGTTATTACTTCAGGTCGCCACCGAGTTGATACTGATTTAGTCGCAAAAGCTTTAAATGTAGATAAATTAGATCGAGTTGATGCAGATTACGTAAAAAACAATTCTGGATTTTCTATTGGCGGAGTCGCTCCTGTTGGATGGATAAACCAGCCAGCAATCACTTTGATTGACGAATCACTAAATGATTATGAAGTAGTGTGGGCTGCTGCTGGCCATCCACACGCGGTATTTCCAACTACATATAATGAGTTACTTACTTCAGCTAGTGCTAGATCAATGAAAGTAGGAGAGTAAATGAGCCTAAACAAGTCAAAGGTTTTTGAATGGTTAGGGGTAGTGACGGCAATAATTTATTCGTTACTGGTGGCGGCTAATATTGGAGCTGAATTTATTGGGTTTACTCTTTTGCTCGCTTCGTCTGCATTTATAGGAGTTTGGGCTTTCCTCGGTAAACACAAAGGGATTCTTTTCCTACAATTTTTCTATGCAACAGCTGGAATTATTGGCATGATCCGTTGGTTTTAGTGTAAAGAATCAAGAGTTCTAATATTCCTAAATTTAGACCAAAAGTGCACGGAACTCTTTGGGCAAAATGATTATCTACCTGCGTCCTATCCAAAGTTATTTTACAGAATTGCTCTTCGGTAACTAATAAGTTTAGTCAAAAAAAGAGCAATTCTTAAAAGCTCAAAAAGTGGTAACTGGGCAGGTAAGAGTTCTAGTGATACCAGATACAGATTGCACCTTTGCTAAAACTGTGCGGCCTAGATCTTCCATGCTCGCAGATTCTGCACGCATAATTACATCATATGGACCGGTAACACCTTCAGCGATAGTTACACCAGCTATAGCAGAGACAGCTTTTGCTACGCTAGATGCCTTACCTACTTCAGTTTGAATAAGAATGTAAGCCTGAACAGACATTTCTTGCCTTTCAATTTAATGCTTTAGGTTCAGCAATGAACCAAAGCGTAATTAAAGGGTAGCCTATAGCGAGTTAATTGGGGAGTGGCATTGATTGAATCTGAGGCAGGGCTCATCGCACGCTTGCGCGATCTATTTCACACCTCATTTCAAAGCCAGGTTGAGGTAGGAATTGGCGATGATGCGGCGGTAGTGCAGCCGTCAAGTAATAAGTTAGTTGCAGCGGTAGATATGGCTGTAGAAGATATTCACTTTAATCGTAACTGGTCCCAACCATTTCAAATTGGTGCAAAGCTAACAACTGCCAATCTTGCAGATATTTTTGCAATGGGAGCCGTGCCTAAATATTTGTTAGTTGCAGCCGCTATCTCTGAGATAAATAATGCAGAGATTGTGCTCGAACTAGCGAAGGGAATTCGCTCCGTTGCAGATAGATTTGAAGTCAGCGTGATTGGTGGGGACTTAAGTAAATCTGAAAAAATGATGCTAAGCATTACTGCGCTTGGCGATATTTCTGGAAATCCGATTACTAGAAGTGGCGCAAAGGTAGGAGATCTCATCTATCTCTCATCGCTTACCGGTTTATCAGCTGCTGGACTTGCAATATTAAGTCGGGGATTAGATCGGCCAAGATATGTAGTTGATGCTCACTTAAATCCAAAATTAGTAGCACCTAATAAATTAATTCAATATGCAACCTCTATGTGTGACATTAGTGATGGGCTAACAACTGATGCACTTCATATTGCTAGTGCTTCCTCGGTAAATTTAAATTTGAGTAAAGAGCTTATTGCGAAATCGCCTGATTTTAAGGATCTTTCCGAACTTGCTACTGAATTAAATGAAGATGTATTTGATTGGATTTTATCTGGTGGTGAGGATCATTTCTTTCTTGCAACAGTTAATAAAACAAACGCTAATAGCGATTTAGGAATAGAGATAGGTAGAGTTGAGTCGGGTGATGGGAAATTACTACTAGATGGAGTAGAGCTTAAAAACTCAGGCTACCAACACTTTTAACTAGCGAACTGCTTTGCCTGCTTTAAGACATGATGCACAAACATTCTTGCGCTTACTCTGTCCATTAACAAATGTACGAATCTTTTGAATATTTGGGTTCCAACGGCGACGGGTAGCACGCTTTGAGTGGGAGACATTATTGCCAAAGCTTGGGGCTTTGCCACATAGATCGCATACTGATGACACTTTATTTGCTCCCTTATTTCGCCGAATGAACTAATTAGAGGCGAAAGATTACCTCGCAAGGGCATTAAATGGCTAATCCGGTGGGTAATTACGCGAGATAAAGCAGGTGGCATTGGATACTTCCACTATGGCCAGCCTTGAGAGCAGATTGCAAAACATAGTAGGTGATCGCACCGCTTCTGTTTTGGAGAAATCTTTTGGTATGAGCACAGTTAATGAGTTACTACGCCACTATCCAAGAAGGTATGTAGTTCGAGGTGAATTAACCGATATTTCAACATTAATTGCCGATGATGATGTGACAATTTTGGCTGAGATTGAGGCGGTTAAATTACGACGAGCTAATGGAAAGAACATATTAGAGGTCGTTGTCACAGATGGCAGTGCGAATTTATCTCTAACATTTTTTAATCAAGCATGGCGCGAGAAAGAGCTTAAGACTGGGCGAGTAGGAATGTTTGCTGGAAAGGTTGGCGTATTTAAAGGCAAACGACAGTTATCTCATCCAGATTATCAGTTAATTCCAGATGGTGATGATGTTGATGCCGCTGTAGCAGAGTTTGCTGGCAAATACTTGCCTGTGTATCCGGCTTCAGCAAAGTTGCCTTCGTGGAAGGTTATGCAGTGTGTGAAGTTAGCACTGGATTCACTTGATGAAATGCCTGATTACCTACCTACAGATATCGCAACTGAGTTTGACTTCCCTAATTTAAAAAAAGCCTTTTCAGATATTCACCTACCATCAGATTTAGAGTCAGCAGAGAAAGCAAGGGCCAGGCTCACATTTGATGAGGCACTGTTATTACAACTCTTACTTGGGCAGCGAAGAAATGAAATAGTAAAGTTAAGCACGAAATCTCGTACACCAAATACACCTGTTTTGGTTGCAGCTTTTGAGCAGCGCTTGCCATTTAAATATACGGCCGGTCAGATAGAGGTAAATACTCAAATTGAAAAAGATTTATCAAATAAGTATCCAATGCACCGGCTGCTACAAGGTGAGGTTGGATCTGGTAAAACTGTAGTCGCACTCAGAGCGATGCTCTCAGTAGTTGATTCATCTGGCCAGGCAGCACTACTTGCACCGACTGAAGTTCTTGCTCAGCAGCATTTTCGCACTATTAATAAGTTACTTGGCGATTTAGCACAAGCAGGGACTTTGCAAGCAACTTCGATCGGAACACAAGTTGAGCTGCTAACTGGTTCACTGACAACTGGTCAGAAAAAAGAAATCCACGCAAAGTTAGCTAGTGGCCAAACCGGAATAGTAATTGGTACGCATGCTCTAATTTCAGACGGCGTCGAGTTTGCAGATCTTGGGCTTGTAGTTGTTGATGAACAGCATAGATTTGGTGTAGAGCAACGGGATGCACTTCGCATGAAAGCTAAGCAGCCACCTCACCTACTTGTAATGACGGCAACACCAATTCCTAGAACTGTTGCTATGACAGTCTTTGGTGATTTAGATATCTCAACACTTAGGGAGTTACCGAGTGGTCGAGTTGCAATTACTACACACATAATTCCAGTACTTGATAAACCTCATTTCTTAAATCGTGCTTGGGAACGAGTCAATGAGGAGGTAGCTAAGGGTCATCAGGTTTATATAGTTGCTCCCCGAATCGTAAATCCAAATAAAAAACTAACCGAGCGCGAGATAGCTGCTGCTCAATTATTGGGAGAAGAGCTTTTAGATAATGAGCAGATGAGTGCCGTTGAAGAGTTGGCGCCAGAGTTAGCCAAAGGCGCCCTAGCTGGATTGAAAATTGCAACATTACATGGACGCCAGTCGAGTGAGGTGAAAGATCAAACCATGAGTGCATTTGCAAGTGGCCAAATAGATGTCCTAGTCGCAACTACTGTTATTGAAGTTGGAGTAGATGTTCCAAATGCATCAATGATGGTCATTATGGATGCTGACAGATTCGGTATATCTCAACTTCACCAATTACGTGGACGAGTTGGCAGAGGTAGTGTGCCGGGCTTATGTTTACTGGTTACAAATTCGCAAGAGGATTCACAAAGTATGCAGCGACTTAACGCACTTGCTGCCACCTTAGATGGATTTGAGCTCGCAAGATTAGATCTTGAGCAACGCAAAGAGGGCGATGTGCTTGGTAGATCGCAATCTGGTGGTAGATCTCATCTGCGATTACTAAGAGTGCTGCGGGATGAAGATTTAATTGATCAGGCCCGCCAGGTTGCCCTTAAGATTTTAGAGAGTGATCCAGAGATAAATCATCTACCGGAACTAAAGAGTGAGGTTGCTAAACTGAAAAGCGATGAAGCAGCCAGATTCATGGATAAATCATGAGTATGCGGATAATTGCTGGGATTGCAAAGGGGAGAAAATTATTTTCACCACCTTCAATAACCAGGCCAACATCAGATCGTGCACGTGAGGGATTATTTTCATCTTTAGTTTCAACCTTCGGTACTTTAGAGGGCCTTCACTTCCTAGATTTATTTGCAGGATCTGGAGCTGTAGGAGTTGAGGCGCTATCAAGAGGAGCAGCTTTAGTTGAATCGGTAGAGAGCAATTCAACTAGCTCAGATATTTGTGAGCAGAATTTTAACTTATTAACTGGAGTTGACGGTGTTGGAAAATTTAAAGTACATAATAAAACTGTATTTGAATTCTTAAATCATTCTGATACTAATAAATATGAAATTATCTATATAGATCCACCGTATGAGGTTTCTAATTCAGAGGTAGAGAAAATTCTGAGGAAAATAATCATGTTAAATCTGCTAAACAAGTTTGGTGTTGTTGCTATTGAGCGAGACGGAAAAGCCAAACCATTTCTATGGCCCGATGGATTAACTGAGCTAAAAGTCCGATCCTATGGTGCTGGAAGTATTCATTATGGAGTGATAACTGAGCGCACTGTATGAGTGAAAATGGCTTACTTAGCAATTACTTGCTAGCGTTTTAACCATGAGGCGCGTAGTTTGTCCAGGATCATTTGATCCGATTACAAATGGTCATTTAGATATCATCGCAAGGGCTTGTACTCTGTTTGATGAGGTAATCATTGCCGTCTTGGTAAATCAAACCAAGAGCTCTCTTTTTACTGTTGATGAACGTATTGAGATGATCAAAGAAGTAACTAGTCGATATAAGAATGTCACGGTGGATTCTTGGTCTGGCTTGCTAGTTGATTACTGTCGAGCGAATAAGATTCCAACAATTGTTAAAGGCTTGCGAGCAGTAAGTGATTTTGATTATGAATTACAAATGAGTCAGGTAAATCTTCAATTACAAGGGGTAGAGACATTATTCATGTCTACCGCTCCTTCACATTCATTTCTCTCATCCTCCTTAGTCAAGGAAATTGCAAGTTATGGTGGAGATGTATCGGCATATATGCCAGCCGCCATCGTTGATAAGTTAAAATCTAGACTTGAGCGGAAAGGCTAATCATGGATGTAGTCGAAAATTTAGAGGCAGCAATTGCAGCGGTTGAAGAGGCCCGCTCAGTCCCACTATCAGCATCTTGCGTACTAAATAGAGGTGAGTTACTTCAACTCCTTGATCGTATAAAGGTTTCTTTCCCAAATGATTTAGCCAAAGCTATTTCGATTCAACGTGAGAAAGAAGATATTTTAGAAGATGCGCATAAACAAGCTGATGCAATTATTGAACAAGCAAGAGAAGAAGTTTCCCGATTAGTCGAACAGACCACCATTGTCGCGAATGCTCGTAAAGAGGCAAATCGAATTCTTGCTGAAGCTAATGCCGATAGCGAAAAGAGTAGAGAAGAAATTGAGGCTTATATTGATTCTCGCCTGGCCACAATTGAAGTTATATTGAATAAAACTTTAGATGTAATAAGTAAGGGACGTGATCAGCTTGATGGATTTGAGACAAAGCACGCGCTCTCTGAATTAAAAAAGTAATTTAATGGCAAGATCTATATATATCTTTAATACCCATGATCTACCGCATAGGGCTGGGGAGATGCGTGAGTACCAAATTGATCTCAAACTTTCCGAGTCAGTTGGTGTTGACCTGCTTTCAGTTAAGCCCGGTGAGGTTATTGAACTGGATTTAAGAATTCAATCTGTAGATGAAGGAGTGCTAGCAACTGGTGAGATCGGTGCGACTGCAACTGGAGAGTGCACTCGTTGCCTTGAACCAATAATTTGGCCGATTAGTGAGAGCTTTACTGAGCTCTATTACTATGAGAAATCACCTGGTAAGTCTGGTAGCAAGAAGGCAGGCAGAGACAAACCTAATCCTCGCAAGGACCAAGAGATTGATTTAGATGAAGACGATTTAAGTTTTATGATCGGCGATGAGATTGATTTGGAGCTTGCAATAAGAGATGCTGTAATTTTAAATTTAGCTATTAATCCATTGTGTACTGAGGATTGCCCAGGATTATGCCAAGGGTGCGGCCTTAAGTGGAGCAATCTTCCTACCGATCACACTCACACGCCCGATGACCCAAGGTGGTCGGCATTGAAGGATTTTCCGCTTAAAAGTTAAGCCGTTTTTACAAGATTGAACTTTTCCTAGATAATTCTCACCTGCGCAAAGCGCATTCATAAAGGAGCAATGATCATGCCAGTACCAAAGCGAAAAATGTCGCGAGCACGCACTCGCTCTCGCCGAAGCATGTGGAAGACAACTCCTGCTCATCTTGCAACATGTGAGCAATGCCAACAACCAAAACTACAACACACTGCTTGCCCAACCTGCGGAACTTATAATCGTCGCCAGGTTTTAGAGGTCTGATCTGTACTCTGGCCTAACCGAGCAACTCGGCATATCGGTTAAGGATGAGTTGCTTGAACTTGCATTAACACACCGTTCATTTTCTTATGAAGCTGGTGGAATTCCTACAAATGAAAGACTTGAGTTTTTAGGTGACTCTGTTCTTGGTTTAATTGTTACTGATGAGCTTTATAAAAAATTTCCAGATCTAGATGAAAGTAGATTAAGTCCGTTACGTTCAGGCGTTGTTAATATGAGAGCGTTGGCTCAAATTGCCAGAGATCTAAAATTAGGAGAGCATCTTCGAATTGGAAAAGGTGAAGAGGCAACTAACGGTCGGGATAAGAATTCAATATTAGCTGATTCACTAGAAGCACTTGTGGGGGCTATTTATCTTGAGCATGGTTATAAAAAGAGTTCAGAAATAGTTTTAAAGTGGATTGGTGCAGCAATTGAATTGGCAACTTCACAAGGTGCAGGACTTGATGGTAAGACGGCTCTGCAAGAGTTAACTGCACTACTTAACCTGCCAGCTCCAGAGTATGAGATTACAGAATCTGGCCCAGATCATGATAAAAGTTTTGTAGCAACAGCAATCGTAAAGAACGAACGCTTTCCAATAGGTAATGGAAAGAGTAAGCGTGAGGCAGAACAAGCAGCCGCAAGAATTGCACATGAAGTTATAAGCAGTAGAGGCAATAAAAAGTAGAAGTACCCTCTCCAAATGCCAGAGCTACCTGAAGTTGAAACGGTTCGAGCCGGCCTTGAAAGATATGTAGTAGGCGCAAAGATATCTGCAGCTCAAACTTTCCATCCTAGGGCTTTAAAAACAACCTCGATTGCAACTTTAAAGTCAGTTATCGGGGCGAAAATTATCGCAGTTAATCGACGGGGAAAGTTTCTTTGGTTTGAACTAGATCGCGAGTTTGCTTTAGTTGCGCACTTGGGAATGAGTGGGCAACTACTTGTTCAACCTATAACCTCACCAAAACATCTTCATTTACGAGCAAACCTCGTTCTCGGAAATAGCTTGATTAGTCCCAAAAAAAGTAGAGAAAAGATTGAGATTAGATTTATTGATCAAAGAACCTTTGGCTGGCTTTCTGTTGAGGAGCAAAGCAATGGAATCCCGACATCGGTTGCTCATATTGCCTATGATCCATTTGAACACGAGTTTGATTTAAAGGCAGTTATCTCTGATTTAAAGAGAAGAAAATCTGCAATTAAGTCTGCAATATTAAATCAAGGGATAATTAGCGGTATTGGAAATATTTATGCTGACGAAGCACTATGGCGCGCCAGACTTCACCCTGAGATTATTTGCGGAGATCTAACTGAGGATGAAATTAAAAAGGTGGTTTTAAGCGCAAAAGCAGTAATGAAATCTGCAATTAAAGCTGGCGGAACATCTTTTGATGAACAGTATAAAAATGTGAATGGTGAAAGTGGCTATTTTTCTCGTTCACTGAGTGTATATGGTAGGGAAGGGGAGCCATGTTCTAGATGTGCAACTTTGGTCCGCCGAATAGCCTTTGCCAATCGCTCTTCCCACTTTTGCCCGCGTTGCCAACGGTAGGTATCACCGATTTTGCCCAATTTTTAGATAGGTTTGCGCCTATGTGGAGTGAGTGGGCGAAGCTATGTATTTAAAGAGTATGAACCTAAAGGGGTTTAAATCCTTTGCATCCTCCACGACCCTTAATTTTGAGCAAGGCATAACCTGTGTTGTTGGACCAAATGGTTCAGGTAAATCAAATGTAGTAGATGCTCTCTCTTGGGTAATGGGTGAGCAGGGCGCCAAATCCTTACGTGGTGGAAAAATGGAAGATGTTATTTTTGCCGGTACATCAGGTAGGGCGCCATTAGGGCGAGCAGAGGTATCGGTAACAATCGATAATGCTGATGGTGTATTACCTATTGATTTTTCTGAAGTAACAATTACTCGTGTTTTGTTTAGAAATGGTTCATCTGAATACTTGTTAAATGGCGAAACCACAAGATTGTTAGATATTCAGGAGTTGCTAAGTGATAGTGGCATTGGCCGCGAGATGCATGTAATTGTTGGCCAGGGACAACTAGATGCGATTTTGTTGGCTAACCCAGAGGAGCGGCGCGCTTTTATTGAAGAGGCTGCTGGTGTGCTTAAGCATCGTAAGCGCAAAGAAAAAGCAATTAGAAAGTTAGATTCAATGCAAACTAATCTTGCAAGAATTCAGGATTTAACAGTGGAACTTCGCAGGCAGTTAAAGCCATTAGGCAAACAGGCCGAAGTGGCCCGTAAAGCATCCATAATTCAATCAGATGTGAGAGATGCCAAGTTGCGTTTACTTGCCGATGATTTAATTCGCATGCGTTCGGAGATGGAAGTTGAAGTTGCTGATGAAACTGTTTTAAGAGATCGCAAAGATCAGGTTGAGCGAGAGTTAAAAAATGCTAGAGATCGAGAGATTGAATTAGATGCGATAGCAGCAAGTGAGAATCCACAACTTATCGCTGCTCAAGAAAATTTCTACCGACTAACTGCTCAGCGTGAACAAATTCGTGGTGTACAAAATTTATCCTCCGAACGTTCTAGATTTTTAGCTGAAGAGGCTGAAGAGGCAAAGGCAACTGGTCGAGATCCAAAAGCATTAGATGAAGAGGCGCAGTTACTACGTAAGGAAGAGGCAACACTTGCAGCGCAGATGAAAATTTCTCAAGAACAGTTAAATGTTGACTCTAACTCGTTAAAAGCAATTGAAGATCAACTAGCGCTAGAAGAAAATCGAGTTTCAGCTTCACTAAGAGCAATAGCTGATCAGCGTGAAGGAACTGCCAGGCAAGAGGGCCACATAAATGGCCTGAGATCAAGGATTGATGCAACTACTGGTGAGATAAATCGTTTAACTACTGCCCGCGATTTAGTTCAAGATAGATTGAAAAATCATCGCGAAAGTTTTGCTGTAATTGAGACCCAAATTTCCTCACTTACTGCATCTGAGCCTGGGTTAGATGCCATATTTGAAAAATTAAAATTAGAGGTTAAAGCATCCGAAGCAAATATAAAAACTCATACTGAGAAATTACAATCTGCTGAAAAGCTAAGAGCTGGATCATTGGGAAGATTGACAGCATTTAAAGAGATACAAGAGATTATTGTGGGGTCAGGCAACACCACCCTTATTGAAAAAATTGCCTCACTAACTTCAACCTGCGAGTCAGAACTTGTAAAGGTTTCAGCAGATTGTGATCGAGCCAAGTTTGAGTTAAGTACCGCTCAAGAGGTATTAAATAAAGTTAATAAAGAGTTTGAAGTTGCGCTATCAAAACTTAATGAGTCCGATGCTGCCATGACTGGGCTTGCTGAGCAGTTAGCTGTGGCTGGGCAGAATGTTAAGAACTCAGGTGAGGAGTTGGATCGAATATCTTCAGCGTTAATGGTGGCCACTGAGCAAAGAACATCTGATGAACGAGATTTAGCTGCAGCAATCGCGCAATTTGAGTCACATCAATCACCGCAGGAGCCTGATCTAACTCATTTAGAGGATCTGCGTTCTCAAGTTTCTACAGCGAGATCCAAAGAGGTTGAAGCAAGACTTAATCTTCGAACCATCGAAGAGCGTAAAGATGCTATTGAGCAAAGAGCACAGACTTTAGAGAATCAAGCAATTGCTGAGCGTGATGCGGCTTCAAGATCAATTTCTCGTCGCGAAAATCGAGCACAAGCAGCTATTACAGCCCAACAAATTGCCGATGCAGCTTATGAGACATTGATTCAAATAGAGTCATCTATTTTGCGCGCTGGTGCCGAGCGGGAGAGATTAGAACTTTCTCGATCAGCTCGAGAGGGTGAGATATTAAGTTTGCGCACCGTAAGCAGAGAGTTAGCAACTGAGCTAGAGCGCTTAACTTCAAGTGTTCATAAAGATGAAATTGCAAGAGCTGAACATCGTATGCGGATTGAACAAATTGAAAATAAGGCGGTTGAAGAGCTTGGAATTGATATTCAAACATTAGCAAATGAATATGGTCCAATTAATGATGTTCCAACTTTCTACGAGAATGAGCAAGGAGAATTTGTTCCAGGTGAATTGATCCCTTATCGCAGAGATCAACAAGAAAAGCGTCTTGCCCAAGCAGAGCGATCTTTAACCTTGCTTGGAAAAATTAATCCATTAGCTCTTGAAGAGTACTCATCTCTTGAGGAGAGATTGCGTTACCTAGCAGAGCAATTAGAGGATTTAAAGAAAACAAAGAAAGATTTATTAGACATCATAAAAGAAGTAGATGATCGAGTGCAGCAAATATTTACGCAAGCATATGAGGATACTGCGCGAGAATTCGAAATTGTTTTTGCACGATTATTCCCAGGTGGAGATGGAAAGTTAATTCTTACCAACCCATCCGATATGTTAACTTCTGGCGTTGATGTTGAAGCTCGCCCACCTGGAAAACGGGTAAAACGCCTTTCACTTCTATCTGGTGGTGAGCGATCACTAGTTGCAGTTGCACTTCTAATCGCTATTTTTAAAGCCAGACCTTCACCATTTTACGTAATGGATGAGGTTGAAGCAGCTTTAGATGATACAAACTTGGGCAGACTACTTGGAGTATTTGAAGAACTTCGTGAAAAATCTCAACTAATTATCATTACCCACCAGAAACGTACGATGGAGATTGCCGATGCACTATATGGAGTGACTATGCGAGGCGATGGAGTCAGCGAAGTTATTTCACAGCGCATTCGCGAAGTTGATGCTGTATCTTAAAAAGTAAATGAGTTTATTTAAGCGCCTTTTTACCGCTATTCGATCTGGTTCAGTTTCCCCAGACGAGTGGGAGCAATTAAGAGGAACATTAATTTCTTCCGATCTAGGAGCAAACCTAGTTGATGAAGTAATTGAACAAGCTAAATCGATGAAAGCTGATGATGCAGTTCTCTCTATAACTAAATTAGTTAGCAGTTGGCTAAGTGATAAGAGCAGAGCGCTAAAAAAAGAACATGATCGCCTAACAACTATTTTGATAGTTGGAGTAAATGGAACAGGCAAAACTACATCAACTGCAAAAATTGCTACTAAATTAATCAATGATGGCAATAAAGTATTGCTTGCGGCTGCGGATACATTTAGGGCTGCAGCAACTGAACAGCTTCAAACCTGGGCGGAGCGCATTAAGACTCCAGTAGTTACCGGGGAGGCCAACAGTGACCCAGCATCGGTGGCCTTTAACGCCGTGACAAAGGCAAAAGCTGAAGATTTCCAATACTTAATCATTGATACTGCTGGAAGATTGCATAATAAGCAGGACTTGATGGATGAGCTTGGAAAAGTAGTGCGAGTAACAAATAAACATTCACAAGTCGATGAAGTTTTACTAGTTATAGACGCAACGACTGGGCAAAATGGAATTAATCAAGCGAAAGTATTTATTGACGCAGTTGGTGTTACTGGATTTATAATCACCAAATTAGATGGGTCAGCAAAAGGTGGGGTAGCTCTTGCAATTGAAAAGCAGACCGGCCTTCCTATTAAATTTGTGGGAACAGGTGAAGGCGTCTTAGACCTTTCACCCTTTGATTCGACTGCCTATATCCAAGGTTTGTTCAATTAAGTAACATACTTTTAACAATCAAGCCAAAACTGTCACAGGAAAGAAACCTAAGTAGCCCCCTGATTTAACCCAGATTGAGCATAGTTACTCCATCTCAACGACGAGGTTTCCACTCTTTTCTCTTAGTGCTATAAAAATAGCGAAATTGGAGCTGTTATGGCAGATGTAATACTTAATACTGGTGATACAGCCTGGGTCTTGGCAAGCACAGCTTTAGTTCTTTTAATGACACCAGGTCTTGCACTTTTTTATGGCGGAATGGTCAGAGCAAAAAGTGTTCTAAACATGATGCTCATGTCAATGATTACTATTGGCATAGTAAGTGTCTTGTGGGTTATTTATGGATTTAAATTAGCTTTTGGATATGAAGCAAACTCCCAATGGTATGGAGCAATTTCGTTATCTGGACTTGGCAGCGCAGTTAATGAGCTAACAAATAATGGTGGGGTTTATCCAATTCCACTTCTCGCCTTTGCTGCATTCCAATTAATGTTTGCGATTATTACACCAGCACTAATATCTGGAGCAATTGCAGATAGAACTAAATTCACTGCTTGGGCTGTTTTTGTAACAGTCTGGGTTACTTTGGTTTATTTCCCTGTGGCGCACTGGGTTTTTGCATTTGGAAACAAGGTTGGCGACACCGTAACTGGCGTCGGATTTCTAGCTGCTAGAGGTGTTGAAGATTTTGCCGGTGGTACTGCCGTGCACATCAATGCTGGCGCAGCAGGATTAGCGATGGCGTTGGTTCTTGGTAAACGAATCGGTTGGCGTAAAGAGTCAATGCGCCCACACTCAATGCCGCTGGTACTAATTGGTGCGGGACTACTGTGGTTTGGCTGGTTTGGTTTCAATGCCGGATCTGCCCTAGGTGCTAATGGTGTTGCAGCTCTGGCCCTATTAAATACGCAGGTTGCAACCGCTGCAGCGGCACTTGGTTGGTTAATAGTTGAAAAAGTTCGAGATGGCCACCCTACTTCACTTGGAGTGGCATCAGGTGCAGTTGCTGGATTGGTAGCAATAACACCAGCCTGTGCATTTGTTGCTCCATGGGCAGCAGTTGTCATAGGACTATTAGCTGGAGTCTTCTGCGCACTTGCAGTTGGGCTTAAATACCTATTTAATTTTGATGATTCATTAGATGTAGTTGGCGTTCACTTAATAGGGGGCTTATGGGGTTGTTTATCAATAGGCTTCTTCGGAAGTAGCGCAATTAATAGCTTAGGCATTGATGGCATCTTCTATGGTGGTGGTAGCGCGTTGTTAGGCAAGCAAGCATTTGGTGCCTTCTTCGTGCTTACATATTCATTCATAGCTACATTAATCATTGGATTCATAATTGATAAGACTATTGGCCTGCGAGTTAAGCCAGAGGCGGAGATTTCCGGTATTGATTATGATCAACATGCTGAAACAGGTTATGAGTTAACATCAAGCTCACGAGGAGGTTTTAGTTCATGAAACTAATTACAGCAATCATAAAGCCGCAGAAACTTGATGAGGTTAAAGAAGCATTAGTCGGTGCTGGGATAACTGGCATGACAGTCTCTGAAGCTAAAGGCTTTGGCAGACAGTTGGGCTTAACCGAGGTTTATCGCGGAGCCCAATATAAGGTTGATTTAATTCCAAAAATTCGCCTCGAAGTTTTAGTGAGTTCAAAGATTGCAGATAAAGCAATCAAGGTTATTACCGAAGCTGCCAGAACTGGAAATATTGGTGACGGCAAAGTCTGGGCAACTGCTGTTGATTCAGTTACTCGGGTGAGAACTGGTGAAAGTGGTGAAGAAGCTATCTAGATAAAAATGTAAGATGCCTCCATGTTCGAAGCGTTGGGCCAGAGATTTAGCTCCATCTTCTCTGGCCTGCGTGGCAAGGTTTCTGAGTCAGATCTAAAAACTTTCACTTCGCAGATCAAAAATGCATTACTCGAATCTGATGTGTCCTTATCAGTCGCAGACTCTTTTTCAAATCGTATTTACGAGAAAGCCGTTGAACGTTCGGAAGAAATAAATAAAAGTATTAACCCAGCTCAGAAAATATTTGAGATAGTCAATCTTGAGTTAACTCAAATACTTGGTGGGGAATCTAGAAGAGTTCGTTATGCTAAAACTTCACCAACTGTAATTTTATTAATTGGTTTACAAGGAGCTGGAAAGACCACACTTGCTGGCAAGTTAGCTAATTATTTAAAAGCAGATGGAAATACTCCACTATTAGTCGCCGCTGATCTACAGCGCCCAAACGCTGTGACCCAACTTCAAGTTGTTGGGAATTCAGTGAATGTCCCAGTTTTTGCACCAGAGCCTGGCAATGGAGTAGGTGATCCAGTAAGTGTTGCAAAGTTATCTCTTAATTTTGCTAAGGATAAATTGCACAACTTTGTGATCATTGATACGGCTGGACGCACTGGGATTGATGAAGAGCTAATGCAGCAATTAAATAGTATCAAAGCTACGGTGAATCCAAACGAAACTTTTTTTGTTGTTGACTCAATGATTGGTCAGAACGCAGTTGTTACAGCTCAAGCATTTTTAGCAGGGGTAGGATTTGATGCGGTAGTACTCACAAAATTAGATGGTGATGCCAGAGGTGGCGCTGCACTATCCATAGTTGAAGTTACAAAAAAGCCAATTATTTTTGCATCTACTGGGGAAAAAATTAATGATTTCGATTTATTTTATCCTGATCGGATGGCATCTCGAATTCTTGGTATGGGAGATATCGCCTCTTTAGCCGAAAGTGCTAAACGAGCAATTCCAGAGGAAGCTTCGAAGAAACTTGAAGATAAGTTTAATAAAGGAGAGGAGTTCACATTTGAGGACTTTTTATCCCAACTTGAGGCAATGAAAAATATGGGAAGCATCAGTAAATTACTTGGTTTATTACCAAATGCAGTGGGATTAAAGAAGCAGCTTAATAATTTTGATGACACTGAGTTAGTAAGAACTAGAGCAATTATTGAATCGATGACACCACTGGAAAGGAGTAATCCAAAAGTATTAAATGGCTCTAGGCGTGCTCGAATTTCACGGGGTAGTGGTCGTGCCATTTCTGAAATTAATTCATTGGTGGAGCGCTTTGCTCAAGCCCAAAAAGTAATGAAGCAAATGAGAGGTGGAAATATGCCGGCCGGACTTGGATCCTTACCTGGCATGGGTCAACCTGTGAAACCAAAACAACAAGAGCAAAGTTTTAAGAAAAAATCTCGCTCGGGCAACCCAGCAAAGCGGGCATTGGAAGAGGGAAATTAGGCCAATTTGGGATTAATGCCACCTGCTGGCAAGATTAGCCTCCTGCTAGTGGGACCCTCTAACCCGTAGCAAAATTTGTCCGCAAGGTTAGCTCTGGATGTAAACGCCCCCGCTGTTTACTGAAGATAAAGCCGAATAATTTTCTATAGGGAGTTTTGTGTCAGTAAAGATTAAGTTAATGCGTCTAGGAAAGATTCGCACACCTCATTTTCGTATCGTAATTGCCGATTCTCGATCTGCTCGTAATTCAAAAGCAATCGAAGAAATTGGTCGCTACTCACCAGCTTCTGAGCCTTCATTAATTGAGGTTAACTCAGATCGCGTTCAATACTGGCTTGGAGTTGGCGCACAACCAACTGAGGCAGTGACTGCGCTACTAAAAATTACTGGTGACTATCAAAAAGCGAATGGTCTACCAGGAACTGAGGGAACATTAAAGCCACAACCAGTACGAATCGATAAGCGAGTTGCTTATGAAGCCGCTGTTAAAGAGGCGATGAATGAGCCAGCAGATGGCGCGACAACTTTAAAGAAAAAAGCGGCAGAACGTTTAGCAGCTAAGAGTGCGCCGGTAGTTGAAGAAGCACCTGTAGCGCAAGCTGAGCCAGT
>CANHGU010000004.1 GCA_947460855.1 Candidatus Nanopelagicaceae bacterium | reverse complement strand
TAGTTAAAACTTTCTTTTTGCATTTTTTCTTTATTCCATCCGGATCAATGGAAAATACCTTGCAAGTAGGCGACCGAATAGCGGTAAACAAATTCGGTGCTTTGTTTAGTGAGATTAAGCGCGGTGAAGTTGTTGTCTTTGCTGATCCAGATAACTGGTTAGGTAGCTCACCGGAATCTGGTAACTCAGGTTTTTCTAGCAAAATTAAGAATGGTTTGATTACGGTTGGAGTATTGCCAGATCCGGCTAAACAGTATTTGATTAAACGTGTAATCGGAGTTGGCGGGGATAATGTGACTTGCTGCGATGCAACTGGAAAATTGCAGGTGAATGGGGTTTCAATTACTGAGCCATACATTTATAAAGGTGATAAACCAAGTGAAATGCAATTTAATGTGAATATTCCTAAGGGTTTTATCTGGGTTATGGGAGACCATAGAGGAGCAAGTGCTGATTCAAGGTTTCATCCAGAGAGTGCAAATAATGGCATGGTGCCACTAAGCAAAGTTGTCGGGCGTGCCACATTTATAGTTTGGCCAATTTCTGATCTTGGGTTTATGTCAAAGGGTGAAGATTTAAAAAAGGTTCCGGTTAAAGATCAGCCATAGAAATGATTGAAGAAACCCTAATTAAATCTGGAGTAGTAAAGATTGCAGGGGTCGACGAAGCAGGGCGTGGACCATGTGCCGGACCACTTGTTGTGGCTTCAGTTGTATTAAAGGATCCATTTTCGAGTAATTTGTCAGATATTAAAGATTCGAAAGAGTTAACCGCCAAGGTACGCGAAAAATTATATGATGTAATTATTAGCAATGCACTGGCATACGCAATTATTGAAATAGGCGTAGATGAGATTGATTCACTTGGTTTGCACAAATGTAATATTGAAGGAATGAGACGTGCAGTTAATGCACTGCAAATTACACCCGAGTATGTCTTAACTGATGGTTATGCAATACCTGGACTGACTACACCAAATTTAGCGGTGTGGAAAGGCGATCAGGTTGCAGTATCCATAAGTGCTGCATCAATCTTGGCAAAGGTTTATCGAGATAGAATCATGATTGAGTTAGATAGTGAGTATCCACAGTATGGATTAGCAAGTCACAAGGGGTATATAACAGCATCACACACCGCTGCGATTAAACAATATGGGGTATTACCCATACATAGAAAGTCATTTGCAAATATCGCTGAGATAATTGCCGCAAGTAATTAATTCACAGGTTGCAGATACGGCTAAGAATCTTTCTAAATTTTAGTTAAGTTAGTGAAATGATAGATGAATCGATAGCTAGGCTTTTACTTTTTGCAGTTATTGAACCCGCAGATCCCTTTTGGAGTTATGAGATAAATCAGCGAGGGGCAATCTCGGTGTACCGGCGATTATTATCTGGTAAACACTATTCAACAAAAAATAACATTATTCATTTACAAGAACAATTGTTGCAACAAGATATTTCAGCGCTAAGACTTGAGATAAGTAGATCTGGTGGTGTTTTTATTTGCCCACAAGATAGTGATTGGCCAACATCTTTATTTGATCTATCAACCCCACCAATTGGCTTAATCGTTAAAGGTGATAGAAGCGCTCTTGGTAGAGTTAATAACTCAATATCAATTGTTGGTAGTCGAAATCCAACCAATTATGGAGTACGGCTTTCCCATATGCTCGCTCGACAATCGAGTGAGGCTGGGTTGATTGTTGTTAGTGGCGGTGCTTATGGAATTGATACCGCAGCTCATGAAGGGGCATTATCAAACATGGGCACAAGCATCTGTGTTCTGGCCGGCGGTATTAACAAGCTTTATCCGGCCGAAAACATTAGATTATTTAATAACATTTCTAAATCTGGTTTGTTAATTTCCGAAGTAATGCCAAATGTTGCGTCAAAACCCTATAGATTTTTGATTAGAAACAGGCTGATCGCATCACTGTCGAGAGCAACTGTGGTCGTTGAAGCAAAGTTTGTCAGTGGCTCAATTAGGACTGCTCGAGATGCCGCTGAGATGTTTAGACCTGTTTTTGCAATTCCGGGGCCAGTTCATTCACCACTGAGTGAAGGGTGTCATCGTTTAATTGCCGAACGAGTGGCCGATATTGCAACTACTTTGCCGGAGATACTAGAGGTAATTACTCCTCTGCAACTGAGGTAACCAAAAGGGTGAGAGAATATTACCAATGAGCGATTTCAGAGCTGGCTTTATAGCAATAGTTGGCAGACCAAATACCGGCAAGTCAACTTTGGTAAATGCACTTGTTGGGACAAAAATTGTAATTACATCTCACCATCCAAATACAACACGTAATCCAATTAGAGGCATTATTAATCGTGATAGTTTTCAGATGATTGTTGTTGACACACCCGGCATGCATAAACCTAAAACCGCCCTTGGAACAAGATTGAACTCAATGGTAAGTGAAAATATGGTTTCAACCGATGCGGTTGTGCTTTGCCTGCCAGCTAATGAAGAAATAGGTGCAGGCGATGAATATATTGCTAAGCAATTAAGAAGTAGTCAAGTAGTTTTTCTAGTAGTTACTAAAGTAGATACTATTTCTAAATCTGATTTAGCAGCCAAGCTACTCTCGGTTACGGATTTTGCGCGCCGAGTTTCTCAAGAGAATGCCGAGATTATTCCAATTTCAGCTAAGAATTTAGATCAGACTGATCTCTTACTTGATTTGTTAGCTAAGAAACTACCGGAATCCCCGGCCCTATACCCAACAGATATAAACACCGATCAAGCTCAGGAGTTAATGTTTGCAGATTTAATTCGTGAGGCTGCAATTGAGGAGCTATATGAAGAGTTGCCGCACTCGGTTATGGTCACGATTGAGGAAATGGGGCAGCGCGATAATGGAAAAATATTTGATATTTCAGCGACTCTACATGTTGAGCGCGATAGTCAAAAAGGGATAATTATTGGACCGCAGGGAAGTAAGTTAAAAGCAATTGGCACTATCGCCCGAAAATCAATTGAAAATATATTGGGAGTACAGGTTTTTTTACAAATTCACGTAAAGGTGTCTAAAGAGTGGCAAAAAGATCCGAAACTTTTAGCGAAGCTAGGTTTTACCGACTCACTTTCCGACTAGCAAAGTATGAACCGATTAAAACTAGCGGTAAACCAAGTGCGATTCCCAGAGTAAGTGGTTCACCCAGTAAAACAACACCAAGCAGCACCGCGACAGCAGTATTTAAATAAGTTACTAGAGATGCTCTAGGTGGACCAACTTCAACCATTACTTTAAAAAATAAAATGAAGGCGATTGCTGTACAAAAAACTCCAAGTGCAAGTACCGATCCAACTGCCTGAATAGATGGAGATTCACTTGGCCAGCTAGCTAAGGCAAATGGTAGATAAACAACCGAGGTAATAATCATTGCCCAGGTATTTAGTGCCAAACCTGCAACCTGCGGAATTCTTCTATTGATCATGTTAATTGCATAGGCATAACCCATAGCCGCAAGTATCACCATCGAAATTGAGAGTATGTCTTGGCGGCCACTTAGTGATTCAATCCCCACAACTGCAACAACACCTATAAAACCAATAATTAATCCAAACAGCCGAGATTTATGCCAGACGGTATGGTCACCGAAAATTGAGGCCAGAATTGCTGCCCAAATTGGAACAGTTGCTACAAGGAGGCCAGCTAAGCCAGAAGTAATTTTCTGTTCGGCATTGGTTATCAAGTACCAGGGACCAATCAATTCGGTGACTGTATATAGCAAAACAAATGGCCAATATTTTCTAGCAATAAAAAAAGTCCCTTGCCGTATTGCAATAGGCATTAATACGATGGCACCGATTAAAACCCTCAGAAAAACGATTGCAGCTGGTGAAATCTCTGCGACTGCAATTTTAAGAAATAAATATGGTGTTCCCCAGAGAAATCCAACTAAGGCAAATCTTCCCCAGCCCACTTTGGTCAATTAATTTCCTCTTCCGATGATTCCATTGATCTCATTGGCAATATCTGAGTAGAGAAGATCAGCATCTGCTGTAACACCACCAAGATTGAAAAATCCGTGGATCTGCCCGGCATACTCTTTATAGACTGATGGAACTGAATCTGCGATCAACTTTTGATAGTAGTTTCGGCCGTCATCTGTGAGTGGATCAAACTCCGCGGTAATTATGATTGCTGGAGCAACTCCACGTAAGTTTTTTGCTGTAGCTGGCACAGCATAAGGATCAGCATGATCACTTTTATTTGGTAAGTAATTATTCCAAAACCATTTCATTGCTTTTGTACTCAGGCCGTACCCTTCACTATATTCAGTCGCAGTGGAGTACTCCATTTTTATATCATTGCAAGGATAGATTAGTAGTTGAAAAGCAAGCGAATCCAAATTATTATCCCTTGCTTTGATTGCAACCGCCGCTGCCAGATTACCTCCAGCGCTATCACCACCAACACCAATCGCTGCTGGATCTATTCCTAACGCAGATGCATTACTCATAGTCCACTCAAGTGCGGCGTAACAATCCTGAAAAGGAATTGGATATGGATGTTCTGGGGCTTTTTGATACTGAACTGCAATGATTATGAATTCGCCATTTAAGGCAACCTTACGCAGTGATGGTTCATAAATATCTAGAAAATTTAAAACCCAGCCACCGCCATGGAAGAAGATCAGAGCAGGTAAGTTCTTTCCACTAGTTGGGCGGTATATTCGAATTGGAATATCTGCAGTTGGTCCGGGAATAGTTTTATGTTGGATTTCATAGAGATTAATTAGGGGTTGCCTTAAGGCAATATGAGAGTGGGTATTTTTTCGTATATCAGCTAGAGGCGCTTGCCAAACCTCTGGCATCCCACCAGCAGCGCGCTGGGCGAGGTGCTCGCCAATCTCGGGTTTTACTCCCATTGCGGCAGAGTAGACTTAGACGTCAACGTTGACCAATTCTTACTCGTCCTAATCAGTTTGGAGCCTTTTAAATGCGCATTGGTGTACTAACCGGAGGCGGAGATTGCCCTGGCTTAAATGCGGTGATACGTGCTGTTGTTCGCAAGGGTGTTAAAGAGTATGGCTATGAGTTTATTGGCTTTCGTGATGGTTGGCGTGGACCACTTGAGGGTTTAACAATGAAGCTTGATGTTCCGGCAACTAGAGGAATATTGCCTAAGGGCGGAACAATTCTTGGTTCATCTAGAACTAACCCCTTTAAGATCGATGGCGGCGTTGAAAAAATTAAAGAAAATTTAGCAAAGATGGGCGTTGATGCACTCATTGCTATTGGTGGCGAAGATACTTTAGGTGTAGCTACAAAATTAGATTCACTCGGAGTTAAAGTCATTGGCGTGCCTAAAACTATTGACAATGACTTGAACAATACCGATTACACATTTGGTTTTGATACCTCAGTAAATATTGCAGTTGAGGCGATTGATCGTCTACACACCACTGCAGAGTCTCATCACAGAGCTCTAATTGTTGAGGTAATGGGAAGGCATGCTGGTTGGATTGCACTGCACTCAGGACTTGCTGGAGGAGCTTCCTGTATTTTAATTCCGGAGGTTAAATTCTCAGTTGATCAAGTATGCAAGTGGGTAGAATCTAGATTTGAGCAAAGCTATGCACCAATTATTGTTATTGCCGAGGGTGCGATTCCGCAAGATGGTGATTTGATAACTAAAGATCAAACTCTTGATTCCTTTGGTCATGTGAAGCTTTCTGGAATTGGTGAATGGTTAGCAAATCAAATTGAAACTAGAACTGGTAAAGAGGCTCGTACATCTGTACTAGGTCATATTCAGCGAGGTGGAACACCTACCGCGTTTGATCGAGTACTAGCTACTAGATTTGGCTTACACGCCATTACTGCAGTTCATGATGGAGATTGGGGCAAGATGGTGGCACTTCATGGCACCAAAATTGAGCGTGTACCCCTAGCATCTGCTACCTCGAAATTAAAAACGGTAGATCCAGAGTTGTATAAAGAGGCGGAGATCTTCTTCGGTTAGTGATAAGTGGTTAATTAACCACATCCAAACCTAGAGATTGCATACCATTACCTCATGAGCACAAACTCGATATTTAAAACTGGCTTAGTGGCGGCTCAACAGCCAGCATGGCCAGATGAGGCGGCCGTTAAATCAGCGGTAGCTGAGTTGGAGTCCTTTCCACCCCTTGTCTTTGCCGGTGAGTGCGATAATTTAAAGAAGCGGATAGCACTTGCTGCTGCAGGTGGTGCTTTTTGGTTACAAGGTGGCGATTGTGCTGAAACCTTTGCTGCAGCAACTGCTGATTCAATTAGAAATCGAATAAAAACAATATTGCAAATGGCAGCAGTACTGCAGTACTTCTCATCATTGCCGGTTATTAAAGTTGGCAGAATGGCTGGGCAGTTTGCCAAGCCACGCAGTAATGATAATGAAACTCGTGATGGCGTGACCTTACCGGCCTATCGAGGAGATGCCGTTAATGATATTGAATTTAATCAGCAGGCCAGGACTCCAAACCCTAAGAGATTAGTTCAGGTTTATAACACCTCAGCTGCAACATTAAATTTAGTCCGGGCTTTCACGCAGGGTGGCTTTGCCGACCTGCGACAGGTTCACAGTTGGAATAAAGGATTTGCTGCTGACGCCAGGTTTAGCGCTCGCTATGAGGAGATGGCAAATGAGATTGGTCGAGCACTTCAATTTATGCAATCAGCAGGAGTAGATCCAGAGTCCTTTAAGTCAGTAGATTTTTATTCAAGTCATGAAGCTTTAATTCTTGAGTATGAGAAGGCTTTAACTCGGATTGATTCTCGAACTAATAATCCATATGATGTTTCGGCCCACTTTGTTTGGATCGGCGAGCGCACAAGGCAATTAGATGGTGCTCACATGGACTTTGCTGAAAAAATTCACAATCCAATTGGCGTAAAACTTGGACCCAAGACTACGCCGGAGGATGCTCTTGCGGTTATTAAGAAGCTAAACCCAAGTAATGAGCCAGGGCGGTTAACTTTTATTACTCGAATGGGAGCTGGGGTAATTCGTGAAAAATTACCAGCACTTGTGGAAGCGGTTACTAAATCAGGGGCGATAGTTCTATGGGTCTGCGATCCAATGCATGGAAATACTTATGAAGCACCAAGTGGTTATAAGACTCGCAAATTTGATGATGTTCTAGATGAGGTTAGAGGCTTCTTTGAGGTTCATAAAAAGCTAGGTACTCACCCAGGTGGCATACATATTGAGTTGACTGGCGATGATGTTACTGAGTGCGTTGGTGGAGGTGAG
Source organism: Candidatus Nanopelagicaceae bacterium (assembly GCA_947460855.1). Taxonomy (GTDB): domain Bacteria; phylum Actinomycetota; class Actinomycetes; order Nanopelagicales; family Nanopelagicaceae; genus Nanopelagicus. The sequence goes on along the minus strand of CANHGU010000004.1, from coordinate 32,782 downwards.
CAGATAAGTCATGAGGATTTAGCAACTCGGTATGAGAGTGCATGTGATCCTCGGTTAAATCACACTCAATCACTTGAATTAGCCTTCCTGGTAGCTGAGATGCTACGAGATCATAAAAAATAGATATTCCCTTACTGCTGATTTAGGTCTAGCCTCTAATAGTGCTATCTCGAACTACTCTACAAACCCCGATTGGCCTACTTTATTTAATTGCAGATCAACAAATTTTATTAGCCTCTGGGTTTAGTAGTTTTGAGGATTTAACCAAACGCCTCTCATCAGAGGATGCTGTTCGAGATTTTAGTTTAGTACCTGAGATTCCAGTACTTAGTGAGTTAATTAATGATTACTTTATTGGCAACATCTCAGCACTTAACTCGATTCAAGTGCGTCAGCCGGGAGCGACTTTTTATCAATCTGTATGGAAGGCTATGCGCAAAGTGCCAGCTGGTAAAACCTGGTCATATGCAGAGTTAGCAAAACGATCTGGCTCAGCGGATGCGGTAAGAGCAACAGGAAGTGCTTGTGCTGGTAATTTAGTTGCACCGATTATTCCATGTCACCGAATTGTTAAAAGTGGTGGCTCATTAGGAAATTACGCTTATGGAGCTGAAGTAAAAGAGTGGTTACTAAGACACGAGGGAGCGCTGCAATAACTGCGGCAAAATTGAGTTTACTTTTTCAATATCACTGTCGGTAATATCAAGATGGGTGACTAGACGTAAATATTTTGGACCTAGAGCACTTGCTAAAATTCCCTTTTCCTTAAGTTGGGCAGATAGCTCAGATGCAGAGATTGTTATTGAATCCAGATCTAAACCAACAATATTTGTTTGGACATGCTCTGGATTAATAGTTTTTGGCGCAATTGAGGCTACTGCAACTGCAATAGCTTTAGCTTTTTTATGATCATTCTTAAGTAAATTTAAATTGTTATCTAAAGCGAAATGACCAGCAGCAGCTAAAATACCAGCTTGCCTCATTCCGCCGCCATAGCGCTTTCGCCACTGCCTTGCCTTTAAAACTCGCTCTTTTGTGGAGAGCATTAATGAACCAACTGGTGCGCCAAGTCCTTTAGACAAGCACACACTTATAGTGTCAAAGTATCTTCCATATTCTTTAAATTCTGTTCCAGATGCAATATGAGCATTCCAAATCCGCGCACCATCTAGGTGAAGTGCTATTCCAAGTTTTTCACTTTCAGCTCTTAATTTTTTAATTTCGCTAATTGGCTGAACAGTTCCACCACCAAAGTTGTGAGTATTTTCTACGGCGATTGCTGTTGTAGAAACTAAATAGGGACCAGAGTCTGGTCTGGCAATTTTCAATGGATCATCTGCCAATAAGGACCCACGTTCTGCCAACCAAGTTCGAGTTGTAATACCGCTAAAGACTGCTCCCGCTCCTAACTCTGCTCTAACGATATGTGAGTTTGTTTCTGTGATTAACTCTTCACCTGGGGCAACTAACATTCGAATCGCTAATTGATTTGCTAATGATCCACTTGGACAAAACAGGGCCGCCTCTTTGCCAAACATTTCTGAAATTCTCTCCTCAAGAGAGTTAATAGTTGGGTCCTCGCCATAGACATCATCACCAACATCTGCTTTTGCCATTGCCTCACGCATTTGAGGTGATGGCTTTGTTACCGTATCTGATCTCAAATCTATATTAGTCATGGTGGAATGCTCTCACATTTGCTTTTCTTGCGTCGGTCCATATAACTAGTGCCATCGCGCCCATTACGAGGCCTCCACCTATGATAATTCTTAATGTGATTGGGTCACTATGAAAGTAGAGACCAAATAAAACCGCAAATGGTGTCTCAGTTGCAAGTAGCACACTAGCAACCGTTGCACTCATGACTGACTGTGCTTTAGTTTGAACTAAAAATGCTAGGAAGGTTGCAAAGAAAGCGGTATAGAAAATTGCTACCCATACAGTCTGGTCTGGAGCCATTTGAAAACCATCCTTAGCTGCAAACAATGTTGTAATTAAAGCCACGGTTGCTATTTGAATTGCAGTTAACGCATAGGTATTTCCACCATCACTCCACTCACCAAGTGCGACAAAGTGAGCTCCATATATTAATGCTGAGAGTAAAACCAATGACTCGCCAAAACCAATTTTTACACCATCATAAGAGATCAAGAAAAGACCAACTGTTGCAATCATCACTGCAAGCCATTGCATCCCTAGGACGTGACGTTTAAGCAGAATAAGTGAAATTAATGGTGTAAAAACCAAATACAAACCGGTAATAAATCCGGTATTCGATACAGTTGTTTTAGTTAATCCATAAGTTTGGAAAATATAGCCAGCACCCAATAAAACTCCAGCTGCAATTCCCCTCAAGACAAACCTTCGAGAAAGTCCTTTGAATACGGTAGGTCTATAAATAAACATAAGTAAAAAAGCAAGTACAAACCTTGATGCTAGAAATGAAAAGACATTTTGACGCTCTAGTGAGTCTTTCATAACCACAAATGAACTACCCCAGATAGCGGCGACGGTAGCCATAGCAATATATAGAATTGGCTTACTTTTCATTTTTGCTTCGCATTTTCTTAAGAAGAGCTACTTCACTTCCATGTTCTGGCTCAGCACCAGGAGTTTCCAAAATAAGTGGAGCATTTAAAATTGCCGGGTGAGATACCAATTCATTAAATGGCTTAGTTCCGATCTCGCCCTTACCAATATTTTGATGTCTATCTTTCAAGTTACCACAAATATCCATGGAGTCGTTTACATGTATTAACTTGATGCGTTCTACTCCAACTAATTTAACCAGGAGATCAATAGTTTCTGTCATACCACCGGGCTTTTTGATGTCATGACCAGCCGCAAATACATGGCAGGTATCAAGGCAAACTCCAACTTTTGGATGCCACTCAAGTGCATCAAAATATTTTATTAGGTCATCTAATTTTTTTACTAGCGACTGACCCTGTCCGGCTGTTGGTTCCAGTAGTAACCACGGATCTTCATCCTTTAAATTATTAAGAATTGGCATTACACCTTCATGAATCTGTTTCCATGCTTGGGGAACGTGAGACTCATCAACCGCTGAACCGGTATGAACAACAACACCATGTGCGCCAATTTCATATCCACGTTTAAGGGAATAGGTGGTAGCAGCAAGTGAGTTTTCATAAGTAGATTGTGTTGGGGAACCCAGATTAATCAAAAATGATGCATGGACGTAGGGCTTAATATCATGTTCTGCTGTCTTAATTTTAAATGCTTCATCCATTGCTGGGTTTGGCGTTGATGTTGCCCAGGTTCTAGGACTGGATGCAAATACTTGTATTGCTTCAGCTTTAATTGTTAATGCATATTCAATTGATCGAGTCGCCATCCCACCTGAGGTCGGTACATGTGCTCCGATTCGAATCGAGCTTTTTTCTACTGCCACTTGGTGAGCCTACCTGAGAGTGATGCGACCGCTTTATCTAAGAGTAAGAGTGATTTTCGTGCCCTGCTTAACTTTGCTTCCAATAGATGGCGATATGTTGTTTACTTTACCTATTCCTTTAACAACTACGCGTAACCCCAAGTTTTCAAGGTCTAAGAGTGCATCATTTTTGCTTTTGCCTAATACATTCGGCACAAAGACAAATTCTGGACCCTTAGATATTACTAATTCAACTTTGCTGGCTTTACCTAAACTCTCTGATTTTTCTGGTAACTGAGAAATTACCTGGCCCTTAAAAATACTCTCACTAAATTTATAAGAGGCGTTAACATCAAAGCCTAAATCAGTTAGTTCGGAGAGCGCCTGCTCTCCGCTTTTCCCAACGTAAGATGCTAGTACTAGCTGTTCTATTCCTTTACTAACAATCAAATTAATAATTGTTTTTCTTTTTACTTCAGTAGAATCCTTTGGATCCGAAGCTATTACATATCCTGCAGAAATTTTCATGTCAAATGACTCACTTATACTTCCTACGGTTAATCCTAAATCAGATAGCTGAGCAGATGCAGTATCAGGTGTTAAGCCTTTAAGCACTGGAACAATTATTCGCTCCTGCCCTTTAGAAATTATCAGACCAATTTTACTAGTAGGAGCAACTTTGCTTCCACCTCCTGGCTTGGTTTGAATAATCTTCCCCTTAGGAACATTTTCGCTATATACCTCCTCGATTAATTGACTTTCTAACCCTATTAAACCAAGGGATTTCTTTGCCTCACTTTGATTCATTCCGACTAGAGATGGAACTGCAATCTTTCCAATACCAGATAATTTATAACCTCCGAAAATTAAAGAGATGAGTAATAAAACAGCAATTATTCGATTTCGTTTTACTCTTTTAGAGAGTTTACGCTTTCTGGTGCCAATCGATTCTTCAGCTTTTACTTCTTTAATTGGTTTGGTGGAAATTAATTGTGAGGTTTTTTCTTTAATATTTTCAAACGCTAGACCAACTGAAACTTTACCCCGCCTAGATATTTTTTTCACAGTAGATGGCGGCAAATCAAGTTCTAAACTCATTTGGCGTTTTTTTGGATCAATTTCAGATTGAATTTCGCGAAGTTTACTGAGTAACTCCTCAGCATTTTTTGGTCGCTGATCTGGGTTTGGTGCAGTTGCGGCATAAACAAGTTCGGCAATTGCCACAGGAATTTCATTTTTGATACCTTTTATATTTGGTATGCGATCATTTACATGTCGGTAAGCAATCTGGATAGGTGTCTCACCTTCGTATGGCTTAGACCCAATTAGCATTTCATATAAAACAATACCAACTGCATAGATATCACTTCTTGCGTCAGCAACTCCGCGTTGAACCTGTTCTGGAGATAAATATGAAACACTTCCAAGTACCACACTTGACTCAACGGTTAATGTTTGGCCCATTGCCATATTTCGTGCCAAACCAAAATCAGCAACTTTTACCCGACCATCTTTAGAGATTAAAATATTTTCAGGCTTAATATCTCTGTGAACAATTCCAATACGGTGAGCAGCCGATAGAGCACTTAGAACCGGATTAATTAACTGAAACATTTGCTCAACTGTCAGCGCGCCTTGTTGATTAAGGTAATCGCGAAGTGTGCTGCCCTCTACTAACTCCATAACAAGAAATACCGCTGGTGGACCATTTTCATTCCAACCCTGATCTTGAATTGAAACAATATTAGGATGAGATAGGGCAGCGGTTGCTTTTGCTTCCTTGATAAACCTAGATACAAATGCTTCATCACTTGCCAGGTGTGCATGCATAATCTTTACAGCAACTGGTCGATCTAATCTTGTATCAATACCTACATAAATTGTTGCCATTCCACCGGATGCTATTAGTCGTTGTAATAAGTAACGACTATCTATCAACTCACCAGTTAGATCAGACACGGTGAAAGTTTAGAGAATGAGTCTTAGAATCAGAGTTTATGGCGCGCCAGTTAGGGTGTAATCCGCTTTATTTCTAGTTGATTCTATTAAAAAATGAGTATTTTGATCTATCAAGAATTTCGCCATTTTATCTCGAACCTGTTCACCATCTCGAGTTACAACTCGTTCTAATCCAACTAAAGGGTCGATTTCCATCCAAATGATTTTCTCCATGTAACTTCTAAAGCTATTTTGCCCAGCACCGACGCCTTCTAGTATTAAAAAATCGCATCTATCAACAATTTTTTGGCTATCGAATCTATTCAAGTGCCAATTAAAACATTGGTATTCGACCGGAAGATTACTTGAAAATGGCTCCAATATTTGAGTTAAAACTCGATCTTTCAACTTTTGCGAGAGTGGGTCCTCCCAGCCATCGTAGAGATCATCCATATGCACTACTTCAACGCTAGGCAAATCTTTTAAGAGATTAAGTGCAAGTGTAGTTTTACCACTGCCCGCAACGCCATCGATAGCAATTATGCAGGGAGTATCTGAATTGATTTCTAGCATGTCAGACAGCAAATTAAAATAATGCATCTTAGTTAATCATTCTTGGTTGATTCTTTTCCCCATCGAATCCAACCCCAAATTGCTATCACAGTAAATATTAGGTAAAGAAAACTTGTTAATAACAACTTACCGGTAAAGTATTGGTAAGTATAGGCAGCATCAACGATAAACCATAGTGGCCAAGCCTCATATCGTTGCCAAACCATGAGTAGCTGCGCCACAACACTTCCGACAAAGCCAAAAGATTCTATTGCTGATGAAGTTGCACCTATGTTTATTAGTAAGGGCCAAATAATTAATGAGGAGATTGCAACTAATACAAATGTAAGCAATCTTTCATTATTAGTGGATTTTCTAGGCTTTGCTCCATTAGCTCCCCAACCAAACCATCCCCAAATGCCGCCAGCTATAAAAATAAATTGAAGTGCAGCACTGGCGTAGTAGGCAGATTGAAAAAATAATATTGAATAAAGAAGACTACTTACGCCCCACCATGGCCATGTTGAACGGGGTCCTAATACACCTAGAATTACTCCAATAAGGGATGTAGCGAATGCAAATATCTCCAATAAAGACATGATTTTTTCCTTTCCAATTCGCATTACCGAACTGGTCAACCGGTCGGCTTGAGTTTCAAGCCCTCTCAGCTAAATTTCTTAGCTCCCGCACAGGTAATTCTAGTAGGTAGAGTACAAAAATTGTCTATAGTTTGCTTGTGCTTAAGTTTGGTTACACGGCGATGCTAATTTTTACTATTGTTGGCTCGTTTTGGCTGGAAGTTGTCTATAAAATAGGTGTTTTGAAAAGAATTAAGCGAGTAATCATGAGCGTGTTTCCAGTTTCAATTTTTTTCTTAATTTGGGATGCGTACGCAATTGCAAGAGGTCATTGGTACTTTGATAAAGATCAAATCTTAGGGATTATTGGTCCATTTGATATCCCATTTGAAGAGTTCCTCTTCTTCATAATCGTACCTATGGCTGCAATTATGACTATTGAGGCGGTTCGTAGCATTAAGCGCCATTGGAAAGTAGGGGATGAGTGATGATCTACTCAGATATCGCAATTTTTGCTCTGTTGTTTGCGGTTTTCTTTGATTTATTTTTAATTAAGACTCAGCTACTAACTCGTGCAGTATTTTGGACAAGTTATGGAATTATCCTGCCTTTTCAATTAATTACTAATTGGTGGCTCACTTCCCGAAATATTGTTATGTATAACCCGGAGGCAATTATGGGAATTAGAATTGCATCAGCGCCCTTAGAAGATCTACTTTTTGGGTTTGCACTTGTACTTTCCGTTATGGCAATGTGGGTTTATTGGGGGAGGAGAGGAGTACAGAAGAGGTAGTTATCTAAATTTACGGGCACGAAGATAAGCGGGAGCAGCTACCTTAAATCTTCGCCATTTTGATGTTTTGGCTCTTTTATTAAATATTTGATAATCAATTTTCTCAACTTCGTCAACTATTCCACAGTAAAGTTCACTCGCAGCCTCAATGCATGCCCTGCTATCTGGTGACAACATCTTTATTCCATCTGTTGACTCTTTTTGAAGCCTTCTTACTCTTGAGATTTGTTCTTTGAGTGCATTTTTTATTTGGTTGGTAGTAACTTTATTCTCAAGCATTTCTCTATTTACCCCATGTGATTGCAACTCTGTAATTGGTAAATAAACTCGTCCTCGATCTAAATCCTCACCAACATCTCTAATGAAATTAGCAAGTTGAAATGCAATACCAAGCTTTTCTGCCGCTACGTTTACCTCATCAATTGATACCCCTGGCGTTATTCCGATAATCGGGACCATTTGTAACCCAATGACCGCAGCTGAACCGTATATGTACTCCTTCAAATCCTCATATGTGTTGTACTCGGTAATTGATAGGTCCATGCTCATTGAGTGAAGGAAGGCTTCAAAGTATTGAATTGGAATATTAAATCTTTTAACTGTATCAACTAATGCTCGACCAACATGGTCGGTGCTACTACCAGTTTTAATATCAGCAAGTACGCCCTCGCCCCATCGCTTTAGTGATTTTGCTTTTTCCTCATCACTTAACGTAGAAGAGAGATCATCAACTATCTCATCTGCAAATCTAGCGAAACCATAGAGGGCGTGTACGAAAGGTCGCTTTGCGGGCGGCAATAGAAGTGTTGCAAGATAATAAGTTTTGCCATGAAGTGAATTAAGACGTTTACACTCTAAGTATGAATCTCTCAAAGCTAGATCAGTAATTCCAGCCTTGGTTAACTCATCCATATTTTATTTAACTGGTCCAACAATGCGCTCAGCGGCAAGCCTGCCTGAGATTAATACCATTGGCACTCCTACACCTGGCTGTGTGCCAGAACCAGCGAAGACAACATTTTCAAAACCTTTTGCCAAATTCTTTGGTCGAAATGGACCGGTTTGGAAAAAAGTGTGTGCGCTAGCGAATGGCGCTCCTTGCTCCATTCCCTGCTCCTGCCAATCTAAAGGTGTGGTCATATGTTCTACCTCAATACCATCACCAAAACCTTTGTACCCGCGCTCCTCCAACGCCTTAATCATTTCATCTCGGTATCGCGGGCCAACCTTCTTCCAATCAATATCAGCAGTTAAGTTTGGCGTTGGAAACAAAACGTAATAGGAAGATTTACCAGCTGGCGCAAGAGATGGATCATCTTTAGATGGTACTGTCACTAAAATGCTCGGATCGCTCATTAATTTTTTCTTCTTAATAAGTTCATCAAATACTCCATCCCATGACTTACCAAAATGAATATTATGGTGAGCAAGGTGTTCATAACTCTTGTTTGAGCCAATTAATAAAGTTACGCAAGAAGGAGAGTATTTAAGTCGCTTAACAGAGAGTGGTTGCTTACCTAGTAGATCCCGCCATGCAACTGGCAAGTCTGGATTTAGAACAACAACGTCACAGGCAATTCTCTCGCCTTTATCAGTCAACACAGCAGTCGCTCTACCGTTTATTTTTTCGATTGATGTAACCGTTGTACTGTATTTAAAAACTACGCCATGCTTTTGTGCTGCGGCAGCTAGTGCTCGTGGTACGGCATGCATCCCACCTTTAGGAAAGAAAACTCCATTTACAGAATCCATATATGCAATTACCGCATAGATAGCTAAAGCTTGCTGCGGACTTACACCTGCATACATAGCTTGAAATGAGTAAACTTTTTGAGTCCGTGGATCTTTCAAAAACTGGTTTACTTTTGGAGCTAATCTGCGAAATCCACCGAGCGCAATTAATTTTGCTAAATTCGGCGTAAGTAAATTTAGTGGTGAATCAATATTGCGATCAATAAAATCCTTCATTTCATACTTATATAACTTAGTAACAAAGTCAACGTATCGCCCGTAGCCTTCAGCCTCTTTTGCACTTATAGTTTTTGCTATTTCCAACTGCATTTGATTTGTATCAGCGTGCACATCTAACTGTGATCCGTCATGGTAGAAGGCTCTATACAAAGGCTCTAGTGGAACAAGATCTAACCAGTCCTTAATATCCTCACCAACACAAGCCAAGGCATCTGAGATTAAATCAGGCATAGTAAGCACTGAAGGGCCAGTATCAAATGCGTAACCTGATTTATTAAGCAACCCATTTCGTCCACCTGGGACTGATTCACGTTCAATGACTGTAACTTTGCGCCCAGCACCAGCCAGTCTTAGTGCGGCACTTAGCCCAGCTAGCCCGGCTCCAACAATTACAACATGATCAGTAGCGCCTTTTACTCGTGCCGTCATTGATTAAATCTTTCTATTGGTAGCAATAATTGCTAGATCAGTTAATAATTTAATTCCAAGTGTACTAATTCCACCATGTTTTAATGCAGAAAGGGAGGATTCTGTTAGCCTACTAATCATACTTTCGATGTGAGAATCAGCACCCGTATTTACAATAATCTCCTGCAAAGTAGAAACCTGTTCAGCCGTCATGTTTGGATCACCAAATTTTGCTTGCATCTCATCAAGTTGAGACTTACTAGCCCGATCCATTGCAACCGCCATTAATACAGTTCTCTTTCCCTCCCTTAAATCATCACCGGCAGGTTTTCCAGTTTGAGATGGATCACCAAAAACTCCAAGTAAATCATCACGTAACTGAAACGCTTCACCAAGAGGAATTCCATACTCAGTGTATGCATTAATCAATTCATTAGGAGCGCCTACTAAGGTGGCACCAAAATGTAATGGTCTTTGAATTGTATATTTGCCAGATTTAAACCTAGCTACCTTAAGAGAGCGTTCAATACTTTTGCTACCTAATGCTTGTTCATATACATCAAGATATTGCCCTGCCATTAATTCAACTCTCATTTCGTCGTAAACTGGGAGTGATCTAATTAATTGATCATTTGTAATTCCAGATGTGTGAAGCATTTGCGCAGACCAAATTAATGCTAGATCGCCAATTAAAATCGCAGCTGATTCTCCAAACTGAGATGCTGATCCAGATAAATTTTTATTGCTATGCATCTTCTCAAATGCCTTATGAATACTGGGAGCCCCACGTCTTGTGTCAGATCCATCCATTACATCATCATGGATTAGGGCGCATACATGTATTAATTCCAGTGAGGAAATCGCCTTAATAATCTCTGGAGAGGTTTCACCTCCCGCGCCTAACATGCCAACATATGCAAACAACGGCCTTAACCTCTTGCCGCTATCTAATAAAAACTTTTCAATTCCAACTGCAACTGGATCTAGCTCTGGCCCAATTTTTCCGAGGTAGATGTTTTCATCCTTGATAAAGGCGGAAAGTGCCTGATTTATCTCAGAGCGCATAGAGTTAATATCGTTGGTAGAAGAAAAACTCACGGCGCAACGGTACCCTGCCTTCTGTGAGCGATTATCTGAAAACCACCACCTTCTCACTCGAGTTTTTCCCGCCCAAAGACTCAATTGGCGAGGAACGTTTGTGGCAGGCTCTTTCACAACTTCAACCGCTTAAACCTGATTTTGTCTCGGTTACCTATGGGGCAGGTGGTTCAACTCGCGATCGCACTATAAGAGTTACAACTGAGATAACAGACCGCACATCGATCCCAACTGTGGCGCATTTGACCTGCGTTGGCTCAACAAAAACAGAGTTAGTTGAGATTTTAAATCAATACAAAAGTGCTGGAATTAAAAGCATCATGGCGCTACGTGGAGATCCAGCTGGGGGTCCGAGAGCGGAATGGCAAAATATCGAGGATGGATTTGATCATGCAGATCAACTAGTCCAATTAGCTGCGAGCTTAGGAGATTTTAAAATTGGGGTAGGTGCATTCCCAGACGGACATCCGGCATCGGGTTTTAATTTTGATAAGGATGTAGATGTTCTAATCCGTAAAGAAGAGTTAGGTGCTACTTTTGCGACAACACAATTTTTCTTTGAATCCAGTAAATGGCATAAGTTAGTTGAACGATTACTTAAACGTGGCTCTAAACTGCCAATAATTGCAGGAATACTACCAATTACAAATCTGAAACAATTAGATCGTATGGTTGAGTTAAGTGGAACACCAATTCCGGCAGCAGTTTCGAAACGATTTGAAAATTCTTTAAACTCTCCAGAAGACATTAAGAAGATTGGGGTAGAGATTGCAACTGAATTAGGTAATGAACTCATCTCGCTAAATGCCCCGGGTCTTCATTTTTATACAATGAACTCTGCTAGTTCAACTATTTCGATAGCCAAAAATTTAGGATTAGTAAGGTGATAAGCATAAATGAATTTTTTGCATTGTGGAGTCGAATGCATGGAGATGCAAAGATTACCGGCATTGTCCGTACCTGGTTGGTTATATCTTACAAAATAGCCAAATTACTTTCTCGGTTAAAGTTCACTCCAAACAAACTTACATTTCTTGGCTTAGTTTTTGGTGTTCTGCTATTTATTTATGCCCAGTCACCTTGGGCGCCAATTCTCTTAATTTTTTCGCTAATTTGTGATGGAGTAGATGGTAGTTTGGCAATTTTTACATCTAATACTACAAGATGGGGGGCAATTCTTGATTCAATTATCGACCGAATCACTGAATTTTTTTGGATACTTGCGATATACAAAATAGGAGCGGATGAAAGGTTACTACTAGTTGTGATTGTAATAGCTAGTATTCAGGAGTACACAAGAGCAAGAGCTGGCGGGTTAGGTATGCAGCAAGTTGGTGTTGTCACATTTGCTGAAAGACCAGTCAGGGCTTCCTTTATTTTCACAACATTCATTGCGTATGCAATGAGCCTTTCAATTATTAATCAGCTAGTTATAATCTGGTTACTATTACAACTCATTAGTTTTTTTATGATTATTCGGTTTACTTATTTAAAATTAAGTTAAGCCTTACCTATCGCCTGTGCGACTATTTCAGCGCTAATGCCAACAAGCGGTAATCCGCCACCAGGGTGTGATGATCCACCAACACAAAATAACCCATTTATCTTTGATCGGTTTTTAGCTCGCAGGAATGCTGAAGTGGCTGAATTGCTGGAGCTACCGTAAATAGAACCACCAGGTGCCATTGCATAATTTTCAAGATCTGCCGGTGTTCTATATTTTAAGAAATCTAACCTAGATGAAACATTTAACCCTAGCTGATCTAATTTACCGATGATTTTTTCTGCATACTCAGCACCTCCACTATTCCAATTCCAACCGCCTTCTACCTGATGTCTTGGCGCATTAACTAACACAAACCAAGCTTCTTTATTTTCTCCCTTAGTCATCTTTGGATCTTTCGGGGCACAAACATAAATTGTTGGATTATTTACTGGGATCTTATTTGTAAAAATATCGTTAAACTCAGCATCATAATCTGCAGGGAAGTAAACGTTATGATGATTGATTTTTACTGGTTTACTCTTTAAATTGTCTAAACCAATTAAAAGTGAAAATCCAGAGAGTGATTTAGTTGAAAATTTTAACTTCCTTCTCTCACTATTTGCTAATCTAATATTTCTTGGAATTAAATTATTATAAACAAGCTCAACATCTGAGTTAGCAACAACTAAGTCACTTTTTATTTCACGATTATCTTGAAGTTTAATTCCTGTCGCTTTGGAATTATCAACTTGAATTTGAGTTACCTGTGAATTAAATTCAAATTTAACACCCAATTCCAAGCAGCGCTGTTCTAGAGCCACTGATAGCTGACCGATACCGCCTTTGATGTGCCATGCTCCAAAGGCGCTTTCTACGAAAGCAATTGTAAGAAGTACTGCAGGCGCTTTTCGTGGATCACTACCAGTGTAAGTTGCGTAACGATCTACGATCATTTGCAGGTGTGGATCTAATTTCATTTTTTTACTCAAAGATCTAAGAGAAGTAAAAGGTGCAATATCTTTAATGCTAGAAATTAAATCCTTACGCCTTATTAGTGAAAAAATTGATTTTAACTCAGATTCAATAAATGGCTCACGGGAAACCTCCCACATTTTTTCCGACTTTTGAATTATTTCCTTCCATTGCTTGCTTGCCAATGAGCCAAATGATTTTTCAATTTCAAGGTATGTAGCGGGGTTAGATAGGTTCGGAAAAATAACTGAACTACCATCTGCGAAATTATAATTAAATGCTGGATTAACTGGTTCTAGATCTAAAATGTGTTCAATTCTTTTGCCAGTTTTTAGGAATAGATCGCGATAAACTGCTGGCAGAGTAAGTAGTGATGGACCTGTATCAAATGCATAGTCACCAAACCATTCTGTACGACATTTTCCACCAGATCGATCGCTGTTTTCGAAAATTCTTACTTCATGTCCATTTTTTGCAAGCCTTGCAGCAGCACTCATACCACCTATTCCTGCGCCAATAACTGAAATTTTTGCCATTTAGATCACTGATCGATCTCGCCAAGTTAAATTACCTGTCAATTTTCCAATCCACGAATATGTGATTAAGCAAAATAAAATTAAAATAGCAAACGGGTGCAGTAGGGCAGTATTTGGTAGAGCTCCAGTTCTTAACGATGAAACGACCCTACTTAGCACTATAAGAGCGAATCCAATTAATGCTGTTTCTGAACCAGATATTGCTAAAACAAATGGAAGAACGCTTGAAAGAAATAAAATTACAATTATGAATAGTGTTCCAAATATTGAGCCAAAAGCTCGCCATAGCGATTTCTGATACCCCTTAATCATCTCAATTCCAGATTGGTACATATGACATTCTGCAACGTTACTTCCTTCAGCAACACCGCCTTTAAAACCGGATTTTAAAAGTTGCTTTGCAAGCATTAGATCATCAAGTACCTCAGATTTAACTGCTTTATGTCCGCCAGATGACAGGTAAGCATCTTTCTTTACAATAAAGAACTGCCCATTTGCTACCGCCATAGATTTAACACCAAACTGCTGACTGATTAGTAATGGTACTGATGATAGCCACGACCATTGCAAGAGTGGTTGGAATAATCTCTGTAGAAAACCATTGGTAATTTGCTTTGGATAGGGTGAAATAAAATCCCATTTATCCATCGCATTAATTGCTGAAGCAACTGCAAATTTTGATAGTCTTACATCTGCATCAATGAAAACAAGATACTTACCGCCACTTATAGCTGCTAGCTGATGCGCAGCCCAAGACTTGCCTAACCAGCTATCAGGTAGAGGCTTGCCATCTAAAACTTTAACACTCGTAAACTTAGATAGCTGTTGCCTTGTACTATCCGAGGAGTTGTCATCTAAAGCAATTACCTCAAAATTACTAAGTCCGATTTGGCCGAGTGCTGACTTTATACAATCATCTATATTTTTCTCTTCATTTCGCATAGGTATTAATATTGAAACAAACTCATCAATTTTACTTGGAGAATTTCGAACCACTTTAATTGTTAAGCTGTTAATAACAACTAATAGCAGAGCGATGCTAGAAAGTACGAGAGAAATTTCCATTAATTATTTGCAGGTGGACCAAATCGAAGTAAGAAAATGTATGGAAGTAGTATTAATCCAAATACAATACCACCAATTAATGCAACTCCAGATCTATCAAAAAAGAAAAGATTTCCAATTACTCCGGCAAACCATGTCCAAAGTAAAAAAAAGTCTGGTATCGCGGTACTCGTTCCTACTTTTCTTCTATCAAATCTTAAAAATTTATTTAATATCCCCATTAAGCCCATTCCAGTTAGTAACCAACCGAATGCATTAGATAGTGGAATCTCTGGCTGAAATGGAACATGAGATCCAGTAAAATCCCAGGTCCATCTTTGTGCTGCAACCATTTGTGGATCTAGAAATAAATCCCACGCCATCATGCCAAGTCCACCGTAGAGGAATACCCAACTTTTAGTTACCTTGCGAGCAGCAATTAGCAAAGGGTGGGCAAGCATTACCCAAGCAAATGGAACGACAAGTGGTACGCCAAATATTTGGTAACCCAATGTGCCTGAGTATTCATAACTTCCAAATGGCCAACCAGTCTTGCTACCAACTTGTTCAACAATTAAAGCGTAAGTAAATGTTGTAGTTAGAAAAATTAGCGAGTAGTTAATTCCATAAGCAAGCCAAGCATGTATACACATAGCAGCGGCAGCCCAGTAGACAGTTGCAATTGTGACGACTCTTAATGGCTCTCCGTCAATTAATGGGTAAGAGATTTGAAGTGCAATTGCAATGGCTGTGGTTGCGTATAAGACAAAGATCTTCAATGTTGACACTTGGCGGCGGCTATTCTTTCTTGGGTAAAACTGACGCAATGACATGGGGTAATTGTGCCGTATTACTTAAGATTGCCTCGCTCTTGTATAACTGCAAAGCGAGAAAATAACTCCTCTGAGTACCACTTATTCAGATGGGTCGCCTTAATTGCCTGAGCATGAGCCTGTCCTTTATAGGCAAACTCCCGAAGTGATGCAGTACTTTCCCAGATTGAAAACGTACCTTGAAGGCCGATTGGTGCCTCGCCAATCCCGATGGCACTTATTAAGCCAGGAGATTTATGCAAACTTGTAGTTACTGGAGGAACAGCTCGCCAAAAAATTAGGTTCTTTCGCCAAACAATTCTGGCTCTAGTAATGGCCGCAACCTTTCCATCCCAATCAAATAATTCAGCCAAAAACGGCTGTTGTTTTGACCATGAACCATGAGCTGAAATATTTCGCAGAACAACGCGGTACTCATCAGATGAGATTTTTTGCCAACCCTTTATTACCTTAGAGTTATCAATTTTTTCTAAATCAGACTCAGCTGTAGTTAATAGTAAGCCCCAACGGTATTGATCTGCATCCTTTGGCGTAAAGCTCTCACCCTTACCAGTACCAAGTAATTTTACGAATTTTATATTCGCCATCTTTTTTAAAGAAATTCTATTAATTGCCATAAACAAAAGTGCGACAGGTAAGAATATTTTTTTGATTCTCCAAAAATAGACTAAAGTGATCATTGATTTATTTTAGTCGTTGCAAATATTTCAGGAAGAACTTCATTTGGGCTATCCCACATAGGGGCATGACCGGTTTCAGGCAATATTACCCACTTTGCATGGGAAGGTGCGAGCGATCTTTCTTGACAGGTTTTTTCTGGCAGGGTGTGATCACTATCTCCAAAAATTATTGTAATTGGAATATCAGATGCTATTTGCTTGTCAAATCTCTTTCCCAGAAGTGCATCCCAGGCTGGAAAGTACCCAGTAGATTTTGCCATCGCGGTTGTAGCATCAAGGCAGATTTCATAACTTAATTCTTTCCAACGAGGTGACACCGTTTCAAAGCCAATCTTTTTTGCCCAGTTATAATTCAACAGGGATGGCGCTATTTTTTCGACACCATTTGCCATAACTCTTAAAGCAACCTCACCTGGGTAGCGAGAAGAAAAAGGTGTCAGCCAAAGACCAGCAGGAGCTAAAGCTGTTATTGACCTTACTGAGCTTGGGTTTATAACTGCCATCTCAAAACTAATCCAACCACCAAGTGAATTTGCAACTAAATCAAACTCATTGATTCCTAAATCTTGTAAATTTTTATGCACCAATTTAGCAAGAGAGGTGGGATCCATACTTTGCATTGGCGAGAAAGGAGTATTCCCATGACCTGGTAAATCTAGAGTTATCACCTTAAATACTTTAGCCAGGGCTGGAATGATTGGCTTCCAAGCTGTTGCTGCAGATCCCATGCCGTGAATTAGCACGATAGCAGGGCCATCTCCATGAGTCTGAATTGAAAGCTTCATGTAGGTAAGATTACCTTCTAATGTTAAATCTAGATGCTGCTGAATTTGCTCAGAAGATTACTCAGCCCAGTGTGGTTTTGCTTGATGTTCGAACACCGGCCGAATTTAACGAAGGACATATTCCCAATGCGGTTAATATCGATGTTCTTGCAGATTACTTCACTGCTGATATTGAAACATTAGATAAAAGTAAGGCGTATGCAATTTACTGTAGATCAGGCAAAAGATCGTTAGATGCTGCTTATGTTATGGGCGAAGTAGGTTTTGATAAAACATTTAATTTAATTGGTGGAATTATTGAGTGGGTCGAGGCAGGAAAACCAACTGTTAGTTAGATTTAAACAGTGTTGGAATTAAGTCTTCAACTAGTTTACGAATTTGATCTCTAATCGGCCTAACATCTGCAACAGATTGTCCGGCCGGATCTGGTAGCACCCAATCTAGGTAGCGTTTGCCAGGGAAAAATGGACACGCATCGCCACAACCCATTGTGATTACTACATCAGATTGCTCAACCACGGTTGTAGTTAAAACCTTTGGTTGCTCATTTGAAATATCGATGCCAACCTCTTTTAGTGCCTCAACAACAGATTGATTAATTGAGTTAGCTGGAGCCGAACCGGCTGATCTAACCTCAACCCTGCCAGCGGAAAGATGAGTTAGAAAAGCAGCTGCCATTTGAGATCTACCTGCGTTATGAACGCAAACGAATAAAACTGAAGGCTTACTCATCTTTTTCTAAACCTGGATTTGTTATTTTCTTAGCAATTAGCAGGCCAAGAGCAGCGCCAATTAGTTGGGCTACTATAAATAAAATAATTGAGCTGGGTGCAATTCCGGTAATTGAATTAGTGAATGATCGGCCAATCGTTATTGCTGGATTAGCAAAAGAGGTGCTTGATGTAAAAAGTATTCCGCCAAAGATCCAAAGAGGCGCGTAAATTGCCACTAAGTCCTCTCTATTCGGGAATCTAAGAATTATCCAGAGTAGAACGGAAGTAGAAAGGACTTCAGATAAAAATAAGTTTGGGCCATTTCTTGTTATTAAAGATTGAATTACTGCTGGTTGTTTATAAATTACATTAGCAATTATTACACCTGTAATTGCCCCAAGTATTTGAGAAGATATGTAGTAGGCCCCAACTTTGGGCTCAGTTTTTTTAAGTGCGAGCATTACCAATGTAACTGCTGGATTAAAGTGAGCACCACTAACCTTCATGCCCAATTTAATTACTGTTGCTAAGCCAATTGCGGTTGCAATTGCGTTGATTAACAGCTGTAGTCCGGTGTCATGAGTAAGTACTGCTGCCATATGCCCGGAACCAACTATCGAGATTGCCAAGAGTAATGTTCCCAAAAATTCCATACTAACCGCTCGTTGAAGTTTCATTTCCCTACCTAATCTTCACTTAGTAAAAAGCTCAGTACAAATAGTAAATGCTGCAAGGCCAAATAAAAGGAGAGCAAATCCTTGTTTTAGGTGAACAATTGGTGTCTTAGGAGCGATTTTTGAACTTATTCGAGCGACTATAACTGCAGCTATGGCAATAATAATTGGGTAGTGCCAGTTGATTTCTTGCCAAATCGAGTGCTTGGCAATAAATGCAGTTGAGCAGTTTAAAGCAATAATCAAAAGTGATGTGCCCGCTGCTTTATTCTGAGGAGTATGAAAAAACAAAACTAATACTGGGATTGCAAGGAAACCACCACCAATACCAAAAAGCCCAGTGAGGGCTCCGATAAGAAGAGATAGTAGAACCACTGCCCATGCAGGCATACTTTTTTCACTTTGATTAGTAATTGGTGCTCGGAGCATTGAGTAACCAGCGCCAATTAAAACAACTGAAAATCCAATCAAAATAATCTGATCCGGTATCTTATTAATTACTAGACCTAGACCAATGTTTGTCAACAACCCTAGCGCCCAAATTATGGTTGCTTCTTTTACAAGTACATCATTACTTTTAAACTTAGGACCAAGCCCTGCGATTGCTGCAAGGAATACCACGGCAAGTGCTGCAGTAGTTGCATGAATTGGTGAGAAGTTGAATAGGTAAAGCAGGATTGGTACAGAGACCATTGCACCACCAGCTCCAATAAAGCCAAGGACGGCGCCAATAAAGCCACCACTAAGGAGAGCTGTAAAAACCAAGCCAATTTCCATAACCTGATACTCCCATAGTTGCCGATATTTGGGCACAAAAAACCGCCCCCGAGATTAATTCGCAGGGGCGGTTTAAGGTTTAGTTAATTAGCTAAAGAAAAGCAGTGTTCCAACGTTGCTTCCGAAATCAGCGCCACCTCGTAGTAGTGCAAAAATAATTAAAGCAGCACCAGCAAGTGACAAATCTTTGAAAAATGCAATAGATTCATTTTGCTTAGCGGTTGCATCACTTTCTTTCCAGAAAGCATGCATTAGGAAAGCGGTTGGGATTAAGAAAATTGCGATTAAAAGTGCGCCTAGGTCTGCATAAAAACCAAGCACAATATAAATTCCACCAAGAACTAGCATTAATCCGCTTAGATATACAGAGAATTTTGCCATTGGTACTTTTTTATACTGAGCATAGCCAGTCATAGCAGCATTCTTTGTAAAGTGGTTGATTCCTGAGCTAATAAATAGAAGTGCAAACAGGACTCGACCAGCAATTAATGCGATTTCAGTAACAGACATTTGATTCCTTACTTTGTTATGACCAATTTGGTCGTTTGGCAATAGGTTAAAGGCTACTGTCAGGTATATGAACTAATCTTTGGGGTGTGTTCAATATATTATCTATATATTATCGATGCACCGCTGGCCTTAAGCGTGGTCAATACTAATGAATGAGAATCTTGCAACTATTTTGCATGTGGATATGGACGCTTTTTATGCATCAGTTGCGGAGAAGGATAATCCAAAATTAAAAGGGAAAGCTGTAGTAGTTGGTGCAGGTAGAAGAGGAGTTGTTTCTGCTGCAAATTACGAAGCGCGAAAATTTGGAATTCGAGCTGCTATGCCAGTTTACAAAGCCAAAGCTTTAGCACCTCATGCAATTTTTATAGCACCTGATATGGCTCGCTACGCCGAAGTTTCTGAACATGTTATGAAAATATTTAAAGATGTAACGCCATATGTTGAACCGATTTCACTCGATGAGGCTTTCTTAGATGTAACTGGAGCAAAGAGGTTACTTGGGGATGGCAAAGAGATTGCTGATTTGATTAGACGGCGAGTGCAGGCAGAGGAGGGAATAACCTGTTCGGTTGGAATAGCACATAATAAATTTATTGCAAAAATAGCCTCAAATCACTGCAAACCAAATGGAGTGTTAGAGATTGATCCAACAAAGGTATTGGAGTTTCTTCACCCACTAGCGGCTAAAGAGATTTGGGGAGTCGGTCCTAAGAGCAATGAGCAATTAGCGAAATTAGGTTTGGAAACAGTAGGAGATATTGCAAATACACCCCGAGCAACTTTAATAAGAGTTTTAGGTAAGGCAAATGGCAGCTCTCT
The DNA here is from genome assembly GCA_947460855.1 of Candidatus Nanopelagicaceae bacterium. GTDB lineage: Bacteria > Actinomycetota > Actinomycetes > Nanopelagicales > Nanopelagicaceae > Nanopelagicus. Next base: position 12,218 of record CANHGU010000004.1, on the reverse strand, counting down.
CTACGAATTAGCCTGGGGTAGAGATTACCGAGATGTTGTAACTGAACATATTGAAAAAAGTATTAGCGCTTCTGAGACCTTTGATTTTGATTTAGATAGCGAAGAGGAGATCCTAAAAGAGTTTTTACGACTTACTGAAAAAAGTACAGAGCGAATGCGCGGAAAAAATTATGCTGCAAACACAATATCTATTAAGGTTAGATTCTACGATTTTAAAACAATCTTTAGATCAAAAACTCTTGATTTACCTACTACTGGCACGCAAGAGATATTTGAGGTGGTTAAGAGTTTGTACTTATCACTTAATTTAGATCGGGTATTAATTAGATTAGTTGGCGTGAGCCTAGATTCATTAGTTGAAAATGATGATGTGAAGCAGATGGTATTGGGCGAGCGAAGTAGTGGCTGGCAGCAGGCAGATCGAGCGGTTGATCGGGTTAAGGCCAAATTTGGCCGCGCTAGTCTGCGCCCGGCACGTTTGGTTTCTGAGCCTGAGGAGGATTAATCTCTAAAAGTTTTAAAAAAATGCTTATTGCTCTATATTTCGAATATGGCTCTTTCTGATCATGAACGCAAGTTATTGGCTGAGATGGAGGCTGCCCTAGAGCAGGAGGATCCTCGCCTGCTTTCAACATTAACCGGCAAAGCTCGCACCCGCCAAGGATCTCGCGCTCTGCTGGGATTAAGTATTTTGCTAGTTGGCATTCTGGTATTAATCAGCGCACTGGTGGCCAAGACAACCGCAGTTGGAGTTATCGCATTTCTAATCTCACTAGCTGGGGTGGTGCTCATTATCAGCAACATCAGCATTAAAAGTGGTCCGGCACGAGTAAAAAAGCCAGGGTGGGGATCAAACCTTGAGCAAAGATGGGATCGCAGGAATAACGAGAATTAGAGGAGCAGGCTGCCCCATAAACCACCCAATGGGTGGTTTTTTTATGCCCTTTTCCAATAATTGAACAGGGGAGGAGCAGGGAGGGAAAGTGGGTGCGGGGGGTTGAAAGTGGGGAAAAAGGGAGTAAAGTGGTGACCTGACGTATTGTCTAAGCGTGGGGAGGTCAGGCAATGTTTCTTGGCACCCATGAACCAAAGCTTGATGAGAAGGGCAGATTAATTCTGCCGGCCCGCTTCCGAGATGAATTAGCAGATGGATTAGTAATAACTAAAGGCCAAGAAAATTGTTTATATGTTTTCACTGCCGCAGAGTTTTCATTAATTACAGGAAGACTGCGCCAAGCTCCAGTTACGCAGAAAAATTCTCGAGATTACCTACGTGTGATGTTTGCTGGCGCTCACGATGAGGTGCCAGATAACCAAGGGCGAATAACAATTCCAACCGGTCTTAGGACTTATGCAACATTAGAAAAAAATTGTGTCGTAATCGGAGCTAATACCAGATTAGAGATTTGGGATGCAACTGCTTGGGGTAAGTATTTAGCTGATCGTGAAAAAACATTCGCCGATGTCTCTGAGGAGGTACTACCCGGATTGTTTTAATCCAATTAGATCTCTATTTAGGCCACCGCCACTCATAAATATTCGCGGCGCCACTTCCCCGGTGCCGCGCGTTATTAAGGAAGATCCGTCGAGTGGCGGTGACCTAAGTAGATATCTAGATAAAAGTCAGAAGTGAATTACTACCGAAACTAAGTTAAAGAGGGGGAGAAGATGGGGATAGAAGTAAAACACATCCCAGTTGCACTTGAGCAGTGCATTGATTTGCTCACTCCTGCAATCAAAAACAAAAGTAAGCCGGTATTAATTGACGCAACATTAGGTCTAGCCGGACATGCAAAGGAATTTCTAAAACGTTTTGAAAATTTACAGGTAATAGGGATCGATCGAGATAGTTCAGCGCTTGAAATTGCAAAATCAAATCTTATCCAATACGCAGATCGAGTCACATTTATTCACAGCACATATGATCAAATTCAAGCAGGGCTAGATAAGGCCGGATTAAATTTAGCTGATGCGATCCTCTTTGATTTAGGTGTTTCATCAATGCAGTTAGATCAGGCAGAGCGCGGATTTTCCTATTCTCAAGATGCTCCAATTGATATGAGAATGGATCAAAGCAATCCGGTATCAGCCGCAACTGTTTTAAATACCTACTCCCATGGCGAGCTAGCCAAAGTGCTGCAAAATTATGGCGAAGAGAAGTTTGCTAGCAAGATTGCTGAAAACATTATTAAAGCCCGCCAAAGCGGAAGGCTAAAGAGCACTAAGGATTTAGCTGAGATTGTGAAGGAGTCAATTCCAGCACCAGCTCGGCGAACTGGGGGCAATCCAGCAAAGCGAACCTTTCAAGCTCTACGAATAGAGGTTAATCAAGAACTAGCAGTCTTAGAAAAAGCTATTCCAGCTGCGCTCGCTGCGCTCGCTATAGGTGGGCGATTAGTTGTTATGTCCTATCAATCTCTGGAGGATCGAATAGTTAAATCCAATTTTGCAAATCTCACCAAATCAAATACTCCACTTGGTTTGCCGGTTGAGCTACCTAATTCAGCTGCTAGCTATAAATTATTAATAAGTGGCAGCTATAGCGCAGATGATGCTGAGCAGGCGATAAATCCGCGCTCGCAATCAATGCGACTTCGCGCAATAGAGCGGGTGGCAGCCTAATGGCCATATTAGATTTTGTACCTGCAATTGAAATCTCCCGCAAGATTGTTAGGGAAAAAACTAATCAAGCTGTTCTAAGACTTTTACCAGATTCCAAAGCTGGACAGATCGCACCAGATCGTACATTTGGTATTTTACTAGGCGCAATATTCACTACCGGACTACTATCACTTTTAGTGATTAACACATCACTTGCTCAGGACGCTTTTGTGTTACAAGAGCTAAAGCAGCAGACACAAGTCCTAACTGACCAGCGCGAGGCAATAATAAGAGAGGTTGCAGCTAAATCGTCACCAGATAAATTAGCTGAGAGCGCAGGCAAATTAGGAATGGTAGCAACTTCTAATCCACGCTTTTTAAATATGTCAGCAGGTAGCAAGTGACTCAACAGCAACTAGTCCAAGATCGCCTTCGCAAAATTCTTGCTATAGCTACAGTTCTATTCTTGCTTTTTGGCCTTCGATTAATTGAAATACAAGCAATTCGTGCAAAAGGATATGTTGAGCGAGCCGACAATGAGTTAAGTAAGTCTGCAACCCTACTCGCCCCACGTGGTGCAATTTTTGACATTAATGGCGTTGAACTTGCACGCAGTATTTCAGCAATTAACATTGCAGTTGATCAGACTGTTGTGAATGATCCAGTTAATGCTGCAAATGTAGTGGCACCTATCTTAGGAATGACTTCATCTCAACTTTTACCTACTCTTTCTGGTGATAAACGTTATGTATTAATTGCTAAGGATGTGGCACCATCTGTATGGCGAGAAGTAAATGATGCAATATCCGCCTATAACACTAGAGTTGTTAGAACTAAGAGCGATCTAAGCAAGCGAATTGGTGGTTTCGTACCGGAGCGAAGTTATATCCGCGATTATCCAAGTGGGAAGTTAACTGCTTCGTTAATAGGTGTAGTAAATGATCTTGGAGATGGCGCAGGTGGAATTGAGAGCAGCCTAAACAGCCTCCTAATTGGGACTAATGGTAAGTACATATATGCAAATGGCCGAGGAAATATTATTCCTGGATCAGAGCAAATAAGAGTTGAAGAAAAAGCTGGAACTAGTATCCGATTGACAATCAATCGAGATGTCCAATGGGTTGCGCAAAATGCGATTAGCCAAGCGGTCTCAGCATCTAGAGCAAAATCTGGCACTGTAATTGTGATGGATCCAAAGACCGGGGCAATTCTAGCTCAGGCAAGTGCACCCACATTTGATCCAAATACTCCAAGCTCGATCACGGTAGATAAATTAAATAACCCAGCGGTACAGGAAGTTTATGAGCCTGGTTCTACTGGCAAAGTAATTACGGTAGCTGCTGCGATGGAGGAGAAATTAATAGCACCCGATACAGTTTTTACAATTCCATACTCAATGAAGGTAGCTGACGGAGTTTTTCACGACCATGAAAAACATCCAACTCAAAGACTTACTACAACTGGATTGCTTGCTGTTTCAAGTAATACTGGCGCAATTCAGATCGGGCAAAAACTAGGAAAAGATAATCTATATAATTATTTAACTAAATTTGGTATTGGTGAGAGTACAAACTCTAAGTTGCCCGGTGAATCTGCAGGCATATTGCATCCAGTAAAAGAGTGGTCTGGTACATCACTTCCAACAATTGCATTTGGTCAGGGTTACTCACTAACTGCAATGCAGGCAACCTCTGTATTTGCCACAATTGCAAACAATGGGGTGAGAGTAAAACCTTCGATTCTAGCTGGCGTAATAGATGAGAGCGGAAAATATACCCCAGCCAAGCCAAATGAATCAGTAAAAGTTTTAAGTGAGCAAACAGCTATCAATATGCGTGCCATGATGGAGAGCGTTGTATCTACAAATGGAACAGCGCCATCGGCAGCAATTGCAGGGTATCGGGTTGCTGGTAAAACTGGTACGGCAATGCGATTTAATTCTGGCTGTCGATGCTATAGCGGTTACACAGCATCTTTTATTGGTTTTGCTCCAGCAGATAAGCCAAAGTATGTTGTTAGCGTAACAATTCAAGACCCTAAAGGAATGCACTGGGGTGGCGCACTTGCCGGACCAGTATTCAAAAAAGTAATGGGTTTTGTTCTACAGAATCAAAGGGTGCAACCAACTGTAGAGTCAAAAGAGGTATTTTCGCTGACCGAGGCATCACTAAATCAGCGTAGTAAAATTACTGCAAAGAGCGGAGCGTGATTTATGAGCGCCAGGCCAGCAGCAGTAATTAGTAAGTCATTAGTTGATTTTAATAGAACCATTTTCGATTTAGAAGTTAAAGTTGCTGGAGTTGCGCTTAATGCTTCTAAAGTAAAACCGGGGGACCTTTTTGTTGCTCTAGCAGGTGAAAAAACTCATGGTGTTAATTTCGTAAATGAAGCTATAAACAATGGCGCTGTTGCAGTTTTAAGTGATAAAAAACTTTCAATATCAATACCAAGTTTTATTCACCCCAATCCTCGTGAGATCATTGGAGAATTATCGGCTTGGATTTATAGTAATCCATTTAATAAGTTAACTGCAGTCGGGGTTACCGGTACTAATGGCAAAACAACTACCACAAGTATCCTTAAGCAGTTATGGCAACTTAATGGTCTAACTACCGGATTGATTGGAACTTTAGGTACAGAGATAAACCAAAACTTTATTAGCGGGATTCGAACAACACCAGAAGCAGATGAACTACAGGCCCTGGTTGCACTTATGGTTGAAAAAAGGGTTAGTAATTTAGCGATGGAAGTAAGCAGTCACTCAATAGTTCAACATCGAATTAAGGGATCAAAATTTAGGGTAGTTGCCTTCTCAAATCTTACGCAGGATCATTTGGACTACCACAAAAGCATGGAGAATTACTTTAAAGCTAAAGCAGATCTCTTTAACTCAGAGTTTGCAGAAAGTGCAGTGATTAATATTGATGATTCTTACGGACTTATATTGAGCAATCAAATTGAATTACCGCATCAGAGTGTATCTCGCACAAATAAGAGCGCTGATTGGTTCTATAAGAAAATTGATTTTCAAAAATCCGAATATAATATTGAAATAAATAGTAAAAATGGAAATAAAATTAATGGAAACTTTAAGTTGCTAGGTGAATATAACCTCGACAACCTTTTGCTTGCAGTAGCACTTGCAAGTGCTACTGGGTTGGATGATTCAAAAATTTCACTAGCCATACCTAAAATTAAAAGTATTCCTGGTCGGTTAGAGCAAATTTCTGCCGGGCAAGAGTTTACTGCGATAGTTGATTACGCCCACACGCCAGATGCAGTTAGTCGAGTTTTAGAAACAGCGCGATCATTCACTAGTGGCAAGGTGATTGCACTCCTTGGTTGTGGTGGAGATAGAGATAAAAGCAAGCGACCACTCATGGGGAAAGCACTTTTTGCCGGAAGTGATGTTGCAGTGTTTACGAGCGATAATCCCAGAAGTGAATCACCTGATGAAATAATTTCAGCAATGATAAATGGTATTGATCTTACCGGTAGAGGATTTATTGTTAATGATCGAAAAACAGCAATTGATTTTGTAGTTTCTCAAGCAGTTGCTGGAGATTGTGTATTAGTACTTGGTAAAGGCCATGAAAGTGGCCAAGAAATCATGGGCGTGACAACTACATTTGATGATCGTATTGAGCTAGCAAATTCAATTACAAAGGCGGCAGCTCGTTGATAAACATAACTGCGACCTCATTTGCTCAGATCGTATCTGGAACTTTAAAGAATTTGCCTGGAGAAACTATTATTGATCAAATTCCTGTAATCAACTCGAATAATGCAAAAAAGGGAACATTTTTTGTTGCGTTTAACGGAAAAAATATTGATGGCCATGAGTTTGTATTGAATGCAATTGATTCAGGAGCAAAGTTCGCTTTAGTGTCTAAGGAAGTAGATGCTCCATCAATTCTTGTATCGGATGTAAGCCAAGCACTATTAGCCTTGGCTGTATTTGTCAGGAATGAACTTAAGGATATGAAAGTTGTGGGGATTACTGGCTCTCAAGGAAAAACTACAACCAAGGAGTTTTTGAACTCAATACTGAAATCTGTAGGAGAAACCGTTGCAACCGAGGCTAATTTTAATACTGAAATTGGCGTTCCGCTAACAATACTTCGTTGCACTTTGAACACAAAGTTTTGTATAGTTGAAATGGGAGCAAGACATATAGGCGATATTGCCAAACTTACAAAGATATGTGCGCCGGATGTTGGCGTAGTTTTAGTAGTAGGTAGCGCGCATATAGGAGAGTTTGGCTCGGTCGAAGCAATTGCTAAAACAAAATCCGAGCTCATTAGCAATTTGCCCGATGGTAAGTATGCAGTACTTGGTACTTATGATAATTGGACACCAAAGATGGCAGATGGATTGCCAATTAAGTCAATACTTTTTGGACATTCACAATCAGTTAGAGAAGCTGATCTGCAATTACATGGTGGATATGCCCACTTTGAATTGGTAACACCAGATGGTAGAAATCCAGTTTCACTTCAAGTTTTAGGAGAACATCAAGTCCCAAACGCACTTGCTGCCGCCGCAGCAGCTTATGCGTTAGGAATTTCTAATGAAATTATTGCAGTGGGACTAACCACTGCTGAACCAGATAGTAAATGGAGAATGCAAATCGATGATTTAGGTGGTTTGAAAATCATTAATGATTACTACAATGCAAATCCAGAAAGTATGAAAGCTGCTATTAAAACCCTTGCATTGCTCACTCAGGAGAGCGGTGGTTCATCTTGGGCGATCCTTGGAAAAATGCATGAATTAGGAGCTATCGAGAAAGAGTCACATATTCAAATTACTGATTTTTGCCAAGATATCGGCGTAGATCATTTATTGAGCGTTGGGACGGACCTGTACAAAGTGAGCGAAAAAGAAGATATTGGTAAACATATGGTGGTGCATAACTGTGCAAGCACTGATGCTGTTTTACAGTTAGTCAGTAATTTTTCTAGTGGGGATGTAGTTTTACTTAAAGCCTCCCGATCAGAGAAATTTGAAGATATCGCCGCCTTAATTAGAGATAAATGGAATGGGAGTAAAGAGTGAAAGGCATATTACTTTCCGGGGCAACTGCAGCAATTTTTGCATTCTTTGCAACTCCAGTATTGATTAAATTTCTCGCAAAAAAAGGCTATGGCCAAATCATAAGAGATGACGGTCCTACTACTCATCAAATTAAACGTGGTACACCCACCATGGGGGGTGTGATTTTAATTCTAGCCTCTGTAGTTGGTTATTTTGTTAGTCATGTAGTAACAGGAGTTGCAGCTACAACATCAGCTTTACTAGTAATCGCTCTTGTTATTGGACTTGGTATCGTCGGATTTATTGATGATTGGCTCAAAGTTGCTAAGCAAAAATCACTCGGTTTAAATGCAAAACAAAAACTAATCGGCCAAGGAATTGTTGCAGGTGCATTTGCCTATGCCGGTCTGCAATTTCCAGACCAAGCAGGCCTAACTCCCATTTCAACAAATCTCTCAACTGTCAGAGATACTTCGATTAAGTTTATGGCTGGATTGGTAATAGTTTGGGTGATAGTAATGGTGCTCGGAACAAGTAATGGTGTTAATTTAACTGATGGCTTAGATGGACTGGCAACCGGCGCTGCAGTAATGGTATTTACTGCATTTATTCTGATTGGAGTTTGGGAGTTTGGCCAAAGCTGCGCGGTTTCGCCAGGACTTAAATGTTACGCAGTGCGCGATCCGCTTGATTTAGCAGTGCTTGCGGCTGCATTAGCTGGAGCTTGTGGCGGTTTCTTGTGGTGGAATGCCTCACCTGCAAAAATATTTATGGGAGATGTTGGCTCGCTTGCATTAGGTGGAGCATTAGCAGGTTTAGCAATTACTCTTAGAATTCAATTATTACTTATAGCGCTTGGATTTATCTTTGTTTTGATAACATCTTCAGTAATTATTCAAGTCGCATATTTTAAAATAACTGGCGGTAAACGAATTTTTAAGATGGCACCACTCCAACATCATTTTGAATTGATTGGTTGGGGTGAGGTAACAATTGTTATTAGGTTCTGGATAATTGCCAGTCTTGGGGTAGCAGCAGGTCTTGGGTTGTTCTATGCCCAATGGGTCGTCTCTTAGTATGAACTTTATAGAAAGTCTTAATGGAAAAAATTGCTTAGTTATTGGTGCCGGAGTTACGGGTCGAGCCAGTCATGAGGCCTTAATCAAGTTCGGAGCTCAATCCAAGCTTTTTGATGAAAGGGTTGATAACACTATTGATGTTGTTAATAAAATTCCTGAGCATATTGAGTTAGCAATAGTTTCGCCAGGTTGGCGCACTGACCACCCAATTATTAAGAAACTAAAAGAATCAGGAGTTGAATTACTAAGCGAGATAGATTTCGCTTGGCTTGTAAAGCAAATCCTGGCACCAAATCAACGCTGGGTTGCACTTACTGGAACAAATGGAAAGACAACTACCATCAATATGGTGGAATCTATTTTTAATGCTGCAAAAATTAACGGGATAGCTTGTGGAAATGTTGGTGAGACTGTGATTGCAGCAGTTTGTGCTAAAGATCCGTTCGATTACTTAGCAATAGAGCTTTCATCTTTTCAATTGCAGTGGAGTAACCTGCCTGAATATACGGCTGCTGCAGTATTGAATATTGCTGAGGATCATATTGACTGGCATGGAAGCTTTGAGGCGTATGCTCAGGCAAAACTTAAATTACTCAAGCAATCTCAAAAAACAATATTAAATAGATCGGACCCAGAACTAGTTCGAAGAACTAGTTCTGGGTCAATTGTTTGGTTTTCACTCGACACACCAAACGCAGGCGAACTAGGCGTAGTTGAAAACTTGTTAATCGATCGGGCATTTTCACCATCAATAAGTGAGGCAATTGAAATTTCAGAGCTAGTAGATATAACACCTACGGTTCCACATAACATCTTGAATGCGTTAGCTGCTTCAGCTCTAGCCCTCTCTATTGGTATTGAATATGAAGATATTAAATTGGGATTAAAGAATTTTTCACCAGACCATCATCGAATGGAATTAGTGGCAAGCAAGAATGAGATTAATTGGGTCGATGATTCAAAGGCCACAAACCCACATGCCGCCGCAGCGTCACTGCTTTCAAATTTTAAGGTAATTTGGATAGCTGGAGGTTTGGCAAAGGGCGCAAGTATGAATGAATTAGTTAAAAAGTGCGCAGCTCGACTTAAGGCAGTTATTTTGATTGGGCAAGATCGCGAGTTAATTGCTCAAGCTATTGCACTACATGCACCAAGCATTGAAATTGTAAGAGTTGATCAGACCAGTGATGCTAAAAGCCTAATGAACGACGTTGTTAGGACTGCAATTGGAATAGCACAACCTGGCGATACAGTTTTGTTAGCCCCTGCATGCGCTTCGATGGATCAATTTGACTCCTACGTACAGCGAGGCCAATTTTTCGCACAGGCTGTTAAGGCTCAGGTTTAGCATGAGTACTAATGTAAATAGCAGTAAATACTCAAAGATTTTCACACGACCAGAACTACCTTATTTTCTAATTATTTGGAGCACAATTTTTTTATGCGCCCTTGGCTTAACAATGGTTCTGTCATCATCAACAGTGACATCATTACAAGAGAATGGTAATAGTTATTCTATATTCATTAGGCAATTTTTCTTTTTAATTATAGGTGCTGCTTTTGCATACTGGGCATTTAGAGTTCAGGGAAATGTTTGGCCAAGATTAGCAAAAATTTCTCTAAGTATCTCAATCGTTATCCTGTTGCTACCTTTTATTCCTTCACTAGGAAAGAATATTAACGGAAATAGAAATTGGATTGAGATTGGGGGCTTCACCCTCCAGCCATCAGAATTTGCAAAATTTGGATTAATTCTTTGGTGTGCGTATCAATTGCGAAAGATTGATGTAACTTCTGGGAAAAATCCTATTTTGCTGATTTTTCCAGGGTTAGTTGTAATTGAGATTCTAATTTTATCTGAACGTGATATGGGCACAGCCTTTTTAGTGTTAATCATATTTGCAGGTATTTTGTTTATCTCTGGTGCACCAATTAAGCACTTTATTGGTGTGATAACTTTGGCTTCAATAATTAGTGCCGTATTGATTTTCAGCAATAGCTATCGATTGAGCCGTTTCTCAGCACTATTTGATCCCTTTGATGAAAAGTATTATAAGTTTTCAGGCTGGCAACCAGCGCATAGCATTATGGGGTTGGCTAGCGGCGGGCTTTGGGGAAGTGGGCTGGGTGCAAGTAAACAAAAGTGGGCCAATCTAGCTGAGGCTCATACAGATTTTATATTCTCTGTTATTGGCGAAGAGTTAGGTTTATTAGGAACACTTTTGGTTTTAGCCCTTTATGCGGTTCTAATTTATTCAATTTTGCGGGTAGCGATAAAAACCAAAGATGATTTTTCTAGATATGTCACGGCAGGTATTGCTTGTTGGCTGATTGCTCAAGTAGCGGTAAATATTGGCTCCGTAACTTCACTAATTCCAGTAATTGGTGTGACGCTCCCGTTTATCTCATACGGAGGTTCATCTTTATTGGCAAATCTCATCGCTGTTGGCTATGTATTAGGTGTTGCTCGTAGAACACCAGAGATATCTGAGGGAATTAAGGCAAGTCGGATGAGAAAATTATCCCAATGATCCCCAAAATAGTATTTGCAGGCGGTGGTACTGCAGGTCATGTTGAACCAGCCCTTGCTGTAGCAAATTGGATTAAAGAGCAAAAGCCTGATTGGAAGTTGCAATTTGTTGGAACTAAAAATGGACTTGAAAATCAATTAGTCCCCCAAGCAGGATTTGAGTTAGTACATATTCCAAAAGTTTTGATGCCAAGGCAATTGACTCCGAGCACTTTTATTTGGCCAGTTAAGATGCTGCTAGCAACTTGGCAGGGTATTAAAATTTGTAAAAATGCAGATCTAATAATTGGTTTTGGTGGGTATGCATGCCCGCCAATTTATTTAGCAGCAGCAGTGTTACGAAAGCCAATTTTCATTCATGAAGCTAATGCTGTTCCTGGTTGGGCAAATAAATTTGGTGCCCCATTTGCAAAGCAAATATTTATTGCCTTTAGCCGCGCCGGATTAAAAGTTGGTAGGTGGCGTAGTGCCAAACTAAGTGGAATGCCGATACGAGCTGAAATTATTTCTACAACCAAACTTAAAGATAATGAGCTCTTAAGCAAACGAAATACTCAACTAGAAAAATGGCGCCTGTCATCAGATAAGCCAACAATTTTAGTCTTTGGTGGATCCCAAGGGTCAAGACATATTAATGAAGCAATTCTTCAATCCTTATCGGCTTTTACAGAGAAAGGTGTTCAAGTAGTTCATTCAGTTGGCCGAGATAATCCTCTGCCAACGCGCACTGAGAATTATTTACCACTTCCATACATAGAAGATATGTCATCTGCTTACCATGCGGTTGATCTTGTGATTGCCCGAAGTGGGGCATTGACCTGTGCTGAGTTAGCTGCAGTTAGAAAATATGCAGTGCTTATCCCACTTCCAATCGGAAATGGCGAACAATCAATGAATGCGCTGGATCTACAATCAGATGGCGCAGCGATAGTTATTGATGATAATAAGTTTAATTCAGGCTGGTTGCTAAG
>CANHGU010000003.1 GCA_947460855.1 Candidatus Nanopelagicaceae bacterium | reverse complement strand
TTCGACAGACGAGCTAATTCAATTTGCGGATGGCTGTGATTTACTATGCGTAGACCCAAATCTAATTCCGCTATCAACCATTAAAACTGTTGAAAAATCTGGAGTAAAGATATATCCATCATCTAAAACACTTGAATTACTAAGTCAAATAGAAATATTTGAACAACGCGATGATTCCATATCGATTTTAGTTGCTAGATCTGCCCATGCCCAAGTTTCGAGTTGGACAGCAACGCTCAGAACCAACAATCTGAGTATTACTCCAGCACCCGGAATAGCAGATGAGCAAATGCAGGAAATTCAATTAGCAGCCCTTAAATTAGCAGATGAAATCGGATTGATTGGTGGAATCGAATTAGTAGTCGATGCTAACGAATATAAGAATTTATTTGGTATTAATTGGCTATCCCCATCTGCTAGTTACTGGAGTCAAATTGGTTCTACCACGAATTACTTTGAACAAGTTCTGCGCGCTGTGCTAGATCTCCCACTAGGAAGCACCGATTTGAATTCAAAATTTGTATTAACTGGAAGATTAACTACAGATCCGACAAGTGATGACTATCGACCTTACTTACATTTGATGGCACGAACTCCAGCATTAAAGTTTAATCAAGTTAGCAAAGAGATAGCTATCTATGGAGATGATTTAGAGAATCTTCTAACTGAAATCATTCATGCTCAGCAGTATTACAGCGGCGATATAGATGAGTGATTAAGCTCGTTTTCGGTATTCAATTGCCGGACAATGGTTCATTACTGCAAGTAGCCCAGCATCATGAGCGCGAGTTACTGCACTAGCATCTATTACATCTAATTGTAACCAAACACCTTTAGCTCCAATTGCAATTGCTTCGTCAACTACAGCTCCAGCAAGGGCCGAGTTAACAAAAATATCTACAACATCAACTGAAACAGGAATATCAGATAGTTTGGCAAAACCAGTTTGACCATGGACACTTTCAGATTTTGGGTGCACTGGAATTACAGTATGCCCTTTTTCTATCAGCAGCTTTGCTACGCCATAAGCAGCTCGCTCACTATTGTTGCTTAACCCAACAATTGCCCAAGTTTTTAAGCTTAGAAGCTGATCAATTTGATCACTCATTATTAGTTCGACCTAGTGCCCTAAATTTCCATCCAGCCCTTTGCCAGATATCTCTATCGAGTGCGTTACGACCATCAATCATGATTGCATTTTTCACAATTGCTTTAACCTTTGTCGGATCAATTTCACGGTAAATCTTCCACTCAGTTAAATGTAAAACAATCTCAGCATCTTTTAGTGCTTCATTTACTTCGGTAGAAAAATTTAACGCTGGAAAACGCTTCTGCGCGTTAGCAATCGCTTTTGGATCATGAACAGTAACTTTTGCCCCAGCTGCTTGAATTTGAGCTGCAATATCAAGTGCTGGAGAATCGCGTACATCATCGCTGTCAGGTTTAAATGCGGCACCTAATATTGCCACTTTCTTTCCTTGCAGGTCATCCGACAGATCTTTGCGAACAAGCTCAATAATCCTTTGGCGCGCTCTTAAGTTAATAGCATCAATCTCTTTTAAGAATTCAACTGCTTGTTTTGCACCAAGCTCTTCTGCTCTTGCCATGAATGCTCGAATATCTTTAGGTAAGCAGCCACCACCGAATCCAATACCTGCTTGTAAAAATCTGCTTCCAATTCTTGGATCGTACCCAATAGCTTTCGCAAGCACTGTTACATCGCCGCCAGCAGCTTCGCATATTTCAGCCATTGCATTTATAAATGAAATTTTAGTTGCTAAAAATGAATTAGCTGCAACCTTTACGAGCTCAGCTGTGGGCAAATCTGCCCTAACCCAAGGTGTATTCTCTTTTAGATTCGAGGCATAAACTTCTCTTAAAATGTTTTCAGCTTTGTCATTAACTACTCCAACTACCAAACGATTTGGCTTTAACGTGTCCTCAACAGCAAAGCCTTCTCGAAGAAACTCAGGATTCCAAGCCAAATCTGCATCTGGATTTAACGCGATCAATTTATTTCTAAGCCTATTTGCAGTGCCAACTGGAACAGTTGACTTACCCACAACTAGTCCACCAGGTTTAACTAATTTAGCAATAGATTCTAATGCTGCATCAACATATTTTAAATCTGCAGCATTTCCATCCTTGACTTGAGGGGTACCCACGCAAATAAAGTGCACATCGCAATCTGATAAATCATTTATATTATTAGTAAAAGTTAGTCTGCCAGAATTAATTTGTTTGGCTAATAAATCTTCAAGCTCTGGTTCATAAAAAGGGACCTTACCTTTTGATAGCAATTCAATCTTATTAACCTCAGTATCAAAACCGACAACATGAAAACCAAGACTGGCCATACAGGCGGCATGAGTAGCACCCAAGTAGCCAGTACCGATTACTGAGAGTTTTAATGCCATATAGAAGAGCCTACCTATAAATTACTTATTTACCGACAAATATTATCTTCGGCGGTACGAGTTTTAAATTTATCAATAATTTCAACCTTAGTAGCTGCAGTCGCTGATGGTGATGGTGAGACCTCATCAACTACCGCTCGATCTTCACGGAGTCGGTCCCAAAGTTCTGGGGCAAGCACTGGGTCCCAAAGTACTGCGGAGGTAACACCATTTGAGTAGTAACTTAGATTGGAAAGTGGCACAGTAAGAGTTCTAACACTTGAAGTTGCAAGAGATTTCATTTGTTTAGCTAATGCGATTAAATCTGAGTTTTTTAAACCTTCATCTGTAGTCACCGCAGATAGTGATGAGTTAATAAAACTAGTTACAGTAACTGGATTTAACAAAACACCAGCACTAGTTGCCTTTTTGATGACTGATGACATAAAAGCTTGCTGTCGTTGCATTCTTCCTAAATCGCCTAATCCGTCAAACTCGCGCGTTCTAACATATTTTAGCGCTTCAATACCATTTAACGTATGGACTCCAGCTTCTAAAATTAAGTGGCTCTTTGGATCGTTGATATTTTTCTTAGTGCAAACCTCTATTCCACCAAGAGAATCAACGACTTTAGCAAAACCAGCAAAATTCACCTCTATGTAATGGTCAATTTTTAATTGAGTCATTTCTTCAATAGTTTGAATTAGTAATGGAGCGCCACCCCAATTAAATGCAGAATTAATTTTTGAGTGCACAGGTGCAATCATCTTTCCAGCCGCATTAGCATGTGCAGGAATTAATGCAAACGTGTCTCTTGGAATTGAGATTAATACTGCTTTATCTCTTGCCTTTGATATATGAACTAACAGCATTGTGTCAGAACGCTTGCCAGCGGCGGTAGCAACAGATCCAACCCTGAGTGCCTTTAACTCAGCCTTACTTAAGCCTTCTCTAGTATCAGAACCAACTAGTAAATAGTTAACCGCAGATGATTTCTTCTCTGGCCGTTTGTCTAATCCAGCAAATGCATCAATTTTGTTTATTGAGGCGGTAACTGTGCCGAACGCAAGCGCGCTAATTGCAGAAATTACTAAAACACCCACCGAAATACCAGTAAAGATCTTGATACTTCGAGCAGATTTCATCTTCTTATCCTAGATTATGGGCAGGGGAATGTTGCGCTTAAATATTGATTGGAGGGGTTATGAATGATTTATCACATCCTGCTGTCTCAGTCATATTGCCAATTCTCAATGAGGAGCGTGATTTAAGTAGCTGCGTCACAGCAATTCTTCAGCAGAATTACGATGGGAAAATTGAAATCATTTTAGCGCTTGGTCCTTCTACGGATAAAACTAACAAAATTGCAAAAGAGTTGGCTAGCGCAGACCCAAGAATTAAGTTAGTAGATAATCCAACTGGGCGCACTGCTAGCGGATTAAATCTCGCAATTGCAGCTTCTGCATTTGAAATTATTTGTCGAATTGATGGTCATTCAGAGGTTTCAAATAACTACATAAAAAGTGCAGTTGAAATTATGCATAAGCAAGGGGCTGTAAATGTTGGCGGGTTAATGTATGCAGATAGCGACTCTGGCTTGCAACGAGTTATTGCTTCGGCCATGCGCTCAAAATTAGGGGTTGGGCCGTCAAAGTTTCATACCGGAGGTAGTGCTGGTGAATCAGACACTGTCTATCTTGGCACTTTTAAAAAATCTGCAGTTTTAGCAGTTGGTGGCTTTGACGAACGTTATATCAGAGCACAAGACTGGGAGTTGAACCATCGACTGCGTAAACATGGTGGCTTGATTTGGTTTGATCCGAGATTAGTTGTCACTTATAGACCAAGAAATACTTTAATAAAACTGGCAAAACAATATTTTCAATATGGCCGTTGGCGGCGAGTGATTTCAAGGCAACATAGCGGAACTGTTAATTACCGGTACCTAGCCCCACCTGCAACATTAATTATAAGTATTTTATCTATTTTATTATCAGTAATCATCTCACCAATATTTGGACTACCATTTTTTATTTATATCGCATTCTTGGTTTTTGGTGGATTATTAATTGGAGAGAGATTGATTGATCGCCTTCTAATGCCAATTGTCTTAGCTACTATGCACCTATCTTGGGGAGTGGGTTTTATTACATCGCCTAAAAAATTAATTAAAAATTAGTTTTTATGCAAAACCGAATTTAAACCATCCCAGTTTCCGGTTTTAGCAATCGCTTCAAGTGCTCCACTTTGTGAATTCCTACGGAATAATAGATTATTTGCCCCGCTTAATTCTTTAGCTTTTACTACTTGACCATCTGGTAAAGAAATTTTGGATCCGGCAGTTACATATATTCCTGCTTCGACTACGCAGTCATTACCTAGACTAATTCCTACTCCAGAGTTTGCCCCGAGCAGTGTGCGTTCGCCTATTGAAATAATCTCTTTGCCACCACCACTTAGGGTTCCCATAATTGAAGCTCCGCCACCAATATCACTTCCATCGCCGACTACTACGCCAGCGCTAATTCTTCCTTCCACCATCGACTTACCTAATGTTCCAGCATTAAAGTTAACAAAACCTTCATGCATAACTGTTGTACCTGAGGACAAATACGCACCAAGGCGAACCCGATCACCATCAGCGATTCTCACACCCTCTGGGATTACGTAATCGATCATTCTTGGAAATTTATCAACTGCAAAGACAGTTAGGTTTCCATACTTATTCTGAAGTCCAGATCGCACCTGTTCAAAATTTTCAATTGCGCAAGGTCCTGCAGATGTCCACACCACATTCGGAAGTATTGCAAATATTCCTTCAAGATTTACTGCATGAGGTTTAACTAGCCGATGAGAAAGTAGATGAAGTCTTAGATAAACATCAGCAACATCTTTTGGTGCATTGGCTAGATCAATACTTATCTCGACTAGTACTTTTTTTACTTTACGAATTGAGTCTTCACCAAGTTGAGATTTAAAATTATTTACCTGATTATTCTCAGGTTTACTACCTAAACCTAAGGAGTAGAAATAACAGTCAAGGGTTTGACCCGATTGATTTTCGGTGGCAACACCAAAGCCATAAGCCAATTTTTGAGTGCTGTTCATTAGGCAACGGTATCAAAGTGCGCGCAAGGCAATAGACTAATTTCATGCGCGTATCTGTTTTCTGCTCATCTGCTCCCGATATTCCAAAAAGCTCTCTTGATTTGGCATTTGAAATTGGCCAAGCAATTGGTGAGCAGGGTTGGGATCTAGTTTGGGGTGGAGGTAAAGCCTCAATGATGGGTGAAGTAGCCAAAGGTGCACGATCAAAAGGTGCAGCCACAATTGGAGTAATTCCTGAACCGCTGATAAAACTTGAATTAGAGGATAAGCAAGCAACTCAAATGCATGTCGTAAGTAATATGCGAACTCGTAAAGCAAAAATAGAAGAGTTATCGGATGCGTTTATTGCTTTACCAGGAGGTATTGGCACTCTTGAAGAGTTTTTTGAAATTTGGGTTGGTAGTTATTTAAAGTTTCATAATAAGCCAATCGCAATCTGTGATCCAGTGGGATTTTATGATCCGCTGCGCGGAGCACTTGATCACTTAGCTGATCACAATTTTATGAAAACTGGTCAATCAGAACTGGTTAGTTGGTGTAAAGATATTCCATCTACATTAGAAGCAATCAGGATTAAATGAATAAACTCTCACATTTGGAACTTTCAATTGAAGTAGATAAGCCAATTGAAGTTGTTTGGAAGTCGCTTGTAGATTGGAAAAGCCAAAGCAACTGGATGCTACAAACAAAAGTATGGTCAGAGCTTGATCAAGATAAAACTGTAAAAAATGGTAAGGGAGTATTAGTTTTTGCTTTTACGGGATTATTCCCAAGCCTTTATCCAAAATTACGTCTTGGGGTCTTAGATACAATGGAAATAACAAAATGGCAACCACCGTTTCTTTGCGAAGTTGTTCATATCGGCAGAGTTATAAGGGGAATTGGTAAATTTGATTTGAAGAAGAAACGTAATAAATCTATTTTTTATTGGCAGGAGGAGATAATTGCACCGGTATACCTTTTAGTAATTATTAAACCACTCATGCTGTTAGGCGTTTGGCTCTCATTACGCAGATTTGCTCGCCAACTTTCCGCTTAAGTTCGAAAGTATTGGCCGTGCCGAGTAACCTTAACTCATGACTTCTGGGGCAAACGGCAAGACAATTGCCGAACTGATAAATACTCTGCCAGAGGAAGAGCGATTAATTTTGACTTTGCATTTAGTAAAAATGATCAGCACGGCAGAGATTGCAGAAAAACTTGGCGTGCCAGAGCGAGCAGTTGTTTCAGTTATCGCTTCGGGCAGATCGCGCCTAATTGCGTTGATTTCATAAGGGTATTTATATGGATTTCCCACATGCAGGTATATGAGGGATAATTACGCCTCTAGCAAGGCGAAGATTAACTTTGGCAGGGGAGTGTTAAATGGCAGCGATGAAACCAAGAACTGGTGATGGCCCAATGGAGGTCACCAAGGAGGCTCGCTCTATGGTCATGAGAATCCCATTAGAAGGCGGCGGGCGTTTAGTTGTTGAGCTAAATGTAGAAGAGGCAACTAACTTAGGAAATGTCTTACAAGCTGCGGTTGCATTAGTTAAAAAGTAATCGACTGACCTAACTTAAATCAGGGTTATGATCAACAAACTCCCAGATTTATACCCAAAACTTACCTGTATATCTGAGTCTGATTTAAATTTCAATAATTACACTGCAGTTGCTATTCCGGTATTACAAAGTGAAAAAATACAATTAACTAAAGATAATTTCTCATCTGCACTATCCGAATTTACAAAACTTGATTTAAATATCGAGTTAGCTAACTGGCCAGAATTTGTTGCTAAAGCCGGTGAAATAATTGAGGTACCAATTACTGCTGGAAATATTAATAGAATTTATTTAGTAGGTATTGGTGAGGCAAATAGTGAAGATCTACGTAAGGCTGCAACCGCTATTGGGCGAAAAGTTAAAGGTACGGAAACTTTACTTTTATCAGCATTAACGAGTGAAAAGTCTCAAGTCATTACTCAAGCAACCTCTCTTTTACTTTCAAACTACCAATACACATTAAAGAGTGAGCAAAAAGATAAGAAACCGACTTTTATAATTTATGGTGACTTTAAAGATGAGGTTAAGCGCGCCGAGATAATGGCTACCGCAGTTTGGCAGGCACGAAATTTAATTCACACGCCATCTAATATTAAAAATCCAGAGTGGCTAGCAAAGCAAGCTAGCCAAATGGTTTCCCAAGTGAAGGATTCGAGTCTTTCTATTTCGGTAAAATCTGGCCGAGCTTTGAAAGATTTTGGTGGACTCAGTGCGGTAGGTAACTCATCTCCAAATCCCGGACCGAGGTTGATAGAAATAACTTATGCACCCAAGGGTTCTAATAATTGGCCTCATGTTGTATTAGTTGGCAAGGGAATTACCTTCGATACTGGTGGTGTTTCACTTAAACGGCCATACGAAACAATGACTGGGATGAAAAGTGATATGGCTGGAGCTGCAGCAGTTCTATCTGCCACTATTGCACTTGCAAGAATTAAACCAAAAGTTAAAGTCACCACACTTCTTATGGCAGCAGAGAATGCACTTTCTGGAACATCACAGCGGCCCTCTGATGTAATTAAACATTTTGGTGGCACAACTGTTGAAGTTTTGAATACAGATGCCGAAGGTAGATTAGTTCTAGCTGACGGTCTTGCATACGCCGATCTGCAGTTAGATCCAGATTACTTAGTAGATGTGGCAACCTTGACTGGGGCAGCAACTTTAGGCCTTGGCCGTCAATATGCTGCGATGTATACCCGTAAGCTTTCACTTGCAAAAAAACTTCATGAAATAGGCAACAAGGTAGGCGAGAAAGTTTGGCATATGCCATTAGTTGATGATTACTCAGTGGCGCTAGATAGCGATATCGCAGATTTTAATCATTTAGCCGATAAGTTTGGTTTCTCAGCTGGGTCAATTACGGCAGCATTATTTTTGGAGAAATTTGTGGGAGAAAGAAATTGGGTTCATCTAGATATAGCAGGCACTGGCCGATCAGAGGTTGATGCTGGCGAAAATATTAAAGGTGGAACTGGGTTTGGCGTACGGTTATTGATCGAGTGGTTGGACTCATTTTGAACGAAGGTTTATCAGCACGTGGTGATATGAGTGCTTACTCTGAAAACTTTGCGCATGAAGATTATTTTATGCAGCAAGCCAGATCTCATGGACTAGAGATTGCCGCTCCAGATCCAACCCCTGGGGTAGGTAACTTCTTAAAGTTTGCAACTAAATTAGTAAACGCCAAATCAGTTGTCGAGATTGGCACAGGTTCAGGTGTTGGTGGGCTTTGGTTATTACAAGGAATTCCATCTGATGGTGTTTTAACAACAATAGATTCTGAGCGAGAGCACTCGAAAATTGCTCGTAATATTTTTGAAGAAGCTGGAATTGCTCCAACTAAGTATCGAATCATTACCGGGAAATTAATTGAAGTAATTGGAAAACTTGCCGATAAATCTTATGAAATGATAATTATTAGGCCGGCATTAGATTTATTTGACATGGTTCAGGAGTCCTACCGATTGTTAAAGCCTGGTGGTTTACTAATTATTGATCAGGTATTAAGTGGTGGCAAGGTTGCTGACCCAACACAGCGTGATCCTGAGAGTATCTCTCGCCGGGATGCAATTAAGGTAATAAAAGAGGATGAACGATGGACAGCTACTGTAATTCCAATTGGCGCTGGCCTATTAATTGCGAATAAACTTACTTAAATGAAGCAACCATCCAATACCCCATGGTGGCAGCCAAGCAACGAAACCAAACAAGTACGCGTAGTTAAAAGTAAATATAACTCTAATTTCTTTGCTCTAGCAGTGGTGATTGCATTGATTGCAGGTGCAATTGGGGCAGTAATTGGTAGAGGTAGCTCAACAGATATTGGCGCTAATTTAGTTGACACAAAAAATATAGTAGAACGCGCACCAGATTCAATTGCCGCACTGGCTGCCAGAGTTATTCCAGCGGTTGTTTCTATATCAGTAAAGGCCTCATCTGGATCTGATACTGGCTCTGGTTTTTTTCTAGATAGCAATGGCTATATTTTGACAAACAATCATGTGGTTAGATCTGCAGCAACTATTGGAACTATTACCGTTGAATTATCTAATGGCAAGAAGTATCCAGCTAAGTTAATTGGAAGAGATGCCTCATATGATTTAGCAGTTTTAAAAATCGATGTTACATCTGCTCCAACACTACAACTTGGAAATAGCGATAATGTTTTAGTTGGAGATGCAGTTATTGCAATTGGTTCACCACTTGGATTATCAGGCACTGTGACCTCTGGAATTATTAGCTCCAAGAATAGAGCGGTAACAACTGGTGATGGAGCTGGCGAGAGTTCATTTATTAATGCATTACAAACCGATGCTGCTATTAATCCCGGTAACTCTGGTGGCCCATTAGTCGATGCAACTGGAGCTGTAATTGGAGTTAACTCAGCGATTGCAACCCTTGGTTATGGAAGTCAATCTGGATCTATCGGTTTAGGTTTTGCTATCCCAATTAATCAAGCAAAAAAAACTGCGGATCAATTAATTAAAAATGGATCAGCAACCTACCCAATTATGGGAATCTCAGTAGACACAAGGTTCACCGGAACGGGCGCGCTGATATCAAGTGAGACTAATGGCATTACACCAGGAGGACCAGCATCTAAAGCTGGATTAAAAGTTGGAGATGTAATCACCAAAATTGATGGCAAAGCAATAGAGAATTCTGATGAATTAATAGTTGCTATTAGAAGTAAAAATATTGGCGATCGAGTAAAAATTGAATATCAGCGCAATAATGTTACTCGAGAGACCACTGTAACCCTTGCTGGATCAGGGAAATAATATGTTTAATATTGGTGGCGGTGAAGTTATTGGTTTATTCCTCTTAGGAATGATTTTAATTGGGCCAGATCGACTGCCAAGTGTTGCAGCTGATGCAGCAAGATTTTTAATTAAATTAAAGAATATGGCACAAAATGTTACAAATGAGTTAAAAGATAATTTAGGACCTGGATATGAAGATTTACAGGTAAAAGACTTGCACCCGAAAGCATTTATTAAAAAACATATAGGTGATGTAATTGAAAAAAGCGATCTTGAACTTAAGCCAAAACCTAAGATTGACCCAGATTTATTATGACCACTGTCGAATTAATTCAAACTGCACTCGGAACAGTAATTGATCCCGAGCTTCACAAACCGCTGCCTGAGCTAGGTATGGTGGAGTCTGTTAACTTCGATTCCGGTATAGCTAAAATCTGTATTTTACTAACGATTGTTGGCTGCCCAATGAAAGATCGTCTACATGCCGATATCACAAAGGCACTATCTGGAATTACTGAAGTAAAAAGTGTTGAGATTAATTTTGGTGTAATGAATGAAGAGCAACGTAATAATGTTAAAAAACTAATTCGAGGAGGGCGTGAAAAATTTATTCCATTTGCTCAACCAGATTCACTAACTCGAGTGCTTGGTATTGCTTCCGGTAAAGGTGGCGTTGGAAAATCTTCAGTAACTGTTAACTTGGCAGTAGCTGCGGCAGCTCGTGGGCTAAAAGTTGGTATTTTGGATGCAGATGTCTATGGACACTCAATTCCTAGGCTTATGGGAATTCTAGATAAAAGGCCAACTGCAATTGATCAAACTTTTATTCCAGTAGAAAACTTTGGTGTAAAAGTAGTTTCAATGGAAATGTTTAAGCCAGATAGAGCCGATCCAGTTGCCTATCGTGGCCCACTTTTGCATAGAGTTTTAGAACAATTGCTAAGTGATGCCTACTGGGGAGATTTAGATTTATTACTGCTTGACTTGCCACCTGGCACTGGCGATATTGCTATTTCACTAGGTCAGTTAATTCCAACCTCTGAAATAATTGTTGTAACAACTCCTCAGATAGCGGCAGCAGAGGTTGCTGAGCGCGCTGGCAGAATTGCGCACCAAATTAAACAACCAGTAATTGGAGTAATTGAAAATATGTCCGATAGCGCTTGCACGAAGTGTGGCGAAAAAATTTCAATTTTCGGCAGTGGTGGTGGCGAGGAAACTGCAAGACGCTTAAGTGATTTAGTTGGTGCTGATGTTCCATTACTTGCGAAAATTCCATTTAACTCTCTTCTAAGGGAGGGAGGAGATGAGGGCATGCCGATAGTGCTTACAAGTGAGGCGGTAATGAAATCATTTAACCAGATTTTGGATCAAATAATTGTTCGACCAAAATCCTTAGTTGGAGTTAGGTTAAATTTAAAAACCTAAGCTTTTTTGTTTAACTTTGTAACAATTTCCTCGATGGCATCCGCTATTTCACTGTGGAGATAATCTCTAGTAGTTACCTCGCCAATAGCAGTTCGAAGACTTGCTAATTCTCTAGCTAAATATTCAGTGTCAGCAATATTGCGTTCATCTCGCTCGCGATCTTCATTTCCTTGAATTCGTTCGCGATCAGCTTGACGATTTTGAGCAAGCAAAATTAATGGAGCAGCGTATGAGGCTTGTAAGGACAAAAGCAGTGTAAGGAAAATAAATGGATAATGATCAAACTTTAAATTATCTGGTGCAAATCCATTCCATAAAACCCACATAAGTACAAAAGCAGTCATATAAACAAGGAATCTTGCGGTACCGAGAAAACGAGCAAACTTCTCAGACCAACGACCAAATGCTTCTGGATCGTAAGAAGGCTTAAGTGTTCTACGGGCTTCGCGTGGAAACTCAAGTGAGTTTTTATTTAATTTTTGCTTTGCCATTTTATCTACTCTCACTTTCTTTTCTCATCGATTCTTCATGGCGCCAATTCTCAGGTAGTAAATGGTCCAAAACGTCATCAACAGTAACTGCGCCAAGTAAGCGTTCATTTGCATCAACAATTGGCACAGCAAGCAGGTTATAACTTGCCAAATAGGATGAAACTTCATTTAATGTTGATTCAACAGTCAATGGCGCAATATCACTATCCACAATTCCACCAAGAAGTGTTGCAGGTGGCTCACGGAGAAGTCTTTGAATATGAACAACTCCTATTAATCTTCCGGTAGGTGTTTCAATCGGCTGACGGCAAACAAATACTTGAGACGCAAGTCCTGGAGCTACCTCAGATAATCTAACTCTTGAAAGTGCTTCAGCAACTGTTGAGTCGGCTGTTAAAACAATTGGTTCTGTTGTCATCATTCCACCGGCAGAGTAATCCTCATAATGCATAAGTCGTTGCACATCTTCAGCCTCTTCTGGCTCCATTAACGCAAGTAATGCCTGAGCACGTTCTTGCCCAATTTCTCTTAGTAAATCAGCAGCATCATCAGGATCCATCTCCTCTAATACATCAGCAGCTCGCTCGCCCTCTAACTCCGCCAAAAGTTCTACACGCGATACTTCATCCATCTCTTCAAGTACATCGGCTAATCTTTCATCATCTAATGCACGAGCAACTTCTACACGTCGTTTAATTGTTAAATCGTGTAATACGGAAGCTAAATCCGCAGCACGAAGATTTGCGAGTGTTCCAAGTAGATTACTAACACCTTGATTAGTTTCAGTAATTGTAAAACCAGAAATTTCAGACCATGTAACAGTTGATGATGCACCACGACGGCGAAATCCGGCCCCACGCTTCATTATATGTACTCGCTCAATAAACCAATCTCCAGTTTTTGATAGTTCCATAGCAACATCTTCGACCGTAACTTTTTCATTTGATTCAACCAAATTGACGGAGCGATCTAACATTTCAGACAAAACTGATATCTCATTTGTGCGTGGTTCAAAACGACGCATATTCAATAGTCCAGTAATGATTACATGTCCGTTATCAATTGAAGTGACTCTGGTAATTGGTACAAATATTCGCTTACGTGGTGGAACTTCAACAATGAAACCAAGAATTCTTGGTGGCTGATTATTGGTTCGCAAAGTTGCGACCGCATCCCTAACCTTGCCAAGTTGATCACCATTTGGGTCAAAGACCGCAGTACCAGCTAATCGGGCTAGGAATACACGATTTAGGTTTGAACCTTTACTTGTATTCATAGGCTAAGGGTATCGGCTTGGTAGCAATTCATAACAATAATTAAATTA
Source organism: Candidatus Nanopelagicaceae bacterium (assembly GCA_947460855.1). Taxonomy (GTDB): domain Bacteria; phylum Actinomycetota; class Actinomycetes; order Nanopelagicales; family Nanopelagicaceae; genus Nanopelagicus. The sequence continues at coordinate 27,719 of CANHGU010000003.1, read as the reverse complement.
CAGATAGGTTTTACCCATGAAAGATCAGGACCACACCAAACTGCCATCAGGGCGAGATATCCCATTTCTAGCATTGGGGATTTTAGGTATAGGTGCATCCGGTCCAATCATCGCCAAGAGCCTGATGCCTGTGCCGACTATGATTTTTTGGCGTAATCTAATTGGCGGCTTAGTAATGCTTCCATTTGCGATTGTTCGTGGTGAATGGAAGAGCTCGGCTGAGCGAAATGCAATGCGATGGTCAGTTCTTGCTGGCGTATTACTCGCTGCACACTTTGTATGCTTCTTTTGGGCAATGAAATTAACAAGTGTGGCAACTGGAACTGCGCTAACTGCAACTCAGCCTATATTTGCAGCCATATTTGTGAAATTAACTGGCGGTCATATTCCTAAAAAATCTTTTGGTGGAATGTTTATTGCATTTTTATCGGTAATAGTTATAACTGGTATTGATCTAAACCTTTCACTTAGATCATTTCAAGGTGATTTGCTCGCGGTAATCGGTGGAGCTCTTGGGGCTGCGTACATGATGATTGGTGCCAGAGTTCAGCAGAAAGTTTCTACATCAACATTTACCTCAGTTTGCTATATAAGTTGTGCACTAACAGTGTTACCAATAATTTTGGTTGGCGACTACGCACTCTCTGGTTTTACAACTAGTGAATGGTACTTACTTGCAGGGTTAATTTTAGGAGCTCAATTTTTAGGTCACACACTTTTTAACTTCTCGTTAAAGCGCGTTTCGCCAGCGGTTGTCTCATTAATAGTATTTTTCGAGGTTCCAGTAAGTGCAATCCTGGCCTTTATTTGGCTTGGCCAACAACCGCCGGCTGGCACAATTCCTGGAATTATTGGCCTACTTTTCGGTTGTGCATTATTTGTTTTACGCTCTAGTCAATCAGAAAAATAAGAGGTGAGTCGATTGGCAATAGATCTTCATACTCATACAACATTTAGTGATGGAACAGATTCACCAACGCAATTAATTAATAAAGCACTGGCTGCAGGCATATCAACAATTGGATTAACTGATCATGATTCAGTAGCTGGCTGGCAAGAAGCGATCACGGCATTACGTCCTGGGATTTCACTTGTTCCTGGCGCTGAAATTTCATGCCAAACACCGGATGGCATCAGTGTTCATATTTTAGGATTGCTATTTGATCCAAGCGATACAGAGTTGATGCAAACACTGGAAAAAACTAGAGAAAATCGTCATGGCCGAATGGAAAAAATAATTTCAAGAATTAACCAAGCAGGTATAGATATAAGTATGAAGGATGTTTTAGAGCAGTTATCTGAAGGAGCAACATTGGGCAGACCGCATCTTGCTGATGCATTAGTAAAGAAGGGAGTAGTAGCCAGTAGAGATGAAGCATTTACGCAAATGCTTCATAACAATTCAAAATATTATGTAGCTCATTATTCTCCCTCACCAGAATTGGCAATTAAATTGATTAAAGAAGCAGGCGGGGTATCAGTTATAGCTCATCCGATGGCCTCTCACCGTGGGCGAGTAATTTCACTTGAAACATTTGGTTCACTAATCGATGCTGGCTTAAATGGAATTGAGGTTGATCATCGCGATCATTCACCAGAGGAGAAATCACAATTAATCGAGCTGGCCAAGCAATCTAAGCTAGTAATGACTGGCGCAAGTGATTATCACGGTAACGGAAAGCTAAATTTGTTAGGTGAATATACGACAGAGAAGGCACAGTGGCTCAAACTAGAGGAGCAAGCCAGTGCTCGCCGAGTGGTAACTGTTTAATCTAGATTATTGATTAGCAAAGCCAACGCGACGTTCGGCACCTTCGCCAACCTCAACATAGCTTATTTTATTATATGGAACCAATACTTCTCGCCCTTTGCTATCACTAAGTGACAGTACAGAAGATGCCTTAATCGCTTCATTTACTTTCGCAATTACTTCATCTTGGGTATTTGTGCAATCAATAATTAATTCATGTGAGCTATCTGAAATACCAATTTTTACCTCAGTACGTGCCAAACCTTTTACTGTTGATTTTGCTGTAGCCATAACGTAACTCTATCTACTTACCACTAAGTATGCGAATTTAGGATTGTGATTTAGGAAACCCTGAGATACCACGCCAAATAAGATTCATTACCAACTCAGTGGCACGTTGACGATCAATCTTGCCATCTCGATCTAGCCAATGTCGGGCAGTTGTTTGTACTGTTCCAATAATTCCAACCGCAAGCATCATTGACTCCTCCTTACCTAATCCAGTATCAATTGAGATAACCGCACTTACCGCAGCTGCACAGTCATAAGTCATCCGATTAAGTCGCTCCCGAACCTGTGGCTCTACATTCATATCACTTTCAAACAACAATCTAAATGCTTCACCTTCAGAATCAATAAATCCGAAGTAAGCCTCAACAGTTGCTGCAACTCTCGCTGAATTCTCTCGGTTAGACGCTATTGCTTTTTGAATTGCAAAAACTAATGAATCAATATGTAGATCTAAAACAGCCAAATAAAGATCTAGCTTTGATGGAAAATGTTGATACAAAACTGGTTTACTAACATTTGCCCGATCAGCAATCTCATCCATCGCCGCTGAGTGGTAACCGGCAACGGTAAATACTTCAAGAGCAGCAACTAACAGTTGCGCCCTTCGTTCATCGCGAGGTAAGCGATTAGATTTATCATCAGCCACACTTAATTCTATTCTGATATTAGATAAATTGTCAGGTTTTATTGCTTTTATAGTTATATTGTGCGAGTGAGTGCGAATAAAAGATTGCTATTAGTCCATGCCCATCCAGATGATGAGACCATCAACAATGGTGTAACAATGGCGAAATATGCTGAAAGTGGTGCGCACGTAACTTTAGTAACCTGTACCAGAGGTGAAGAGGGTGAGGTTTTAGTCCCTGAACTTTTAAATCTAGCAAGCAGTAAAGATGACAAACTCGGAGAGCACCGCGAAATAGAATTAAAAAATGCAATGAAGGAACTAGGAATTTCTGATTTTAGATTTTTAGGTGCACCTATTAAAAAATGGCGCGACAGTGGAATGATGGGGGCACCACAAAATGATCGTAATGATGTTTTTTGGCAGTGTGATCTTGATGAGGCTGCAACAGAGCTTGTTAAAATTATTCTAGAAATAAAGCCTCAAGTGCTAATAACATACGATGAGTTTGGTGGCTACGGGCATCCAGATCATATAAAGGCTCACAGAGTTGCAATGCGAGCTGCTGAACTAGCATTGAATCAAGGGTGGCAGATAAGTAAGATTTATTGGAACACAATGCCTCGATCTGTAATTCAAATGGGAATTGAAAAGATGAAGGAGGTAGGTTCAGATTTCTTTGGCGCAGAAAGTGCTGATGATCTGCCTTTCGCAAAGCCAGATGAACTAGTAACAACTGTTGTTAGTGCACCAGAGTTTGTGCCACAAAAGCTTGCAGCAATGAAGGCCCACCCTACTCAGATATCGATAGATGGCCCATTTTTTGCGCTATCTAATAATCTTGGTTTATCTGTTTGGGGAGATGAGTACTACACCTTAGTTAAAGGGGAAAAAGCTGCACCCTTTGATAACAATGGGCGAGAGCTAGATATATTTGCAGGAGTAAAAAGTTGAAGGTAGTTAGATCTATATTACTTGGCGCACTTATCGGATTTTCAGCAACAATGTTGCACAATATATTTCAACCATTTGGCTTTATAGCATCATTAGTTATAACTTTTCTTGGTATGCGAATTATAAATCAAACATTTTTTTATGTGAGATACCAATTATTTGCAGCAGCAACTTACCTAGCAGTTATTATTAAAGCTGGAAATCTTGGCACAGGTGATGAGTTATTAATTTATAGTAATACCTATGGAAATCTCTTCTTAATTGCAGGATTTACGACATTAATAATCTCAATAGTTAAACCTAATCGATCAAAAAACTAAATTAACCACTCCCAATTTTGTCCATCTTTACTATCTCTAACCGACACCCCTTTTTCTAAGAGCAATTCACGCAGTCGGTCACTTTCAGCAAAATCTCCATTATTTCGCGCACTTTGCCGTTGGTCCAACAAGGTTTGTACTTCAGGTGAGAGCTCTCCTTTACCAATCGAAGGTTTGAGTAGATCTAAACCAAATAATTGGTCAACAGTTTCAAAAATTTCATACTTAACACCATCACTTAAAGTTTCTGCTTTTTCAATACTTCTTAATTTTTGTAATGCTCTTGGAGTATCTAGATCATCTAGAAAATTGCTAAGAATTTCATCTATAAACACCTGAGCTTGCTTTGTATCAATCTCTTTGCTACCTGCCCAAATTTTAGTTTTATCCCGCCAACGCTGGATTAACAAGTGAGCAGCTTTTAATGAGTCCCAACTTAGATCCATCTGGCTTCGGTACTGATTTTCTAGGAAGCATAAGCGAAGTGAGAGCGGGTCTAAATGCTTTGCAATTAAGTCTGCAACTAAAACTACATTTCCAGTACTTTTAGCCATTTTTCTTCCTTCAAAAAGCAAATGTTCGCCATGTACCCAAAGTGCAACAGCCTCATTATTAATTGCTGAGTTTGATTGCGCACGCTCATTTTCATGATGTGGAAACCTAAGATCAATTCCACCTAAATGAATATCTACAAACTTATCTAGATAATGAAGTGACATAGCTGAACATTCAATATGCCAACCTGGAAAACCTTTACCCCAAGGTGACTCCCAAATCATTTCACTTCTACCTGCTGCTGCTTTCCAAAGTGCCCAATCAGCATGGAATTTCTTAGCGCCATCTTCGGTATATTCAAAGCGATGACCAGGTTTTAATGCATCTAATCGATTACCACTGATTGCACCATAACCTAAGAAAGATTGCGCGGAAAAGTAAACACAGTTATCTCCACCTACATAGGCATGTTCTGTTTCTATTAACTTAGTTATTAGATCATGCATAAGTGAGATTGATTCGCTAGCTTTTGGGTAAGAGGTTGCTTTAGTAATATTCAAGGAACTCAAATCATTATGAAATCTACTTTCATAAATTCTAGCAATCTCATACGGATCCTTAGATTCTGCTTTAGCTTGTGCAAGCATCTTATCCTCGACAAAGTCCTCGGACATATGACCAACATCGGTTATATTTTGAATGAACTTAATTTCATAATTCAGAAATTTTGCCAATCTTGTTATTAGATCACCCAATAGAAATGTTCGCATATTGCCAACATGAGCATCTCGATAAACTGTTGGCCCACAACTATAAATTCTTAAGGTTTTTCCATTACTAATCTGAACCGCTTGTAGTGTGCGAGATTTAGTATCGAATAATTGAATTGGTGTGTTTTTCATTTACTTGGTACTACTTTCCAAAGTGCAATCTTGGCTGGATCAAAGGTAACCACCGTGCCATCCTTCTTTCGAACTGTGTTTTCGCTCTCTAAAACACCGAGAATATCCCGATACCCACCAGATGGATCATGCAGGCGAATGCTTACCCGCTCACCGATCTGTGCCGCTGATGGCTGCATCTGGCTCCTTCTATTAAACTTAGATCTTGCTCAAATAAGTATTGATGGCAGTATTCTCTACCTAACTAGGCAGATACAACTGTAAGGAGAAGCATGACCTACATAATTGCTCAACCGTGCGTAGATGTGAAAGATAAGTCTTGCATTGAGGAGTGCCCAGTTGACTGTATCTATGAGGGCGATCGGATGCTTTATATCCAACCCGATGAGTGTGTTGATTGCGGCGCCTGCGAGCCAGTATGCCCAGTTGAAGCTATTTACTATGAAGATGATGTGCCATCACAGTGGAAGCAATACAGTGAAGTTAACACCAAATTCTTTGTTGAAATTGGTTCTCCTGGTGGAGCTGCCAAACTTGGACCAATTGGTAAAGATCACCAAGTAGTTGCAGCACTTCCTCCACAAGAGAAATAAGTTTTTCTGAAGCTGCCAGATTTTCCTTGGGATGTACTGGCGCCATATGGCGAGAAAGCAAAAAAATACTCTGGTGGTTTTATTGATTTATCCCAAGGCACACCAGTAGATCCAACTCCAAAATTTATTCAAGATGCATTAGTAACAGCAAGTGATTCTCCTAGCTATCCACTTACCGCTGGAAGTGAAAAATTGAGAGGTGCAATTAGAGAATGGGCAATTGCGAACTTAAAAGTAAGTGGTGAGTTTGATGTTCTGCCAACAATAGGATCTAAAGAATTAGTAGCACTTCTACCAACATTTTTACAAAGTAAGAAAGTTCTATATCCAAAAGTTGCTTATCCAACCTATTTAGTAGGTGCGTTGATGGCTAGCGCCGAGGCTGTTGCGGTAGATATCGATCCAAGCACTTGGATAAATGCCGATTTAGCTTGGCTTAATTCCCCATCTAATCCAACCGGTCAGGTTCAAACTGATCACCAGATTAATCAGGCTATTACTTGGGGTAGAAAAAATAATGCAGTAGTGGCAAGTGATGAGTGCTATTTAAGTTTTGCCCCTGGCGCTAAATCAATTCTTGAGTTAGCTGGTGGGGATAACACCGGTCTGTTAGCAGTCCACTCATTGTCCAAACGCTCAAATTTAGCTGGCTATCGAGCAGCTTTTGTAGTCGGTGATCATAAATTAATTGAGCGGATTCGCCAGTTTAGAAAGCATGCTGGATTAATGGTGCCAGCTCCAGTACAGGCAGCCATGATCGCAGCACTTTCAGATAATGATCATGCAACTGCGCAGGCACAGCGATATAGCAATCGAAGAGATATCTTAAGTAAAGCAATTAGAGATGCTGGAATCACCATAGAGCACAGCACTGCTGGCTTATACATTTGGTGCACAAAAAATGAGGATTGCTTTAAAACTGTTGACTGGTTTGCTAATTTGGGCATTTTGGTAACACCAGGTAGTTTTTATGGCAGTGACAAATTTATTCGAGTTGCATTGACTGCAACAGATCAACAGATTCAAATGGCAGCAGATCGGATTAATTCGTGAGTACTAGTGCAATTTTGTTAGTTGGCGGCAAAGGAACTCGCCTGGCACCAATTACTAATCAAATACCAAAACCAATGCTTCTAGTTGCTGCAGTTCCATTTACCGAACATCAAATTCGAAAAGCTGCCCAGGTTGGAATTACCGAGATAGTGCTGGCAACCTCATACAAAGCCGAGTTATTTGAACCGTATTTTGGCGATGGGGCAAGATTTGGGATCAAAATTAAGTATGCAGTAGAAGAGAGCGCGCTCGGTACTGGCGGCGGTATTAGAAATGCAGCTAGGCAACTTAGCCCTTGTAATCAGGTAGTAGTTTTCAATGGTGATGTATTAAGTGGCCATGATTTAGCTGCTCAATTAGAGTTTCACAAAATTAATCAGGCGGATGTGAGCTTGTATTTAACTAAGGTAGAAGATGCTAGATCTTATGGATGTGTCGAGCTAGTAGAAGGTAATAGGGTTAAAACTTTTTTAGAGAAAATGGATAAACCAGTGAGCAATCTAATTAATGCTGGGTGTTATATTTTTAATCGAGATATTATTGGCAAAATTCCATTTAATCAGGTTGTTAGTGTGGAGCGAGATACCTTTCCAGAGCTACTAGCTTTAAAGAGTCGAGTATTTGGCTTCTTAGATAGCTCATATTGGTTAGATATTGGCACACCAGCTGCTTTAGTTAAGGCATCAGCTGATTTAGTAACTGGAGTAATTAAATCAACTGCTACCCCAGCTCATACTGGGGATCAGATAATTGCCACAAATGCATTGGTAGATAAATCATCAGTTGTAAATCTTGGATCTGTTATCGATTCTGAAGTTGTAGTTGAGGGTAACTCTGTAATTAGTGGTTCAATAATTGGAAAGGGTGCAAAAATAGGTAGAGATTGCAAAATAATTGACTCAATCATTGCTCCGAAGACCCAAATTGAGGCGGGAATGGTTGTAATTTCCAATTATCTAGGCTTTTAATCTTCCCAATCTGGCCTATCTCGACTTGACTTAATCGAGTTACAAGCGTGTAATTCTCCTATAGGTGGGCACCCCTGGCCCTTGGAGCTGTCAGTTAAACAACTGCCAGATCGCGAAAACATAAGGAGAGTTATGTCAGATCAAAATGCGGCACTTGCCGCTCTCGTAGTTTCATCGGAGCAACTTTCATGGCAGGAGCGAGCATTATGTGCTCAAACAGATCCTGAGGCTTTTTTCCCAGAAAAGGGTGGATCAACTAGAGAGGCCAAGCGCGTGTGTCTGTCCTGTGAGGTGCGATCTGAGTGCCTTGAGTACGCCTTAGCTCATGATGAGCGATTTGGAATTTGGGGCGGATTATCAGAACGTGAACGCCGCCGCTTAAAGCGCCGCAGCGCTTAAAATAACGGGTGGCTGAAAAGGCGAACACCGGGGCGCAAGCTCGATTAGAGGATCAATTTGTAACTGCAATTCTTGTTACACATGATGGTGCGCCTTGGCTTAGTGAGGTAGTTGCAGCACTTTCTTCTCAAAAACATTCACCAGATCAGATAATCGCAGTAGATACTGGTTCAGTTGATGGTTCAGTTAAGTTATTAAGTAATGCAGGATTAGAGGTAGTTAAAAAATCAAGGAGTACTGGTTTTGGCGCAGCAGTTAATGCTGCTGTAGAGCGATTGCCTAAAATCCAAGCAGATGATGGTGATGATGAGTGGCTTTGGATATTACATGATGACTGCGCGCCAGATCGGAATGCATTAGCTAAATTATTGGAAGCATCCCTTGATCGGCCACAGGTTGGTATTGCTGGACCAAAAATCTTAGGTTGGTATGACCGTAAACATATTTTAGAAGCTGGCATAAGTATTACTGAAAATGGCACCAGGTGGACTGGATTAGAAAATCGAGAACATGATCAAGGACAACATGATGATATTGAAGATGTACTAGCAGTTTCTACGGCTGGGATGTTGATTAAGCGCTCGCTCTATTCAGAACTTGGTGGATTTGATCCAAGCCTTGAGTTATTTAGAGATGATGTTGATTTAGGTTGGCGAGCACATATCGCTGGCCATTCAGTCATATGTGTTGGTGAAGCGGTGGTTTATCACGCCGAAGCCTCATCTTCAGAGCGACGCTCTATTGATGTCAAAGATGCAATCTTGCACCGGCCATTACTTCTTGATCGAAGAAATGCTGCGTTTGTATTACTTGCAAACTCTAGTTGGTGGATTTTGCCATGGATAGCACTTCAACTTTTAGTTACCTCAGTAGGCAGATCAATAGTTTATTTATTAGCAAAACTACCAGGGTATGCCGCTGATGAAATTGCCGCGATTGGATTATTAATATTTAAACCAGCAGATTTAATAAAATCTAGAAGATATAGAAAAAAGAATAAAGTGTTAACGGCCCGAGTTATAAAACCATTTATTCCACCTCGCGGTGTTCAAATACGATCCGTAATAGAGCGAATCTCTTCCTCTTTGCTAATGGCATTTAGATCAGATAAAACAGATTATTCAATTACAACTGCGAGAAGTTACTCCGATATTGGAGTTATTGATGAAAATTTTGATGAAGTTGAGTTTGTTTCAACTAAGAGTTTTAGTAAAATTCGGTCCTTAATTAAACAACCAGTTTTATTTGGTGTTTTACTCACATTAGCAATTAGTATTCTATATGCACGCAATCGTTTTGGTTCCCTTTCGGGTGGAGCACTTGCAATTGCACCAGATAGTGCAATGCAGTTAATTACTTCATATGTTAATTCCTGGCACATTGTTGGATTAGGAAGTAGTAATCCAGCACCGGCTTGGCAGCCAATTATTGGAATTTTATCCGCAGTAACTGCTGGCAATCCTCAAATATTTTTAGCCATTTTAATGTTTTTGACCCCAATATTATTGTTTGTATTAAGTTATCAAACTGCAAGATCATATATTTTGACTAAGTATTCAGCTGTGCTTGTCGCATTTTTATATGCATTTTCACCCGTGGTTTTAACCTCAATAAATCAAGGCCGTATTGGGACAATTATGATTGCAATTTTGCTACCCCTACTTCTAAATATGTTTAAAAAAAATATAGGTGCATCAAATTTAAGTTGGCGTAGAGTTTTTAGTATATGTCTAGTTGCCGGTTTGGCTACTGCATTTTCACCAATATTTTTGATGGGCTGGTTGGTATTCCATTTAACTTTTTTGATAAATTACTATTTTACTGAAAATAAATGGCAAGAAACTCAATGGCAAAAAATTATTAAAAATCTTCAGAATAATGAGATAAAAAAGCGCACAATTCTTATGGTTACACCGTTTTTAATGAATATTCCAATCTCTCTATCGCTTTTGGCTCACCCAGTTTCATCATTGCGCGAGCCTGGACTAAGCATAGAATCTGGTAACCAATTCTCAATTCTGTTTTTTAATCCAGGTGGAATTAGTGCGCCCGGACTATTCTTTCTTGCCCCATTTACAATTTATTTATTGATTTGCTTAATATCATCTGATCAGCGTAAACCTGCAACTGTCGCATTATTAGCTATCTTAAGTGCTGTAACTCTTAGTTCCTATTACTTGGTAGGAAATAGCAGTCAGGCAGAGCGAGTATGGAGTGGTCCATTAATAATTTTTGCACAGATTCTTGTGCTCTTGTCATTATTTGCGATTGGTGAGCGAATAATTCCACAACTGCGCAATTCTAATTTTGGATATAGGCACGCAGTTTCTGCGCTAACTGCACTACTAACTATTTTTTCAATTGTTTCTATTTCACTTTGGTCAGCTACGGTAGGAGCTAATTCCTTACTAAGAACTGACCAAGAACGGGTGATCCCAGCTTTTATAACAGATTTAGCTAGCACAAGTGAAAAGCCAAAAACTTTAGTGATTCGAAAGAGTTCAGATCGATTACAGTATTTCATAACTCGCGGAGGTGATTTGCAATTAGGTAATGCTGATGTTGCAAGTAGGACGCCAGAGCAGGTGCATAAGGCAATTGTTGATTTAGTAAATGGGGTTGGAGCTAGTAGCGGCCAAGTACTTGGCTTCTATGGAGTGCAATATGTTTTTATGAAAAACCCAGCAGACGCTGGTTTGGTTAGAACAATTGATGGGATTGGTGGTTTTACTCGTAGTTCTGCCACAAAAGATGGAGTTGTTTGGAAAGTTGATAAGTCGCATGCCAGAGTTACATTTCAAAACAATCTTGGCATTTTTATTCCATTAACATCGATGGATGTTTCATCCGTCACCTATGTCTCAGGAGCCGGAACCGTTCTACTTGCTGAAAAATTTGATAAGTCCTGGCACTTACTTTTAGATGGCAAACTGATTGCTTTAGAGCAACATCAATTTGGTATACCAATGTTTAAAATTCCAAATGCTGGAAATATCTCCCTAACCCATGATGGAACTTCTCGGAGGGCTTGGATTTCACTCCAGCTTATAATTGTTTTTTCAGTAATCGTTTTAGCTCTACCAGCTGGACGCAAACGCCGAGAGGTCCCCCTTGAGGAGCTGGTATGAAATTTAAAATAATTAGTTTGAGACAGAGGGCTCTCATTGTAGTTTTAGTGTTGTTAGCCTTGTTAACATACTTTGCACCAGAAAAAAGTCAGCAGGTTGTTTTGACTTCAACATATCCTGCAACTGTGTGTCCTGCGATAGACAATAAAGTTTCCTCGATAGCCGCACTTACCAATTCAAAAGTTAAAAGGCGCTTAATTGACGGAAATAGTAAAAAACTAAATCCAGGTAGAAGTAGTGCGATCGTGCTATCAAAGAATGCTCTTTTAGTTGAGGGAAATGCTGGCACCGCACTTACCTTCGCTAATAGTGGTTGGAAATCAGTTGTACCTTGCTCGGTTAGTAATGGACAACAATGGTTTATAGGTGGTTCTGGAACATTAACTAGTAAGTCTGTTTTGTATGTAGTAAATAGCGGGTTTAGTGAATCAGTAGTTGATGTTGAGCTATTTACACCTAATGGTCCAATTGAGCCGAAAAGCGTAACTATTCCACAAAACTCTACTAAGAAGTTATCGCTCGATTCACTTGTTCCAGGTGAAGACACAATTGCAATCGGCGTTAAGACTGTATCTGGTCGAGTTAGTTCTTATTTATTTGATGAGCGAAAAAAAGGACTGAAATCTCTCGGAGCAGACTTTGTTGCTCCTGTTGGAACTTCTAGTAAGAAAGTAACTATTGCGGCAATATCTGGATTAACTGGTAACTTAATTAACAATAATAATTCCGTAGCACACTCACTCCGCATGCTAGTTCCCGGAAGTATTGATGCAAATGTTGACATCACCATCAATTCAAAAGATGGCATTTTTGTTCCTGTCGGACTTTCACAATTGAAAGTTAAAAGTCAGAGAGTAATAAATATTCCACTAACTTTCGCACCAACTCATCAATACTTCTCAATAATTATTGATTCAGATAAACCTATACTTGCTTCAGTGCTGTCAAATTTTATTTATGGAAAAAGTAGTGAGATTGCTTGGGCGACTGGAGCCGATTCTTTATCAAAATGGAGTGCTAACTTGACTGGCTCAAAGCCAATACTTACTTTTTCCGGCAAGCAAATAAAAGTTTTCATCAGCGCAACTGGTGCTAATGGCAAAAAGATTTCAGAGAATATTTCTGGTTCTAACTTTGCAATTTGGAAGGCTCCGATTGGCTTAAATCGATTACAAGTTACCGCCAAAGGTAAGGGCGTTACTGGTGGGGTAATCTTTATGCCAGAGCTTGGAAGTATAGGTAGCAGCTACATTCCTATGAATAATGGTGCTAATTTAGAAACAGCAGCAGAGCCAATTGCCGATGCGAGTGTTATTACACGGGGCTAAATCCCAACTTTTATACCTAGAGAGCATTAACCTGTTCATATGAGAAAGTTATCGGTGCGCAGATGCTCTAGAGCAAGCTGTACTAGTGCTGCAATTAAAACCCTTACTTACATCTATTCTGACTCCACAGCTGTTCTTGGCCCGCTATCGACTTATGCAGAACCTCATAATTATGATCTTTGTACGGTTCATAGTGAGAGACTGACTGTGCCAGTGGGATGGAATGTAATTAAAGAAGAGGTTATTGATCAGAACAATGGTCCAAGCGAAGAAGATTTAATGGCAATTGCAAATGCGGTGCGAGAAGTAGCCAATTCAGATGTTACTAGTAAATTAATGCAGCCCGAGTTGGGTAGACGCGGTCACTTACGAGTACTACCGTCAAACTAATTTTAATTTCTTTATCCATCCTCTAAGTTAAGAGTCTTATGTTAGAAAAAATAATCAAGGCATATGACATTAGAGGTTTAGTTAAAGACCAAATTACTCCTGATTTTGCTTTTTCACTTGGAGTGGCATTTGCTAAATTCTTAGAGTTTGAGCGAGAAGCTGCCACAATTGTAGTGGGAGAAGATATGCGCCCATCATCACCACTTTTGGCAGATGCATTTACCGATGGAGCAAATAGTCAAGGTATGGATGTAATTAGAATCGGCTTGGCTTCAACCGATATGTTGTACTTTGCCTCCGGAAAGTTAAATCTTCCAGGCATTATGTTCACTGCTAGTCATAATCCTGCTCAATACAACGGGATGAAATTATGTAAAAGTGGTGCCAGACCAATTGGGCAAGATACTGGTTTAATTAAGATTCGAGAGTTAATTGAAAATGGGGCACCAATTTCAATTAGGCCAGTAGGTACATCTCGCAAACAGGATTTGTTAAAGGAGTATGTCGATTACTTACTATCACAATTTCCAAAGAATGCTTTTAAGAAACGAAAACTTAAAGTTGTAATTGATGCCGGCAATGGTATGGCTGGTTTTACAGCTCCTGCCGTTATGGCAAAGTTAAATGTTGAACTTATTCCTATGTATTTTGAATTAGATGGAAATTTCCCAAATCATGAAGCAAATCCAATTGAAGCTAAGAATCTAAAAGATCTTCAGAAGAGGGTAAAAAAAGAGAAAGCTGATATTGGTTTAGCTTTTGATGGTGATGCAGACCGGTGTTTCTTGATTGATGAGTTAGGTCAGTTAGTTAATCCTTCTGCATTAACTGCATTAATTGCAGTGCGAGAATTAAAGGCGCATCCCGGGGCTAGCATTATTTATAATCTAATATCATCAAAAGCCGTTCCGGAGGTAATTGCCGAGAATGGCGGGGTAGCAATTCGAAGTCGAGTAGGGCATTCGTATATTAAGAATCTAATGGCTCAAAGTGGTGCAATTTTTGGGGGCGAGCACTCTGGTCATTTCTATTTTAATGATTTCTGGCGAGCTGATTCCGGAATGCTTGCAGCGCTTTATGCACTTGCAGAACTTATGGGAAGTAGTACTACTCTTTCAGATCTACTTAAACCATATAATCGATATTCGTCGAGCGGTGAAATAAACAGTAAAGTTAAAAATGTCACAAAATCTATTGAAATAGTCCGAAGTAAATATCTTAATCAGCATCAAGTTGATGAGTTGGATGGGCTAACTGTTACTGCGGAAAGCTGGTGGTTTAACCTTAGGCCGTCAAATACCGAGCCTTTACTTCGGTTAAATGTTGAGGCAAATACTGAAAAAGAGATGGTGAAAATTAGAGATACCGTCTTAGCCTTGATCGAAAGATGATAATTATCTACCAGCAGGGTATCTTTATCCCCTAACCATTGATTAATAGCCATTAATTGAAAGTCGATTTCATAGGAGAGTAAATGAGCACAGCAACCGTAATAAAAAATGATGTTGCTAATCCTGCGCTAGCTAGCGAAGGAAAGAAAAGAATTGAATGGGCCGAACGTAATATGCCCGTGCTCGCACAAATAAAAGAGCGTTTTGCAAAAGAAAAGCCATTTGCTGGCGTACGAATTGCTGCATGTATGCACGTGACCACAGAAACTGCAAATTTAATGTTGGCATTAAAAGCAGGTGGAGCAGATCTTGCACTTTGTGCTTCAAATCCGCTTTCTACTCAAGATGACACAGCTGCTGCATTAGTTTATGAATATGGAATTTCAGTTTTTGCAAAGAATGCTGTGGATCGTGATGGTTATTATGCTCACTTAAACTCTGCACTAGATATTAAACCGCAATTAGTATTTGATGATGGATGTGATTTAGTAAACGTGCTACACACTTCCCGTAAAGAGTTAATTGAAGGAGTATTAGCTGGATGTGAAGAAACAACAACAGGAGTTATCCGACTAAGTCAGATGGCAAAAGATGGCGCATTAAAGTTCCCAATGATCGCAGTTAACGATACTGACACTAAGCACATGTTTGATAATAGATATGGAACTGGCCAGTCAACATTTGATGCAATTTTCCGTGCAACTAACACATTAGTCGCTGGAAAAATCGTAGTAGTCGCTGGTTTTGGTTATTGCGGTAAAGGTGTTGCAGAGCGCGCAAAAGGTCTTGGTGCTGAGGTAATTGTTACTGAGATTGATCCAACAAAAGCATTAGATGCACTAATGCAGGGTTTTCGAGTCATGCCAATGACAGAGGCTGCTGCAATTGGTGACCTATTCATAACTGTTACTGGTAACCGAGACGTTCTGCGCGATGAACATTTTAAGCAGATGAAGGATGGTGCAATTCTTGCCAATTCTGGCCACTTTGATGTTGAGATTGATGTGGCTTGGCTTGAGAAAAATGCAAAACAAAAGAATTCAAAGATGCGCCATCAAACAGATGAATATGTAATGGCAAATGACCGCCGTATCCTCTTAATTGCAGAGGGCAGGCTTGCTAATTTAGGTGCTGCAGAGGGGCATCCAGCTTCAGTAATGGATATGTCATTCTCAGATCAAGCATTAACCGCTGAGTGGCTCCTAAAAGAAGGTAAGGATTTGGCAGCGGGCCTTCATGAAGTTCCTGTTGCAATTGATAAAAATGTAGCTAGATTAAAGTTAGAAAGCATGGGTTCTTCGTTAGATGTATTAACTCCAGCACAGGAGCTTTACTTGAATTCCTGGGAACACGGTTCCTAAATGCCATTAGTCATGGTCGTTGATGACGATCAAGACTTAGCGGAGATGCTGAGCATTGTGTTAACTGGTGCTGGCATGGAGGTTGATTTAGTAAATAGAGGCGATCAGGTCATGAGTTTATTTAATTCTCACACTCCAGATTTAGTTTTACTTGATGTTATGTTACCTGGTATTGATGGAATTGAAGTTTGTAAAATAATTAGAGAAAAATCTATGGTTCCAATCATCATGCTAACAGCCAAAGGTGATACGCATGATGTTGTTTTAGGTCTTGAAGCTGGCGCTGATGACTACATGATTAAACCTTTTAAACCACAAGAGTTAGTAGCGCGAATAAACACAAGACTTCGAAGAAATGCAAAGATAGGAACACTTTCAATTTGTGATTTAGTTATCGATCAAATGGAACATAAAGTTTCAAAAAATAGTAAAGAAATTGCATTAACCCGATTAGAGTTTGATCTATTAGCAGCACTCGCTAAAGAACCTGGCCGTGTATTTACAAGAGAGGCGCTACTAAGTGAAGTTTGGGGCTACCAGCATGCTGCCGATACCAGATTAGTGAATGTGCACGTACAGAGATTGCGTTCAAAAGTTGAGTCGGACGCGGATAATCCAGAGTACATTTTAACTGTTCGTGGGGTTGGATATAAAGCGGGGGCGGCAAAGGCTTAATATGGTATTTAGTAAGCTTAAGATTAAGCAGTCGCTTAGTTTAAAAGTATTACTATCAAGCTTAACACTTGCATTTCTAATCATTTCGGTAATTGGTATAGCAATTCACAATAGAATCTCATCAGTAATCATCAATGAAAAAATATCAATTTCAAAAATTGAAACTAAAACTGCACTACAGCTTGCTCAAGCAAATTTTAATAATGCTAAGTTTAAAAGTGATGAAACCCTAAATAAAGTAATTCAAGACTTTATTAAGTCAAGTGAAGAAGATGGCTTAATTTCTGGACGTGAAACTGTTGTTTTACCATTTTCTAAAGACAACAAGGTTACAAATATCTATCAAACCGGTACTACATTATTGGCACTAAACTCAATTCCTAATGAATTTAGAGACCGCACAAAATCTTCTAATCAAATATTAGTTGAAAAGATAACAGTTAAATACTCAAAGGGTTCTGATTTTCCTGGTTTTATCATTGGAGGAAAGATAAGTATTCCTAGAACTGGAGTATATGAAATATATTATATTTTTAAATTAAATGAACAATATAATACGATTCATAACTTAACTATTATTTTAATTTTAGCCGGCTTCTTATTAATTTTACTTATTGGCTTAAGCACCCAGTTTGTAATTCGACAGGTGGTAGCTCCGGTTCAGGCAGCCGCAGTGGTAGCTGAAAAGTTTACGCAAGGCGATTTCACGAGTCGTATGGCTATTTCTAGTGAAGATGAATTAGCGAGCCTTGGAAAATCATTCAATGAAATGGCAGTATCAATTCAGCAACAAATTTATCGACTTGAAAACCTATCGTTGCTACAACAAAGATTCGTATCTGATGTATCTCACGAACTTAGAACTCCACTAACTACACTCAGAATGGCAGCTGAAGTAATTTATCAAGAAAAAGAAAATTTTGACCAAAATATTGCCAGAAGTAGCGAGCTTTTGATTAATCAGATTGATCGCTTTGAGCTATTACTTTCAGATTTACTTGAGGTAAGTCGATTCGATGCCGAAGCGGCAGCATTAGGTATCTCTACACTAAATATCGTCAATGTAGTGAGAAAAACAGTTGATTATCTTCATCCGAGCAAATCTGCTTTATTTGAAATCGTAGCCTCTAAGGAAGTAATTGAAATTGAAGCTGATCAGCGAAGAGTTGAACGGATACTTAGAAATTTAGTTACAAACGCTGTTGACCATGGGGAAGGTAAAAATGTAAGAATTGAAATTACAGATAGTAACAATGAAGTTGCAATTGGTGTTCGGGATTACGGCATAGGTTTTAGAGAAGAGGATGGACCATTTCTATTTGATCGTTTCTGGCGAGCAGACCCTTCTCGAGCTCGGAGTAGTGGTGGAACTGGTCTTGGACTTTCAATTGCACTCGAGGATACAAAGCTGCACCAGGGTCAATTACTTGCTTGGGGTAGACCTGAAAAGGGAGCTCACTTTGTTTTAACACTGCCAAAAAGCCATGGTAATTCAGTTCAATCATTTCCAATTAAATTGACACCAGAAGAATAAGTATCAACAGAAATAGAATATCTACAAAACAATTATCTTCTCTGTTATACATTCAATATGGTCAAATCTCTATTGAGTCTTAAAGAGTTGATTTATCCCGCTGTATGCATAAGCTGTGAGCGATACGGGAAAGCAATTTGCTCAATATGCGAAGCTGGTTGGTTAGTTAAATGTAAAAAAACTAAAGTACTTGGTATTGATCACTATTTTGTTACAGATTATAATAATTTCAGTTCAAAAATTATTTTAGCTGCCAAAGAAGATGGTAATAAGCTAGCTATTAAACTACTATCTATTTCAATTGCGAACTCAATAAAATTTGCAGTTCAGGATAGGAAATTAAACAAAGAAATTGATTTAGTAACAATTCCTTCCCAGAAAAGTGCTATTAAGAGCAGGGGAAGAGATCATATAAGTGTGTTAGCAATTGAGGTTGTTCGACAGTTATTACTTATGGAAATTAATGCAAATTATTTACCCCTACTAGAAGTTGCAAAGAGATCTATGGACCAAAGTAATCTCAATAGCAAAGAGCGAAAAGAAAATATGAAATATGCCTTCAAGGTCAGTAATTCACTAAACTCTCAGACTGGCATTTTTTTGATTGACGATCTAATTACCACCGGAGCATCCATACAGGAGGGGGTACGGGCGCTAAATGATGCCAAAATCACCATTAATGCGATAATTACTGCGTGTGCGGTGGGGCGTAATTTTCTAATACGATAAGCCACTAAGTATTTATCCAATCAAAATTAGTCATCAGTAGAGGAGCTTTGTGGGTTTACTAGACAAGGTCTTGCGCGCTGGTGAAGGTCGAGCCATAAAAGAGCTTGCAAAAATTGCTCAGCAAGTTAATAAATTTGAGGCAGAAATTTCATCGCTAGACGATCAATCTCTTAGAGGTAAGACAGATTCTTTTAAAGAACGAATTTCTAAAGGTGAAACGTTAGATTCTATTTTGCCAGAAGCCTTTGCTGTTGTGCGCGAAGCCGCAAAACGTACATTGGGCCAACGACATTATGATGTTCAATTAATGGGTGGTGCAGCTCTGCACAAAGGCAATATTGCTGAGATGCGCACCGGTGAAGGAAAAACTTTAGTTTCAACATTACCTGCATACTTAAACGCTCTTACCGGTGAAGGTGTACACATTGTTACCGTAAATGATTATTTAGCAGAGCGTGATAGTGAATGGATGGGGCGTGTTCACCGTTTCTTAGGTCTTAAAGTTGGTGTAATTCTTGCCAGTATGTCTCCAGCTGAGCGGCGTGAAGCATATGCAGCTGATATTACTTATGGAACAAATAATGAATTTGGTTTTGATTACTTAAGAGATAACATGGCATGGTCACTTGTAGATTGCGTACAGAAATCACATAATTTTGCAATTGTTGACGAAGTTGACTCAATCTTAATTGACGAAGCAAGAACACCTTTGATTATCTCTGGACCTGCAGATAAAGCAACCAAGTGGTATGTTGAATTTGCAAATATAGTTACAAGATTAACTCGTGATACACATTATGAAGTCGATGAGAAAAAACGTACCGTTGGAATCCTAGAAGAGGGCGTTAGCAGGGTAGAAGAGGCGCTAGGTATAGAAAATCTGTATGAAGCTGCAAACACGCCAATGATTGGTTACCTAAATAATGCAATTCGAGCCAAAGAGCTATTTAAGCGTGATAAAGATTACGTAGTAATGAATGGCGAACTGTTAATTGTTGATGAACATACTGGTCGAATGCTTGCCGGTCGTCGTTACAGTGAAGGTCTACATCAAGCCCTTGAAGCAAAAGAACGCATTGAAATCCAAGATGAAAACCAAACCCTTGCCACTATCACCCTTCAGAACTACTTCCGCCTTTATAAAAAACTTGGCGGTATGACCGGTACTGCCATGACTGAAGCATCTGAATTTATGCAGATCTATAAGTTAGGCGTAATTCCAATACCTACTAATAAGAAAATGCAGCGAATTGATCAATCAGATTTAATATATAAGTCTGAAATAGGTAAGTTCACTGCTGTTGCAGAGGATATTGTCGCACGAAATAAAAAAGGTCAACCAGTATTGGTAGGAACTGTAAGCGTTGAAAAATCTGAAGAACTTTCAGCTATTCTAAAACGTCGTGGTATTGCTCATGAAGTTTTAAATGCTAAGCAGCATGAACGTGAAGCTGCAATTATTGCTCGAGCTGGAACAGTTGGCGCGGTCACTGTTGCTACCAATATGGCTGGTCGAGGCACTGACATTATGCTGGGTGGAAATCCCGAATTCATGGCCGATTTTGAATTACAACGTCAAGGATTAAATCCTGCAGAAACTCCAGAAGAGTATGAAAAAGCTTGGCCTAATGAGATTTTAAAACAAAAAACAGCAGTAGAGAAAGAGCATGAGACTGTTGTTTCATTGGGCGGACTTTATGTACTAGGAACTGAGCGACATGAGTCTCGTCGAATTGATAACCAGCTTCGTGGGCGTTCTGGTCGTCAAGGAGATCCGGGTGAGTCAAGATTTTATTTATCTCTACAGGATGAACTTATGCGTAGATTTAATTCTGGCTTAGTTGAAAGATTCCTAGGTGCAGCTGGTATGCCAGAAGAAACACCGCTGGAGTCAAAAATTGTTAGCAATGCAATTAAGTCAGCACAAACTCAGGTGGAATCTTTAAACTTTGAAATGCGCAAGAATGTACTGAAGTATGACGATGTTATGAATAAACAGCGTGAAGTCGTCTACTCAGAGCGCCGCGAAGTATTAGAGGGTGCTGATATTAAGGATCTAGTGCGTAAATTCTTAAATGAAACTGTAACTGCTTATGTAGATGCTGCAACAGCGACTGGGGTGGCTGAAGATTGGGATCTTGAAACACTTTGGGTAGCACTTAAAGTTCTATTTCCAATTTCATTCACCGCAACTGACCTACTAAATGAAATTGGTGGCCAATCAGCGCTAGATAGTGAATTTTTACTTGATCGAATCTTGACTGAAGCTAATAAAGCATATGAAAAAAGAGAGAGTGAACTTTCCCCAACTGTTATGCGGGAGTTAGAGCGAAAAATATTACTTTCTGTGCTTGATCGAAAATGGCGTGAGCACCTTTATGAAATGGATTATCTGCAAGAAGGAATTGGCCTGCGCGCTATGGCTCAGCGAGATCCATTAGTTGAATACCAGCGCGAAGGCTTTGATCTATTTTCTGCAATGATGGATGCAATCAAAGAAGAGTTAGTTGGTTTCTTGTTCAATGCAGAGGTCCAAGTTGAGGGCGATCAAGTAGGTGCAAAAGGGCTTACTCCAGCACCGGCTCCAGTAGCACAGCTTCAATATTCCGCAGCGGAGATTGAACCAAATACTGCTGGTGGAACATCAAAAAATGCACCTTGCCCATGCGGGTCTGGTAAAAAATATAAAAGATGTCACGGACAAGGTTAAAGCAAGTTTAATTCCGTACATACCCATTTTTTATCAACCCCTTCAAATCGCAATGTAAGTGAACGAACCCGATCTTTTATTCGTAGAGTTGCAGTAACCTCAAGTACACCTTCTATTGGTTGGCTTAAATAAATTTTACGTATTTGGCATGGATGATTCAATTGACTACCTTGCTTAATTATTTTGTTTATAACAGATCTATGGCAATTCTTAGATAGCTGTATTGTGCCCCTTCTGCCAGACCATATTTCAATTACAGAAATAATGAAACTTTCACTCCATTCATAGAGATTAGGCAAATCCGCAAGCGCTGATGGCGTTGGTGAAAAGTTTGGATGAGTCCACTCTTTGCCGAACTCTTTATCTATTGAAGGTACTAAATACAATTTTCTATTATTATTTAATGTTGGCACTGATATTGATTGCGAAATCGTCATGTAGCTACTTTGACCAGTCAAGTAGCAAAATGGATCATCCGAACGGATGATATTTTGAGTAAAGATTTATGCTAAAAAGTTGGCATGGAAATTTCAAATTTAGATATCCTAAAAAACTCTAGATTAGCGATGGGACTGGCACTATTTATTATCGCAATCACATCTGGACAATTGATTGCAAAGGAAGCTAATCGGACAGTAATGGTTTGGGCAACTCAGGGTGACCTAGCACCTGGTCAATTAATAAGCGAGACAGATGTAAAGTCGGTTGCAGTCCTTCTGCCAGAGTCAGCCAAGAACTATTTATCTGCAAAAGCAGAAATTATTGGAGCGTTAGTTCTAACTCATTTAAGCAAAGGTGACTTAGTTCCAACAGCTTCTATTACAAAGTCTTCCCAACCGTTAGACCAAAGATTTGTCCCACTTACTTTAGATCTTACCGATATTCCAATTGACTTGGTTAGGGGTGAAGTTGTTGATATATACGCAATCCCAAATAAAGATTCAAAATTAATAGCTGCACCGCAATTAGTAGTAGCAAATATCTCAATTTCAAATGTCTTAGAACGAAATAATTCCGGCAAGGCAAGTGTCTTAGTTATTCTAAGTAATGATCAAGTTATTCCAACTCTTCAATTGCTCGCTGACAGTAGGTTAGTTATTGTTCGAAGCATCTGAATTAAAACTAAATCTTGTTACTGCTATTAGTAGCAGTGATCAAGAGGAAATAATTGCTTCACTTTTGTATTCTCAAGGTTGCAACATAATTTATAGAGCAATAACCCCTGAATTACTAAGTGAATTTATCAACAAAACTGAGATCGCTACAAGCATCTTATATTCTAAAGATTTTGGATCTGAATCTGAGATAAATAATCTAATCAATTCTTTCAAGCAGCACCGATTCATTTTAATTAAGAAAAAATTTGATCCAGCTGACTTACTTCATGAGCTGGCTAAAATTACTCGGCCACCATTATTTCATGTATTACCTAAAAATGAGAACCTGGTTACAGTAATTGGCTCACCATCCTCGCCAGGAATCTCAACACTTTCAAACCACATAGCACTGCACCTTCAGGCAACATTAATAGTATCAACTCATCATAACTTGCGGCCATCGAGCGGAAATAAGTTTATTCAAATTTCAGCTACTCAGCTCGGCGGGAAAATTGAGGAGCTTTCTAGTACTAAATTACTAATTGATGGAGGAAATACAGTTTCACTAACAAGCACTTTGGCAGATCGAAGAGTAAATGCTCAGTGGCTTAGTCAGAGCCTTAGCTGTAGTAAGTCAATTGTTTACGTAACTAAATCTGATGAAAATGGTATTTTGTATCTAAAAGATTTTATGAAAGATTATTCTAATCTGGTAAATCCTCCTAATTTAATATGTATATTAAATCAACAAAAATTTGATCGATATGGACAGGTTGTTCAAAAGCAGTTTTTGGAGCTAACAAAATCCTGTTTAACAGTTCAAATGCCTTACGACATACGTGCTATTCGGGCAGCCACCTTGCCGCCAAAAAAGTATGACTTATGGCGAAGCACTGCCTTTAGCAAGCAGATTGCCAAAATTGGTGAATATCTTAAGTAGTTCTGGCTCTACCATTAGCCAATGGCCACCTTCGTGGAGTTAATCTCGGAAAACTCAAAATTATCCGACTCCGAAATTGAGCACCTTGCTGAGCTCGTTGTCGAGTGGCGATTGTTAGCAGATCTATCTTTTGCAGATTTAGTACTTTGGCTGCCAATTAGAAAAGATCAAAAATCTTGGCCAGAAGGCTATGTAGCAATTGCTCAAATAAGGCCAACAACTGCTGCTACTGTTTTTAGCAATGATTTAATTGGATCAACAATTGCCTGGGGAGTGCGTCCAAGAATAGATCAAGCTTTATCTGATGGTGAAATATTAAGAGATACCGAACCAGAATTAATCGGTGAAATAATGATTAAAGAGGAGACCATCCCAGTTATTTTTGGTGGTAAAACCTTAGCTGTTATATCAAGACATCGAAATGCTGATTTAATGAGATTACCATCCAAACTGGAATTAAATTATCGGGAGATTGCACACAAAATATTTCAGATGGTTGCTGATGGCAACTTCCCAATTAGAAATAGTATTTATAATTCTGAATCCGCCCCTCGGGTTGGAGATGGATTAATTAGATTAGATGTCAATGGAACTATCTTTTTTGCCAGCCCAAATGCCCGATCAGCTTTGAGTCGAGTTGGATATCAGAATGAACTAGAGAAAGAAAACTTAGGTGAAGTATTTGCCAGTCTTAAAAAAAGCGGTAATCAACCAACCGATGAATCTTGGCAGACACTACTGAGCGGAAAATTTCTACGTAGAGCTGAATTTGAAAGCCAAGAGGGTGTTATCGATATTTTAGTGATCCCATTAACTCAAGGAGATGATCGAATTGGTGCGATCGTTTTACTACACAATGTAACTGAACTAAGAAATCGTGATCGCGCACTTATTACTAAGGATGCAACAATTAAAGAGATCCATCACCGAGTAAAGAATAATCTTCAAACAGTTTCGGCGTTGCTTAGGCTGCAATCTAGGAGAGTAGAGGATCCAATTGCTAGCGCTGCTTTATCGGAGGCGGTGCGAAGAGTGGCTTCAATTGCACTTGTTCACGAAACATTGTCTAACCAATCATCTGAATCGGTCGAGTTTGATCAGGTTTTTGAGCAAATAATTAAGAATGCTATTGAACTAAATCCTAGAAAAATTACTTTCAAAAAAGTTGGAACTTTTGGATTTTTTGACTCCAAGATTGCCACCGCACTTTCTTTAGTCGTTACTGAGCTAATTCATAACGCACTCGAGCATGGTTTAAGTGACTCCGGAGAATCACTGACAGTTGAAGTAAATAATGATGGTAATTTATATACCGTAGCGGTGTGTGATGATGGGTCTGGGCTACCGAGCGATTTTAATTTAGAAAAATCAGCGAATTTAGGTTTGCAGATTGCTAATACATTAACCAAAAATGAGTTAAATGGGAGTATTAAATTATTTAGAGATGGCCCACTAACTAGAGGTGAAATAAGGTTTAAAACTAGTTAAGACTAGAAAGAGGTTTGATTTTCCATCTGGCGTGCACGATTACGAGCTGCTCTACGTTTCATAGCTCGGCGCTCATCCTCAGAAAGACCGCCCCAAACACCAGCATCTTGACCACTCTCAAGCGCCCAAGCAAGGCATGGCTCTTTAACTGGACATCTATTACATATTTTTTTCGCATCTTCGATTTGAGCAAGTGCAGGCCCGGTATTGCCGACTGGAAAGAAAACCTCTGGATCCTCTTCGCGACAAGCAGCTTCATGTCGCCAATCCATAGGGCAGTCAACTCCTTCATTGAAATTGTAGATTTATTTAAAATCAAAATTACGTGGCTTATTCTCTCGTTAATTTAATTAATAAACAAGGATATTTTGCTGAGAAGTATAAAAAAATCAAAGATTTACATCACTTTATTGAGTCAAGATGTGCCCCCGGCAGGATTCGAACCTGCGCACCCGCCTCCGGAGGGCGGTGCTCTATCCCCTGAGCTACGGGGGCTGATTTAACAGCCAGCAGACTGAAGGTTATCAGTAGCATAAATATGATTTTAGGATTTTTTGAGATTGCACACCCGTAATCTATGAGAGAGAATTAGCAAATGAGTGAAGCCGCATATTTTGCAACTGGGTGCTTTTGGGGCGCAGAGCGAAGATTTTGGCAATTAGATGGTGTTATTCAAACATCAGTTGGTTACATGGGTGGCAATAAATCTGATCCAACATATAAAGAGGTTTGTACTGGTACAACAAATCACGCAGAGGTAGTTGAAGTGATTTACGATTCATCAATCGTTTCATATGAAAAGCTTCTTGCAGAGTTTTGGGTAATGCATGATCCAACCTCTTTAAATCAACAAGGAGGAGATATTGGAACACAATATCGATCAGCAATATTTACCTCATCAAATGACCAAATGGATAAAGCACTTGCGAGTAAAAAAATTTATCAAGATGAATTAAGTAAAAATGGCATGGATAAAATTGTTACTGAAATTACACCTGCTTCAAATACAATCTATTGGCTAGCTGAGGAGTACCACCAAAAGTACTTAATTAAGAATCCAAATGGGTATGACTGCCATTCTTCAACCGGAGTTGCCTATCCATTGGTTACATCAGGCGCTAATGAATGAGATAACCCCTAATAATTCGAATGGTAAACCCTATTCAGTTGAGATTAATGAAGATGAATTAAGAAAAAGGGTCGATCCGCTTTCATTTGATGTATTAAGAAAAGCTGCAACTGAAACTGCTTTTACTGGTGAATACACCGATATCGAAACAATAGGTGTTTATAGGTGTAAAGCGTGCAGCGCTGAATTATTTAGATCAGAAACAAAATTTCATTCCGGATGTGGCTGGCCCTCATTTTATGCACCAACAGAGAAAGATGCTGTTGAGCTGATAGAAGATCGCTCACTTTTTCCAAGAGTTAGAACAGAGGTTAGATGTGCCGCATGCGGATCTCACCTTGGTCATGTTTTTACTGGTGAGGGATATGCCGTTCCAACCGATCAACGTTGGTGTATCAACTCTGTTGCTTTAGTGCTTGAGGCAAAGAAATAGCCTTTCTGGGATGAGTTAGGCTCTGACCTATGAACCAAGATCATCAATGGGAAAAATTATCTCTTGAAACCAAGGTTGTTGCAGTTGGTCGCCCGACAAAGGAATCCGACGGGGCTTTAAATCCACCAATCGCATTGAATTCAACCTTTCACGCAGGCGGCCCGGTTGGTTATGGCCGATACGGTAATGAAACTTGGAGTGCGTTGGAAGATGCAATCGCTGCTCTTGAAGGTGGTAAAACTTTAATATACGCATCTGGAATGGGCGCAATAACTTCAGTAATTTCTCAATTGCCTGAAGGTGGAGTAATTGTTGCCTCACATAACGGTTATCAAGGCACAACAACCATGCTTAAGAAAATGCACGAAGCCAATAGAGTTAAAGTTAGATTTGTTAATTTAGCTGACACAGATGCTGTACTTGCAGCAATACCTGGGGCGCAGATGATCTATTTAGAGTCGCCAACAAATCCTGCAATCGAAGTTGTAGATTTACCAAAGATTATTCCAGCTGGCAAAGCAGCTGGGTGCATGGTTGCCGTTGATAACACTTTAGCAACTCCATTGATTCAAAACCCATTAGCTCTCGGTGCTGACTTTTGTATCCATTCGGTGACTAAGTATCTATCTGGACATAGTGATTTAATTCTTGGTTCAGTAAGTACAAAAAGTGAAACTTTTTATACTGGATTAGAGCAATCTAGAAGATATGGCGGAGCAATTCCTGGCCCGCATGAAGCTTGGTTAGCTTTACGAGGATTGCGCACCTTCGCACTAAGAATGGAAAGATCTCAAGAAAATGCAATGGAATTAGCTATTCGATTAGAGAAAGATAAGCGGGTAGTAAAGGTCAGATATCCAGGCTTAGTATCTGATCCATATCATGAACGTGCTAAATCCTTCATGAGAGGTTTTGGAGCGATGATTTCATTTGAGGTCAACGCCACCGTGGCTCAAATTGATCTTATGTGTGATGCTTCTAGATTAATAACCAATGCGACATCATTGGGTGGAGTTGAATCAATTTGGGAGCGCAG
>CANHGU010000002.1 GCA_947460855.1 Candidatus Nanopelagicaceae bacterium | reverse complement strand
GGTACAAATTGCTCAAACGGTTGCCGTAGGTGATGGTGCTAATGATCTAGATATGATTGAGGCGGCTGGCCTTGGTATCGCATTTAATGCAAAACCTAAAGTGGCAGCTGCGGCCGCAACAACTATAAATAGCTCAGACCTTTCTGCGGTTCTATTACTTATGGGAGCGCAAGACTAACTTTTAAAATTAGATTCTGCTAATTGTCTCAATCTAGTGATCATTGAACTAGGATTTTCATCTTTGTAAACAGCACTTCCAGCAACAAAGCAATTTGCTCCAGCAGCAGCGGCTTGCCCAATTGTTTCAATCGAGATTCCACCATCTACCTGTAATGCAATTGGCTCACCATCATGTGCGCGAATATGAGATCTAGCTTGTGAAATCTTAGGCAGTTGATCACTCATAAACGACTGTCCACCAAAACCAGGTTCTACCGTCATTATTAAAAGCATATCAATGTCCGACATAAAACCTGCAACATCAGAAAATGGTGTATTTGGTTTTATAGCCAGACCAACTTTTGCACCATTTGATCTAATATCTGAAATTACTTGCTCAGTATTTTTAGCTGCTTCATAGTGGAACGTTACAGACTCACATCCAATTTCAGCATACTTTGGAGCTAAATTATCTGGATCCTCAATCATTAAGTGGGCATCAACCAGTAATGCTGAGAAGTTGACTATTTCAGTAACTCGCTTAAAATCAAATGTAAAATTAGGAACAAATTTATTATCCATAACATCAAGATGAAGTAGGTCAGAAACCGAAGAAACTTTGTCTATCTCGTTCTCTAGATCATCAAAATTAGCATTCAGGATGCTTGGGTTAATCAGAATTCTTTTATCAATACCCATCATCCTATTTAACCCACTTTTTGAAATAAAGCCATGAACATAGCATCGGATTGATCTTGGTGTGTCCAAAGTTGCATTGTTCCATCTGAATTCAGCCCCTTTTTACTAGCAGCTGAAAAATTCTGAAGCGGTACTAAAACCATATCCTTATGAGCACTAAGAAAATCGATTACCTGCCCCTTTGTTTCGGCGATATGAGGTGAGCAAGTTACATAAGCAATTATTCCACCAGGATTAAGCAAATCATGAGCGCTATTAAGTAGATCTCTTTGTAGCACTACTAATTCTTTCAAATCCTGCAAGCTTCGCCGCCATCTTGCCTCTGGTCGCCTACGCAACGCTCCTAGTCCTGTACACGGGGCGTCCACTAATATTCGATCAAAAGTAGTTGAGAAATTCTTTGAATCTGTGGCATCAACACATATCACTTGTTGGTTATTTACCACTCTTTTTACCAGCTCCGCCCGATGTGGTATTTGTTCGCTAGCTAAAAATGTAGCTGTGGGGTCTTTAACTGTAAGAGTATGGAATATATAAGCAGCTTTACCACCAGGACCTGCACACATATCGAGCCAGGATTGGCTCTGAGTTGCAGTAGATAGAAAATTTTCTACGACGATTTGAGAGCCACGATCTTGCACGCCAGCTCTGCGTTCAATTATTGGCGAAAACTCTGATGGTATGCCAATTAAATTTACTCCATTAGCAAATCCAGGTATTTGGATGGCTCCAAGTTCACAAAGTTCTTCAATTGTGGACTTGCCAGGCCAGGCAACAATATCCGGCGTAGCAGGTAGGTTGTTTGCGACCAGAAGCGCTTCTACTTCTTGCCAATCCTTAAGTTGGTCATAGAAAGCTGAGATTATCCATTCTGGATGAGAGTATTGAATCGCTAATTTACTTAGTATCGGCAAATCTTCTAATTCAGAAAGGTCGTTTGCCGCAGCTGAAATTTTTCGCAACACTGCATTCACATAGGAAGCTTTTGACTCACCAGCTACAACTCTTGCAACTTCAACAGTCTCAGAGACTGCGGCATGATCAGCTACTCTCATTTGGGTAATTTGGTGAATACCGATTCGCAATAAATCATGTATTTTAGTGTCAATCTCATTTAGTGGTCTATCTAAATACTTCTTGACAATATAATCGTGACGACCTTGCATTCGTAATGTTCCATAAGATAGCTCAGTAGTGAATGCTTTATCTGCCTTCGAAATTTTCGTTTTTGCAAGTAATTCAGGCAATCTAATATTTGCATAAGCGCCCTCGCGATTAACCTGATAAACCAGCTCGAATGCGGTCAATCTGGATTGACTAGGATTTGGCTTACCCAACTGTTAATCCATTTCTATTTGTAAGTCCCCTTATAAATTCCGCTGCACTCATTTGATTTCGACCTGCTGGCGTCAATTTTTCAATCTCAATTACACCATTACCAGTGCCAATGAAAAGGTGTTCTTTATCTATTACTACATCTCCTGGTTTTAGTTGTTCTAGTACATAAGAAATTCTCAGTGAATCAATCTTAATACGCAATTCTCCAACTGATGTCCAAACCCCAGGATTTGCACTAAGGGCCCGATAATGATTATAAATTTCATCAGATCTCTTGGTCCACTCAATCCGTCCATCATTTTTATTGAATTTTGGGGCCAAACTAACTCCGGTGGAATCCTGTGGGCTAGGAATAACTCCGTTTTTAATTAATTCCAAGGTTTTAATTGATAACTCTGAGCCAATTAAGCTTAATCTCTCTAGGAGTTGTTCAGATTTTTCCTCTACGGCAATTTTGATTTCCTGCTGCAGATAAATTGGTCCTGTATCCATCCCTTTATCTAATTTAAAAATAGAAATTCCAGTTTTCGTATCGCCCGAAAGTATTGCCCATTGAACTGGAGCGGCGCCACGCCATTTTGGCAGGATTGAAAAGTGCACATTAATCCACCCATATTTTGGAATCTCAAGTATCTCTTGCGGAATCAATCTTCCGTATGCGATTGTTAAAACAATATCTGGCTTATTTTCCAGAACTAAAGAGCGCAAATCATCAACTGAACCTGGCTTGAAAGTGTTAATACTGGCTAAATTTGCCCAATTAGCCAGTTCGTTAGCTTCTATTTGCTTGCCACGACCAGTTGCCTTATCTGGGTTGGTAATTAATCCTATTAAGTCATAATTTTTGTCTGCAACCAAGGACAAAATAGTAGGTTTGGCTACAAAAGAGGAAGAGGCTACAAATAACTTCAAAGTACTAAAGACCTAAACCAAATGTCGAATGAGGAGAAATCTTTATTGTGGGTGATTTGCCGCCTTCAGTAGCAACTCCGAACCATTCAGATTCTCTAATTTCTTTCATAGCTATTTTACGTTGCTCACTTTGCATTCGATCAATAAATAGCACGCCGTTTAGATGATCTGTTTCGTGTTGAAGGCATCGAGCTAATAACTCAGTACCCTCTACAACTACTGGCTCACCATGCAAATTAAATCCTTTAGCAACAGCTCTGAAAGCTCTGGGAGTTTCATAAACAAGGTTGGGAAATGACAAGCAGCCTTCTTCGCCCTCTTGTATTTCAGAACTTAAATCCAGTGTTGGATTAATCAGATGACCAATTTCATCATCAATATCCCAAACAAAAACTCGAAGCGGTACCCCGATTTGTGGGGCAGCAAGTCCAGCACCTGGAGCGGCTTGCATGGTCTCAGTTAAATCTGCGACCAATTGGCGCAATTCTTTATCGAAATCAATAACTTCAGTTGCCGGTGTTACAAGGACCGGATCACCAAATAGCCTTATCGGTTGAATTGCCATGTGCTTATGATACTTGAGTGTTAGCCTTAAAGATCAAAGGGATCTAACCTGACATTAAAGATTCTTTTAGATTTAACACCCTGAACCTTTGTAATATCATCCATTAGATCGACAAGTACCTGAGCTTCTTGCAATTCCACCCTTATTAGTATTTTACTTTGAAAATTATCTATTTCTACTGGCCCAGTAATCTCGTAATTATTCTTATCGCTTCTTAGATTCTCTGCAAATTTTGATATCTCCGCCTTATCTCCAGATACAACAGCGACACGATAATACGGTGGAAGCTTTGCCAATTTTCTAGAGTTTAATTCATACATTGAGGCAGAAGAGGAATCTGTTCTCAGCATTGCCTGAACAACAGGATGATGATTGGGTAAAGAAAGAAAAATTTCAGCATTAACAGAAGCCTTGCTAAGTAGGGAAAACCAATTAAACTTTGCGATCTCTTCTGCTCTTAGTGATGGTCGATTGAATACCTTCTCTCCATCAAGCATTACAACCGCTGCATAGTTTGCTGACGGTTCAGAACCAGCAGTTGCGATAACAATAAATTTTCCGCTAGGAAGTTCTGTGATTTGCTTATTCCCAGATGAAATCAAAATTGGCACCTTTGGAATTGCCTTACCAATCTCTTCAGCGGTTCTGTCAATTCCTTTAGATATCACAAACGGTCTATTGTCAGAGCAAAACATACATTTCCAGTTTGGATAATTTTTAAGACACAAATAGCACTTTGGAATCTTCTTTTGACCATCAATCTGTAGTTTGCCACCGCAATCGCAACTAGCCGTATTTCTGCACCTTGAGCAAAGAAAAAGATTTGCATAGCCTTTTTCAGCGACCGAAATTAAAACACTTCCACTTTCTAAACCTCTCTTAATCGGCAGAATATAGGAATTACCTTTTTCATTAGTAGAGAATTTGTATCCATTTTTAACTCGATAATTCTTCTTTTCTAACCAGCCAATCTCAATTAATCTTGAAATCTCAAGTGAGTGGGAGGGTGAAATAAACATCAGTGAAGTACTTGCATCTCGCAACAATGTTACATCTCTAGTATTCCAGCCAGGTGCGTGTAGTTCATAATGAGATTGGTCTAAGTCGGATAAAACAATCACTGTAGCGCCGGATGAAAGTGGGGTAAACGCTCCACTCCGTGTTGAAATTATAACCCGAGGTGACATGAATTTTGCAATTAAGAAATTCCTATATCTAAGATTTTTACTCAAGTGCGAACCTACTTCTAGAAGACTATCCTTAAAATCTTTAGCTAAAGAAGTTGATAACAATCTTAAATCCTTCTCGTCAGGTACTAGAACAAGTACCTGACCTATTTGTGAGCGCACCTTTATTAATTCAAGCAGGAACCAAACTGGATCTTTTGAATATGGGAAATTAATGGCCCATTTAATTCTATTTGGATGAATAAGTTGTCCATAATCAGTCCGACCGATTAATTCTTGTAATTCTGGTGAAACATACCCATCGAGATTGCTACTCTCAGCAATAGTAGCTCTATTTTTTTCTTCCTTTAGTACTCTGGCTGGTACGGCAGATTTAATTAAATTCCAAAGTCCACCACCAAAACGATTTCGTACTTGCTCAATGTGAGTTATCAACTCTTGAGTAACTAAACCACTAGGTGATGAAACACTGATAATAGATTTTAACTTACCTGGCTGCTCACTTTCAGATTTCCGGCCAATGATCAATCCCTCAGTAGTAGATTTACCAAAATCAATCAAAACTTTAGTACCAAAAATTGCTGTTTCATGTAGATGCTCTGGTACTAAATAATCATATATTCCTTCTAGATGAGAGACTGGTGTATCAACTAAAACACTTGCAACTGGAAGCTTCTCTGAGGCTACAACCTCTGCTTGAAGTGAACTAGGTGATTTCTGTTGCCTTAACTTAAGAGGTGCAACCACTGCTTAGTTAACTAATGATTTTAGATCTTGAGCGCGGTCCGTTTTCTCCCACGTAAAATCTGCTAACTCTCTGCCAAAATGGCCATATGCAGCAGTTTTACCATAGATGGGACGAAGTAAATTTAAGTCACGAATGATTGCAGCCGGTCTTAAATCAAAAACCTCATTCACGGCATTAGCAATTTTGACTGTATCAAATTTTTCAGTACCAAAAGTTTCAATAAAAAGACCAACGGGTTGTGCTTTACCAATCGCATAGGCAACCTGTACTTCGCAACGATCTGCAAGTCCTGCCGCTACTACGTTCTTTGCGACCCATCTCATTGCATACGCTGCAGATCTATCAACCTTAGATGGATCTTTACCGGAAAAGGCACCTCCACCATGTCTTGCCATTCCGCCATAAGTATCTACAATAATTTTTCGACCGGTTAAACCAGCATCACCCATTGGCCCACCGATCACAAACCGACCAGTCGGATTAATTAAAAACTTTACGTTATTGGCATCAATTTTAAGTTCTTTAAGAATTGGATCGATAACAAACTTCTTAACCTCTGGCGCCATTTTCTTTTCAAGATCAACATCTGGAGCATGTTGTGAGGATATAACGATTGTATTTAAAGCTACAGCTTTATCACCCTGATACTCGATTGTTACCTGAGTTTTTCCATCCGGTCTTAGATATGGAATGGTGCCATCTTTTCGCACCTTTGTAAGTTGTTGGGCCAATTTATGAGCTAACGAAATAGGAAGTGGCATGAGTTCTGGAGTGTCATTACATGCATAACCAAACATCAAACCTTGATCACCTGCTCCTTGCAGATCCAACGGATCGACAGACGAAGAAACCCTGCTTTCAAAAGCATCATTCACGCCTTGTGCAATATCTTGAGACTGCTGCCCAATAGATATAGATACACCGCAACTGTTCCCATCAAAACCTTTCTCTGATGAGTCATAGCCGATTTCCAGCACTGTGTCTCTGACAATACTCATTACATCGGCATAGCCATTAGTAGTTACTTCGCCGGCAACATGTACCTGTCCAGTTGTAATCAATGTTTCAACAGCCACTCTGCTTTTCGTGTCCTGACTTAAAAGCGAATCTAAAATTGCATCAGAGATTTGATCTGCAATCTTGTCTGGGTGTCCCTCTGTAACAGATTCAGATGTAAAAAGTCTATTTTTCATGGTCCTAACCTAACTTACTTGCTAATTGATCAAGCAATATATCCGAGAGCGTGTCCTTAGATATTTCTGGAACTTTAATCACATTTAATTGGCTGTCAATAATCAATCCCTGGGTGTGATTACTCCCGAAAATTGCACCATCTGAGACATTATTAACATAAATAATATCTAGTGATTTACTAGCTAATTTGGCATGCCCGCTTTTTTCAAGTGATTCGAAATCTGCTGATGTTTCAGCGGCAAACCCAATTATAACCTGGCCGGGCTTTTTGCCACTTGCAAGTGATTTAAGAATATCGGGATTTTTTTGCAACTCAACTCGATCTAGTGATTCTTTCTTAATTTTGATATCGGAGTAGTTAGAGACTTTCGCATCCGCAACTGCAGCACTCATAATCAAGGCATCTGAATGCGGGAATTCAATCTCTAGCACTGCAGACATTTGTGCTGCGGTTTCTACGTGAGTTGTAGTAATTCCTTCAATCAATGGTAGATCTGTATTAGCGGTGACTAAATGGACCTGCGCTCCCCTACTAGCTGCTGCTGCTGCTAATGCGAAACCTTGTTTACCTGAAGAACGATTTCCAATAAACCTAATTGGATCAATAGGCTCTCTTGTTCCACCTGCTGTAATGAGTATTCGCTTTCCTACTAAGTCAGCTGATTGCAGGATGACTTTATTAATCTCGGTAATAATATTCACACTATCTGGATATCTTCCAACACCGATATCTGAACCTGTCATTCGACCTTCGCCTGGCTGGATTACGAAAAAACCTCGTTGCTGCAAAATCTTTACATTTTCTACAGTTGCACTGTTTAACCACATCTCAGGATGCATCGCCGGAACAAGTATCTTTGGGGCAGTTGAGGCTAAAACAATATTTGTCAGCAAGTCATCGGCACGACCACTGGCGAGCTTTCCTAATAGGTCAGCAGTAGTTGGAGCTATGACAATTAAATCATTTTCCTTTGCCATAGAGATATGTGGAACACTTTCAACATCACTCCAAAAATCTGTAATAACTTTGCGACCAGAGAGTGCTTCCCAAGTGGCTTTACCAACAAAGTTCAGACTCGCAGCAGTTGGTACTACATCAACAATAAAGCCTTCATCCTGTAGACGACGAAGTAGGTCACATGATTTATATGCTGATATACCGCCAGCTACGCCAAGTAATATTTTGCGACCACGGGGAAACATGGCAAATTTTTAGTTAACTGTATCCGCAGACTTTGGTTCTAAGTTTTCGATTGTTAGCAAGCCTTCATTAATTTCACGTAGCGCAATTGAAAGTGGTTTCTCATGCACATATGTTTCAACTAGTGGACCAACATATTCAAGTAATCCCTCACCTAGTTGTGAGTAATAAGCATTAATCTGACGAGCGCGTTTAGCGGCATATAAAACCAAGCTGTACTTAGATCCAGCTTTCTCTAATAGGGCGTCGATAGGAGGATTAGTAATTCCATCAAGTGCTTGATTGCTCATCAAAAAGGCCCTTCAAAATGTGGATTAACGAAGGGCTAAAGATACCAGTTCAGCCACTGATTGCTCTACTTGATGATTTATCACAACATAATCAAACTCCGACGAAGCCGAAAGCTCCTCTTTTGCCCTATCTAGCCTTGCCTGTGTGGATTGTTCTGATTCAGTTCCTCTATTAATTAGCCTATTAGTCAGCTCTTCCCAGGAAGGCGGCTCAACAAAAATTAAAATAGCAGTTTTGGTATTTTTTCGTACCTGCCTTGCTCCATTTAACTCAATTTCCAATATGACATTTTTACCGTTCTGCAGCGCCTCATTAACCGCCTTCTTTGGTGTTCCATATTTTGATCCGGCAAACTCTGCCCATTCCAAAAACTCATTTTCTGTAATCATTTGATTGAATTTATCCTCAGAAACAAAATGATAATCAATACCATCTACTTCGCCTGTCCGCTTGGCTCGAGTTGTTGCAGAGATAGATATCCAGAAGCGATCATCACCCCGCAGTCGATTTGTGATCGTACTTTTACCAACACCACTTGGCCCAGAAACAACCAATAACTTTCCATATTGGCGTGAGGCTTTTATCAAAAGAAACTCCTGCCTTAATAGTTCGATTTGTCGGTGCCCGACACCGCCAATTCTACGTGATGGCGAGATCTTTGTTCTTTCAAAAATAATCTCTGCACGATTTGGACCAATTCCAGGAACGGATTGAATCAGATCCATTAGCTTCATTCGAGCAATTGATTTACGCTCATCTTTAAATAAGTCAAAGAAGAATATCTCCCCAGAAGCAATCTGCTCCTTTACTTTGGCCCGCTCCTGGCGCGCTCTTACCGCTTTTTCCCCAGCCTTCCGCCGAGAGCGGCGACTTAATCGTGGTGGTTGCACTTTTATTCCAATGATCTGGCGATTTGATCTATCTTCTCACGCATCTTCTTGTCTGATCCATCCCATAAACTAGTAATTGATCTGCCAATCACTACAAAATTGGCACCCTCGCTTAAGGCGCCCTTTGGCGTCATCACCCTAACCTGATCTGCATTGTCATCACCGTCAACTCTTACTCCAGGGGTTATAAGAACAGCAGTGTTTGAAAGTTTCCTAAGCTCTGAAGCTTCAAAAGGTGAACAAACTAAGGATGTGGCACCGGCAGATAATGCAATTTGTGCCCAGTTTTTACTGGTCTCACTTATATTTGATTTCAAACCAATTTTTGAAAAATCATCCTCACTAAACGATGTCAAAACTGTTACACCAGTAATTGATCCGTTTGGCAGTGCATTTACTGCAGCTTTTATCATTTTTTCCCCGCCACTTGCGTGAACAGTCAGAAACTTTGGCGATAAAGCGGCAACCGATTCAACAGCCCCTTTAACAGTATTAGGTATGTCATAGAGTTTAAGATCTAGAAACAGTTCCAACTCATAATCATTTTGCAATTTTTTTATACCTTCTGATCCATGTTTCAAATAAAACTCAAGTCCAATTTTAAAATGGTTAATCGAATTACTTGAAGCCCTAATCCATGCTTTTGCTTGTTCGATTTCCTTTGTATCAAGTGCAAGAATTATTGGCAGCATGCCTAAACTCCCCTATGCGCAAACCCAATGGCATCACGAAAATTATCGAAATTTCTTTGAGTTAGTAATTCAGATAATTGATTCTTGATCTTTATTACAGCAGTTGGATCGCCAAAGGTTGCAGTACCAACAGAAACTGCACTTGCACCCGCCAAAATTAATTCGAAAGCATCCCGACCGGAAGCTACTCCACCCATTCCGACAATTGGTGTGTTGGGAAAAGCTTGATGAACTTGGTAAATGGCACGAACAGCAACTGGTCTAATTGCCGGACCTGACAATCCCCCAGTTTTACCTGCTAATTTTGGTTTCATCGTATTTGTATCAATTACCATACCTAGAAGTGTGTTAATTAATGCTAATCCATCTACACCTGCATTAATTACTGATCGGGCAATCTCTACAATGTCAGTAACATCTGGTGATAATTTCGCCACTATTGGCAATTCGCCCCCAATATTTCGACGCACCGCTTCAATTACTGCGGCAGCAGTGTCTGTATGACAGGCAAAAACCTGCCCGCGATTTTCCACATTTGGGCATGAAATATTTACCTCTACCGCACTTATTCCATTAACCGCTCTTAATCTACGAGCTAATACTCCATACTCATCCACTGTCTCTCCGGCTATTGAAACAATTATTTTTGCCTGTTGAGAAACAAGCCAAGGAATATCTACTTCTAAAAAAGTGTCGATACCTGGACCTTGCAAACCAATCGAGTTAAGCATTCCACTTGGAGTCTCAGCCATACGTGGAGTTGCACGGCCAGTACGTGGTTTAGTCATAATCGATTTAGTTACAATCGCGCCAATTTCATCTAATGGTAAAAATTGAGCAAGTTCACTACCAGAGCTGGCACAACCACTTGCAGTAAAAATCGGGTTAGAAAATCTCTTACTTCCAATTTTTGTTGAAAAATCTAAAGCGCTCATCTCTACAACACATCCAATACTGATTTGCGATCCCAGATAATTTCTGAGCCATCCATTACTGGACCATCAATACAGGTTCGCACCATTTTTATGCCATCTTCATGCTTAATTGGAACGACGCAAGTCATGCAAACACCAATTCCACAGGCCATTGATTCTTCGACTGAACATTGATGGGAAATTTCAAACTCCTCTGCAATCTTTGCAATTGCAGACAACATCCCCATCGGTCCGCAAGAATAAATCACCTCAGTACCAAATTCTCGAATTAATCTTGGAATTGCCTCGCTAATTTGCCCGTGAATACCAGCAGTTCCATCATCAGTAGTTATTGTTAATGATGAGACACTTCGTTTTCCTTCAAGTGGTGCATAAATTTTATTGGCAGTACTAGCACCAAGCACCATATCTACTCGGCAGCCGCGGTTTTTTAAAACCTCTGCTAATGCAAATAGTGGCGCAGAACCATAACCTCCGCCTATTAACATCGTATTTGCATTTACAGTTGGAATTCCAAAGGATGTTCCGAGAGGACCGACTAGGTCAACAAAATCGCCAACACTTCTTCCACATAACCATTTACTGCCTTCGCCATGAGGTGCGATTACCAATTCAACACTGCCACCCATTGGCCCTTTATCTAATGCTCGATATATCGCAAATGCCCTACGCAGTACAAGAGATGACTGGGCACCGCCTACCGAGATCGCAACAAAATTTCCAGGCTTACAAAATGCTGCCATCTGTCCAACAGCAAATACCATATGGTGATATGGACCAACTTTTTTATTGCTAAGTAATTCTGCCTCAATTTGAACAGCGGATTTATTTATCTTCTGTGGGTTCATGACTTCATCCACTCTTGCAAAGATTTAATGTCAAAATCATTTTTCTGTAGTGCTGCAATACCTGCAACAGCTGCTCTAAATCCTGACACAGTAGTTATACAGGAAACAGCTCGAGAAATAGCTGCAGTTCTAATTAAAAAACCATCCTGCCTCGAGCCGCGACCGAGTGGAGTATTAATCACAAGCTGTACTAGCCCTTTTGTGATCACATCATTTGCTGATAATTGATCTGATTTAGGATCTGAATTTTTTCTGACAAGTTCTGATGGGACATCCTTACTGCTCAGAAATTGGTTTGTTCCTGCTGTGCTATAAATCTTAAATCCCATTTGGTGCAATTCGCGAGCCGCCCGCCAACCAGATTCTTTATCTCTTTGTGACAGCGAAATAAATACTGCTCCAGATTTTGGAAGTGGTCCAAATGCAGCGGTCTGGCTTTTAGCAAAAGCAAGCCCAAAATTATTTGCTATTCCCATCACTTCTCCAGTTGATTTCATTTCAGGTCCGAGTACCGAATCAACTCCTGTGCCATCAACTCTGCGGAAACGATTAAATGGAAGTACTGCTTCCTTTACAGATACACCGTTAGCCTTTCCATCACCGTTCTTCGGAAGGACGCCACTTACTCGTAGATCGCTAATCAGTAAACCAACCGAGATCAAAGCTGCAGCTTTAGCTAACTGAACCCCAGTGGCCTTGGCAACAAATGGAACAGTGCGAGATGCTCTTGGATTGGCCTCTAACACATATAATTTCTGCGGCGAGCCACTAATTGCAAATTGAATATTTATTAATCCCCTAACACCGACATCTTTAGCAATTTTCTCAGTAGCTAATCTAATTTCAATAAGCATCTCTTTTGTAAGTGAAATACTTGGTAAAACGCATGCTGAGTCACCTGAATGCACTCCAGCCTCTTCAATATGTTCCATTACGCCTGCTAGGTAAAGGTCTGTTCCGTCATACAAAGCATCCACATCAATTTCAATTGCATCATCTAAGAACTTATCAATCAGAACCGGGTGATTAGGTGTAATCGCGGTAGCTTTTTCAATAAAACCCTTAAGGGAAATTTCATCGTAAACAATCTCCATTCCTCTGCCACCTAATACATATGATGGCCGGACTAAAACTGGGTAACCAATCTCATTACCAATTTTTGCTGCCTCTTCATATGAATTAGCCATTCCAAAATTTGGTGCAAGTAAATTATTATTCTTTAAAATTTCACCAAAGGCTCCTCGCTCCTCTGCTAAATCAATAGCATCTGGAGATGTACCAAGAATCTTTATCCCTGCTTCTTTTAGGCCTCGTGCGAGCCCAAGTGGCGTTTGGCCACCAAGTTGCACAATTACTCCAAGCACAGGACCAGCAGCCATTTCAGCTGCTATTACCTCTAAAACATCCTCCAGTGTTAATGGCTCGAAATAAAGTCGATCAGAGGTGTCGTAATCAGTTGATACCGTCTCTGGATTGCAATTCACCATAATCGTTTCATATCCAGCATTTCGTAGTGCAAATGAAGCGTGAACACATGAATAATCAAACTCAATTCCCTGTCCAATACGATTTGGACCACTTCCTAAAATTATGACAGCTTCTTTCTCTCGCTTTAACACTTCACTCTCTTCGTCATAAGATGAGTAGTAATAAGGTGTTAATGCCGCAAACTCACCCGCACAAGTATCTACTGTTTTATAGACAGGGTGAATATTAAAGTTAACTCGAGCAAGCTTAACTTCAGCCTCAGTTATGCCTCGTAATTCTGCAATTTGTAAATCGGAAAATCCCATCATTTTTGCTGACTTTATCAGTGCTTTTCCATAATTAGCAGAGACTGATATTTCGCTTGCTTTCTGATTAATTAAATTTATTTGTTCAAGAAACCACTTATCAATTTTAG
The DNA here is from genome assembly GCA_947460855.1 of Candidatus Nanopelagicaceae bacterium. GTDB lineage: Bacteria > Actinomycetota > Actinomycetes > Nanopelagicales > Nanopelagicaceae > Nanopelagicus. The sequence continues at coordinate 29,138 of CANHGU010000002.1, read as the reverse complement.
TTTCCTGATGAACTTGATCGACACTGGCACCTAAATGCATCGCCAGTTGCACCTGCTGCAATCTAAATTCAGTTGGAGTAGATATCTGCTTCATGAGCACATCTAGATTTGCATCTTTCCAGCTAAAGCTTGCACCAGCTTTCTCTAGCGAACGCAATGCTTTCTGAAGAGCTTCAGGAAAGCTTCGACCAATCGCCATAGCCTCACCGACACTTTTCATAGTGGTAGTTAAGCGAGTATCTGCCTCTGAGAACTTTTCAAATGCAAATCTAGGAACTTTAACAACTACATAATCTAGTGATGGCTCAAAAGAAGCGGGTGTAGATTTAGTAATATCATTCTGAATTTCATCCAAGGTATAACCAATGGCCAATTTTGTTGCGATTTTTGCTATCGGAAAGCCCGTAGCCTTTGACGCAAGTGCTGATGACCTTGAAACTCTAGGATTCATTTCAATCACGATAATTCGACCGTCATGCGGATTAACGGCGAACTGAATGTTACATCCACCAGTTGCAACACCAACCTCTCTGATTATCGCAATAGATAGATCTCGAAGCTTTTGATACTCCACATCTGTGAGAGTCATTGCTGGCGCTACTGTTATCGAATCACCTGTGTGAACTCCCATAGGGTCAACGTTTTCAATACTGCAAACGATTACAACATTGTCTTTATGATCGCGCATTACTTCTAGTTCATACTCTTTCCAGCCAATTATTGATTCTTCAAGTAAAACTTCGGTAGTTGGGCTATGCCGTAATCCAGCACCGGCAATCTGGTTAAGATCCGCTTCGTTATAAGCAATTCCAGACCCAAGTCCACCCATTGTGAAAGAAGGCCTGACAACAACTGGGTAATTAAGCTCTTTTGCCGCTACCAAGCAATCTTGCATTGTGTGACATATCTTTGATTTTGCTGATTGACCGCCTATAGTGGCAACGATTTTTTTGAAAATCTCCCTGTCTTCACCTCTTTTAATTGCCTCAATATCTGCGCCTATTAATTTTGTTCCATATTTCTCAAATGAACCTCTCTCATACAGAGCCATTGCAGCGTTTAAAGCTGTCTGTCCTCCCAAAGTCGCTAAAACTGCACTTGGTCGCTCTTTTTCAAGAATTTTTTCAATAACCTCTGGAGTAATTGGTTCGATATATGTTGCATCAGCAAACTCTGGATCAGTCATAATTGTTGCCGGGTTTGAATTAATTAGGATTACACGAATTCCTTCACTTCGAAGTACTCGACATGCTTGTGTTCCGGAGTAATCAAACTCGCATGCCTGACCGATAACAATTGGACCGCTACCAATTACTAATACACTCTTAATTGAATTATCTCTAGGCATTTATTTCCCTTGTACTTAACTTTGAATCGTGCATTAGCTTTACAAATCTTTCAAATAAGTATGCAGCATCATGTGGGCCAGCAGCAGATTCTGGGTGGTACTGAACAGAAAATGCAGGTACCGAAATCATCTCTAAGCCTTCAACTACTGAATCATTAAGTGATAAATGACTAACGCGACCATTTCCATAAACTGTCTTAAATTTATTCTCTTTAGGAGCTGCTACGGCAAAGCCATGGTTGTGTGCGGTTATTTCAACTTTGCCAGTAGTTAAATCAATTACTGGTTGGTTTATGCCGCGATGACCAAATGGTAATTTATATGTTTCAAACCCCAAAGCTCGACCTAGTATCTGATGACCAAAGCAGATACCAAAGAATGGAATCTGCTCTAACAAAATACTTCTCACCAGCTCAACAACATCAACCATTGCAGCTGGATCACCAGGACCGTTTGAAAGGAATACACCATCCACATTAAGAGACTTGATCTGAGACAGTGTCGTGTTCAGAGGCATAACATGAACTTGTATTCCTAGGCTAGCCATCGCTTTTGGCGTGGCACCTTTAATTCCCAAATCAATAGCTGCAACTTTAAATTTAGTTTCTACACCTTTAGGTGGATTTACGATATAAGTTTCTTTGGTTGTCACATCAGCAGCAAGAAATGATCCACTCATTGGAGCTGTTTTGCGAACACGTACAACCATTTCTTCTCTAGACAATGTAGTGTTGCTGAAAATTCCAACTCTCATCGCGCCTCTATCGCGCAAATGTCTAGTAATTGCTCGCGTATCGACTCCTTGAATACCTACAACACCAGAATCAATTAACTCTTGCTCTAAAGATTTTTCACTGCGCCAATTACTTGCTATTGGTGAGGGATTTCTGACTACAAAACCAGCAACCCATATCTTCTTTGATTCTTCATCACTCTTATTTACACCGGTATTACCTATATGTGGCGCTGTCATGACAACAATTTGCTTATGATAAGAAGGGTCAGTCAGAGTTTCTTGATACCCAGTCATGCCAGTTGAAAAAACTGCTTCGCCAAACGTTTCACCCTCTTTAGCCCATGAAAAGCCTTCAAAAATACGACCATCATCTAGTACAAGGTAGGCAGGTGATTTATTATCCATTTTTGTCGCCATCCATATTTAAAACTCTACCCGCAATCACTGTTTGTTTACCGTTATATATAACATGTGAGATAACTCCAGGCAGCGTCATCCCGTGAAAAGGTGTATTCCTGCTCTTTGATTTCAATTTACTTCTATCCACCTGCCATGAAGCGCTTGGATCCAATAATAGTAAGTTTGCCACGCTTCCTGCTTGAATACTTTGCCCCTGAGTTTTATAGCCGGCAATCTGCGCTGGCCTTATAGACATACGATCAACTAATTGTGACCAATCTAGCATTTTACTTTCGATCATTGTTTTAATTACAACTGAGAGTGAGGTCTCGAGCCCTACCATTCCGAAAGCTGCTGCCTGCCACTCGCAATCTTTATCCTCCTCTGGATGAGGGGCATGATCTGTTGCGACAATATCAATCACACCTTCGGCTAAACCCTCTCTTAACGCCATCACATCTTTTTCAGTTCGAAGTGGTGGGTTTACTTTATAGATTGGATCGTAGTTCTCAACTAACTCATCAGTTAACAATAGGTGGTGTGGGGTAACTTCTGCAGTTACATTAATGCCACGTTTTTTAGCCCATCGGACAAGCTCTACTCCGCCTGCAGTGGTTAAATGACAGATGTGTAACCTTGATTGCACATGCTCAGCCAATAAAATATCTCTTGCAATTATTGATTCTTCAGCGATGGCGGGCCATCCAGGTAATCCAATTCGAGAAGATACGCTGCCTTCATTCATCTGGGCATTGATTGTTAATCTTGGCTCCTGTGCATGCTGAGCGATTATGCCGTTGAAAGTTTTAACATACTCAAGAGCTCTTCTCATTATTAATGGGTCAGATACACACTTACCATCATCACTAAATATCCGTACTCTCGCTATCGAATCTGCCATTGCACCAAGCTCGGCAAGCTGCTCACCACTTAATCCCTTAGTTACAGCACCGATTGGATTGACATCACATAGACCTGCATCTTTACCTAGCCGATATATCTGCTCAACAACTCCAGCGGTGTCAGCTACCGGATAGGTATTTGCCATCGATGAAATCGCTGTGTAGCCACCTGCTGCTGCTGCATAAGAGCCGGTAAGTACAGTCTCTGCGTCTTCCCGCCCTGGTTCTCGCAAATGTGTGTGAAGATCAACTAAACCTGGCAATAAAATTTGCCCAGTTGCATCAATTGAACCATTACTAACAGTCCCTGATGATTTAGTAACTTTTGAAATTAAATCATTATCAATTTCAACGTCAACCACACTGCCATCGGCTAATTTGGCATTACTAATATTAATCATTTGCTATCTCCGATCGGTGCGCCGCCAAGTAGTTCATATAAGACTGCCATCCTTACCGCAACACCATTTTTTACTTGATCAACAATTACGGACTTAAGATCATCTGCACTATCTGCAGATATTTCAAGCCCGCGATTCATTGGACCAGGATGCATAACAATTGAATTCTTTTTAAGCTTTGCTAAGCGTGCTGAATTAAGACCATATCTCCTGGAGTACTCTCGCTCGGTTGGAAAGAAAGAATCCGCCATTCGTTCTAATTGAATGCGCAACATCATTACAACATCACACTCTCCAATCTCGCTATCTAAATCATATGAAATCTTAACCGGCCATTTATCAATTCCGACTGGCAGAAGCGTTGGTGGAGCTACTAAAACAATTTCTGCCCCAAGTTTGCTTAAAAGTAAAATATTGCTACGAGCTACTCTCGAGTGAAGTATGTCTCCGACAATTAGAACTTTAACTCCAGACAAATCTGATTCTTTCGCCCGAAGATGTTGTTTAATTGTAAAGGCATCAAGTAAAGCCTGCGTTGGGTGTTCATGTGTGCCATCTCCAGCATTTATAACTGCAGCTTGAATCCATTGAGTATCAGCAAGACGCTTGGCTGCACCGCTACTACCATGCCTAATTACCACAGCATCCGCGCCCATCGCCTGTAATGTTTGGGCTGTATCTTTCAAACTTTCACCCTTGCTGACAGAAGATCCTTTTGCGGAAAAATTGATCACATCCGCAGATAAACGTTTAGCAGCAGTTTCAAAGCTAATTCGAGTTCTTGTCGAATCTTCAAAAAACAAATTTACAACTGTTTTACCCCGTAGCGTTGGTAGCTTTTTGTTTGGCCCATCTGTGATTGCAGCCAGCTCCTTAGCTGTTGCTAGCAAATTAAGCGCCTCATCCTTTGAAAGATCAGCAGCTGAAAGAAGGTGGCCAGTAATCATTTAATCAATTCCACAAGATCTTTCCCGTCATACTCGGCAAGGTGAACCTTTACGTTCTCGCTCTTTGCGGTTGGAATATTCTTTCCAACATAATCTGCCCGAATAGGTAGTTCTCTATGACCTCGATCAACGAGTACCGCTAATTGAACAGTCCTTGGTCTACCTATTTCACCGATTGCATCTAATGCAGCCCGAATCGTCCGACCAGAGAAAAGCACATCATCAACTAGGACTAAATCCTTGCCTTCAATTCCCCCTGAAGGAATTTTGGTAGGTAAAAGTGGCTTTGGTGGGCGAAGCCGTAAATCATCCCTATGTAGAGTTATATCCAGGACTCCAGTTGAGATCGGTCCTTCAATTTCAGTAATAAATTTAGATATTCGTTCGGCCAGGTAGGCGCCACGAGTAGGAATGCCCATTAAGACCAAATTACCAACGCCTTGGTTATGTTCGACTATTTCATGTGAAATGCGTTTAATAGCGCGATCAATGTCGCTGCTAGATAACAAAATACCCATTTACTTCTCCTTCGCCGCCTCTCTGGACGGATCGTTAAAGGAATCGACGTATGTTAGCAGAGGATCTGTGGATATCTAAAATCACCAAAACTCTGGTGTGGCTAGCCTGCCGCTATGAATAAAAATGACCCAGCAGAACGATTGAGACTAATAAGAAAATCAAAAGGGTGGAGCTTGCAAGACGTGGAGCGATACTCAAATGGCAAGTGGAAAGCGGTTGTAATTGGTTCATATGAAAGGGCGGACCGGGCAATCTCGCTTAAAAAAGCAATCTCACTAATGGAGTTCTACCAAGTACCAGTTGCAGAGCTTTTCCCAGATAGCCCCCCTCCAATACAAATGAGCAACTTAGCTATCGATTTGAGAAGGCTTTCAAATGAACAAAGTCCATTCTCATTCATTGTAAAAAAGTTTACAAACGCCATTGCTAATCGCCGTAAGGATTGGAATGGCCAAATCTTAAGCGTACGCGCCAATGATCTGCAATTTCTGGCGATGCTGCTCCAACAAAATGAGAATAGCGTATTAGAACAGCTAGAAAAACTAGGGCTGGTAAAAACTTAAATTGCGATTGAATCCTTTAGCTTAATAATTCGGCCCAGCACGCCATTTATATAGCCAGAGGATTCATCTGTTGATAATGATTTTGCCAATTCAACTGCTTCATCACATGCTACTTGTAGATCAATATCATCTGCCCAAAGAATTTCATATATTGCAATTCTTAGGATATTTCGATCAATAGGAGGCATTCGATCCATGTCCCAGCCTTGTGCGTATGTAATTATGAGCTCATCAATTTTGTTTATATGATCAGAAATTCCAGAAATTAGGGTTAATACATAAGGTTCTTGGGAAAGTTCTGTAGCGCCACGGGCTTGGAATAATTCCAATGCTAGAACTTTTTTTATGTCTGCTTCATACAAAAAATCTAATGCTCGCTTACGAGCTTTACTGCGAGCAGACACTTTTAGTTAGCTCGACCTAGATACGCACCAGTCCGAGTATCCACTAAAACTTTTTCATCTTGCTTAATGAAAAGTGGAACTTGAATTGTAATTCCTGTCTCTACTGTTGCTGGTTTTGTTCCACCTGAAGATCGATCACCTTGTAATCCTGGCTCGGTATAGGTAATTTTTAACTCTACCGAAGCTGGTAATTCAATAAAAAGTGGATTCCCTTCGTGCATCGCGACAATGGCATCAGCATTCTCAAGCATGTAATCAACCGCATCTCCTACAGTTTCTTTGCTAATTCTGATCTGATCATAGTTAGTTGAATCCATAAACATAAAATCTTCACCATCTTTATATAAATATTGCATATCTCGTTTTTCTACTGATGCAATCTCAACTTTTACGCCAGCATTGAAAGTCTTTTCAACAACTTTTCCAGACATCACTGATTTCATTTTGGTTCTTACGAAAGCCCCACCTTTACCGGGCTTAACATGCTGAAACTCAACAACATTCCAAAGCTGACCATCAAGATTTAAGGTCATGCCATTCTTTAAGTCATTTGTAGTAGCCATTGCTTTCCAATCCAACTGATCGATCTCTGATAATTAAGAGAAAATTATTGGGCTAGCCTACCTTGTTAACCAAGCAACTTCTGCATTGCAATTAACGCTAGAGAGTAACTTTCAACACCAAAGCCAGCAATTGTGCCATTTACTACCCCACTAATTACTGAGGTATGACGAAACTCTTCTCGAGAAAGAGGGTTAGACAGGTGAACCTCAATAATTGGAGCTTTAAGCATAATAACTGCATCTCTGATTGCATAAGAATAATGTGTAAAAGCAGCTGGATTAAAAATTACCGGCTGTTTCTTGTCTGCAGCTTCATGCAAAAAACTTATTAGCTCGCTCTCGCTATCGCTCTGCTTGATTTCCACAGCAATCCCAAGGGCAGTTGCCTTTGATTCAATCGATTCTTTAAGTGCAGGATAATCAAGATCCCCGTAGTAACTCTTCTCGCGCAAATCTAGGCGGGAAAGGTTCGGACCATTTAAAACTAGAATTTTCACTTCGCTATTCTCTCATATACCTTAGATAGCGTGCTTAGCGAAACGTCCTCAAGCCACACCGGTTTTCCAATTCTACTAATACCGATAAATCGGATCTTTGATTGCTTTACTTTTTTATCCTGAAGCAAAAGGCTGGATAATGCCTTCCACCTGCCTCTGCTAAAACTAATTGGTAAATTAAAATTCTTCAGTAGTTCACGATGAAGTAATACAGCATCACTAGATAAACCAGCCAACTCTTTACTTAGCTCGGCTGCAAACACCATACCAATGCTAACGGCCTCTCCATGCCGCAATTTATATTTACTGTCTTTTTCAATCGCGTGACCTAAAGTGTGGCCGTAATTAAGAATTTCTCGTAACTTACTTTCTTTAAAGTCCTTAGATACAACATCGGCCTTGACCTTTACGGCTCTAGCAATCAATTCCTGATAATCCAGAACATCTTCTTGGGCTAGATTTAAAATCTTATAATCTGATATAAAACCACACTTAATTACCTCTGCCATTCCTGCTGAAATATCACGAGCGGGCAATGTTTGCAGAAGTGTTGGATCAATTAGGACTTTTGAGGGCGAATAAAACGATCCGATTAGATTTTTACCAGCAGGAGAATTTATTCCAGTTTTTCCACCGACGCCAGCATCAACCATCCCTGCTAATGAGGTTGGAATTGCATACCAATTAATCCCTCTTAGCCATGTAGCAGCCGCAAATCCAGCAACATCAGTAGTAGCTCCGCCACCGAATCCAATAATTGCGTCAGACCTTTTAAGTCCAACTAAAGCGGCTTTGCTCCAAATCTGGCTCAAGAAATTAATGCTTTTTTGATTCTCACCATTTGGAGTTTGTAGGATAAATAAATTCTTAGTTTCTTTTATTTTAAACTGTTTAAGTATTACAGCAGGAGCAAGCAACAAAACCTTGTTATACGAAGCGCTTATCTGCTTTATTGATTCAGAAAACGTAACTCCTATTTCTACCTTATAGTTGCGTTCAGCTTTTATATTTATAATCTTCATAGCTTGCTTTTTAGTTTCTCGCTAATAATTTTCGCAACTTCAGCTGGTTTCTTATTATCTGAAGATACGACCTCCGTGGCGAGATGTTCGTAAACTGGCCGACGGTCATTCATTAGGTTCAGCCACTGTTGGCGAGGGTTTATAAGAAGTAGCGGACGATCTTTATTAAAGCCAACTCGATTGGCTGCTTGAGAGATAGAAACATCAATAAACACTATTGGGTAATCAGCTAATTCTAATTGCTCATAAATCTCCTTACTTATCGGAGCTCCTCCGCCTAATGCGATGATTCCAGTGAATTCTGAAAGCAAATGATTAACCGTTTCGATCTCTAATCTGCGAAATACGGGCTCCCCATCGTCTACAAAAATTTCAGAAATTTTCTTACCTGCTATTTTCTCGATCTCAGAATCGCTATCAATAAATGGCATAGATAGTTCTTTTGATAAAGCATTAGCAACAGAAGATTTACCAGAGCCTGGAGGGCCAATTAATACAATTTTTTGCAGCATTACTTAATTTCTAAGGTTCTAATATAATTTTCAAAATTTCGCTTTGTTTCCTGCACGCTATCACCGCCAAATTTTTCTAGCACGGCGTCTGCAAGAACAAGTGCTGCCATTGCCTCGGCAACAATACCTGCGGCTGGAACCGCACAAACATCTGAACGCTGATTAATTGCTTTAGCTGGCTCTCCCGTTGCAACATCAATTGTGTCTAAAGCCTTGGGAACAGTTGAAATTGGTTTCATAGCAACTTTAACTCGTAATATCTCACCATTACTCATACCACCTTCAGTACCACCAGCTCTATCTGTTCGCCTACTAATCGCACCCTTTGAATTCTTTTCAATCTCGTCATGCGCAACAGAACCTCGTCGCTTAGCTGTTGTAAAGCCATCCCCAATCTCAACACCTTTTATTGCTTGAATTCCCATCATTGCTCCAGCTAATTTTGCATCCAATCTTTTATCCCAGTGGGTGTGAGAACCCAGTCCGGGTGGCAAGTTATAAGCTAAAACCTCAATCACTCCACCTAAGGTATCGCCATCCCGATGAGCTGCCTCAATCTCCTTAACAATGGCTTCGCTAACTTTTTTGTCAGCACATCGAACTGGATCTTCGTCAATTCGAACGCGATCTGAAATTTCAGGTAGCTGATAGTTTTCCGAAACAGAAACTTGTCCGATTGAGAGCACATGACTAAGAATTTCTATACCAACAGATTGCTTTAAAAATGCTCTCGCAACCGCACCTAAAGCAACTCTAGATGCAGTCTCTCTGGCACTCGCACGTTCTAATATTGGTCTGGCATCAGAAAAATTAAATTTCTGCATTCCAACCAAATCAGCATGGCCAGGACGTGGTCTTGTTAATGGAGCATTTCTAGCCAAATCTTTAATATCATTTTCTGGCACTGGATCGGCGCTCATTACCTTTTCCCACTTAGGCCACTCTGAATTTGCAATTTGAATAGCGATTGGACCACCTTGAGTTATGCCAAGGCGAATTCCTCCAGTAATTGTAATTTTATCTGCTTCAAAATTTTGTCTCGCTCCGCGACCAAAACCTAACCTGCGGCGAGATAAATCCAAATCAATATCCTTACTTGTAATGATTACATGTGCCGGAATGCCTTCAATGATGGCAGACAGAGATGGCCCATGAGACTCACCTGCTGTTAACCAACGAAGCACTTCACTCTCCCATCAATCTTGAGGGGATTATTCTCGCAGATTAGATACTTATCTCGTTGCCAATTCAATCATTGTCTCAGAGAAGTCTCGCTAAATAGGTTCCATAGATCATAAATGGTGCGAATGCGATGGTGTGGGAACGATGAATCAGTGAATAGCTGCCGCCAAGAATCCATGTAAAAGATATTGCATTTAACAGTCCAGAAAGTGAGTCTAAAGGAAGGGCGATAAGTAAAGAAAGCTTGATGTCACCTGACCCAATTTTCTTCCGGAAAATTAGATTCATAAGTAAATAGAAAAAAAGATTACACATTCCTATAGACCAATTCTTATAGTAAGGAATAAGCAGTGCTGACAAGATTAAAAGATCAATATTCCTAATTAGATGATACTTGATGTCATAAATTGCAATCCATGTTAAAAGTATTAAAAGAGACATTTCTATTGCCATTTATTAATAATAAATAAATAAGCATTTTAAAAGCAGGCCTGTGGATTAACCCTTTACAGCTGCATTTGCTACCTTCAGTAGTTCTTTACGCATTAATTCAAAATCAAAATCTTTTTGCGAAAAGTAATTAATCTGAAATAGTGCCTGTTCGACTAGAAGTGATAATCCTCCAATTACATGCCTCCCTAAATTTTGATACCGCTTTGCTAATTCAGTTGGCCATGGATGATAAATAACCTCAAAGAAATCTGCTTTAGTAGAAATTATTGAAAGTCCATCAGTAGCACCAGCCGGCGTGGTAGAAATGATTAAATCTCGATCTTGGATCTGCTCAAATTGATGCCAATCCAAAAATTCAATATCTAAATCAACTGCAGCCGCATGCAACTGATCATGGCGATTCATTGATCGAGTCAAAATAGAGAGTTCACTGCCACTTCCTCGTAAGGCACCAATTGCAGCTCGGGCAGTACCTCCAGCTCCAAGAATCGCAATTTTCTTTCCAAAATAAGGTTTAAGCAAATTCTTAAATGCAAGTAAATCGGTTGACAATCCGATGCTTCCAGTTGACTCAAAAATAATTGTGTTTACTGAGCTTATTTGTTTTGCGACTGGATCTACTCGATCCACAAAACCAACTGCAATCTCCTTAAGAGGCATTGTCAGTGCTAAACCACGGAAGCCTGATTTTTTTGAATCAAAATAATATTCACCGAATTTATCTTCAGATATATCTGAACTTTTAAATTCTGCATCAACTTCAAGTAATTTATATGCAGTCGAGTGTAGTAATGGAGAAAGTGAATGACTAATTGGAGTTCCAGCCACCGCTAACTTGATCACTTAAACAAACCTGCCTTTTCATTAGCCTTGAATTCATTTGCCCAAATTACGAACTCTTCATATGATTTAGTAAATCGAGTTTCCTGAGGTTTAACAGTAACAAAGTAGAGCCAGTCCCCGAGCGCTGGATTTACTGCTGCATTAAGCGCTGCCTCACCTGGATTACCAATTGGTCCTGGCGGTAGACCACGAAACTTGTAGGTGTTGTAGCGAGAGTTAATGTCTAAATGCTTATATGGCAAGCGTATTTTGCCACGCAGATTAGCTGCATACTCGACAGTGGTATTCATTTGCAATGGCATCCCCACTTTTAATCGATTATATATAACGCGGGCAATCTTAGTGAAATCTTGCGGATCACCTTCTGCTTGAAGAATAGATGCAATTATAACAAGTTCATAAGGTGAAAAATTATTTAAACCAATATCAATTTTACTTTTTTTGGCTGCAATATTAAATCGATCAATCATTTGTGTTATCGCATTATCAACAGTTGTACCAGGAGCGAACGAATACTGAGCGGGAAATAAAAAACCCTCTAGATTATCTGTTTTATATTTTGCACCTGGCTTCAAGAATGACGATAATTTCCCAGTAACTAACTTTGATTTGTATAGCAAATCAAGTATCTCTGCCTTTCTTAATCCCTCGTTAAATCCAAATGCGCCTCGATTTCGCTTTATATCTAATAACTGCGTCAAAGCAGAATTAGCTGATATTTTTAAATCAATCTCGTGGATACCAGGTGAAATTGATTTAGCTCGTCTATCGTTTAAAGCAATCTTATAGAAAACTTTGGTCGCTTTAATTACGCCTTTTTCATAAAGCTTTTGTGCAATTAAATTACCGGTATCGCCAGGTTCAATTAGAATTTCGACTTTTTCAACAGAAGTGACAGCAGAATAATCATTTAGCAAAAATGATCGGTGAATCTGTGATGCAGCGAAGGTGAATAGCACTCCACTAAGAAGTAGTACAAATATCCGCTTCACAAAAGTCTTCCAACTGAAGTACCAGATTTCTCACTCAATATCGCACTTTCTAAAATATTAATTGCTGCTATTTGATCAATTACATGCTTGCTTTCTTTTTCGGATTTACCAATCTCTCTCATTTGTGCGTAAGCAGTGTTAGTAGTCAAACGCTCATCTACTAGATAAACAGGACCTGCAAATAATTTTTTTACCAAACTGCCAAATTCATTTGCTGAAACTGACTTTTCACCGTCCCTACCAGACAAATTTTTTGGATCTCCGACTACTATGTAAATAGGATCAATCTCGGTAATTATTTCTGAAAGTTTATCCATCAACTTGTCATCGTTTACTAATGTTGCATGTGGTGAGACTAAAATTGAGTGCGCATCTGATGTTGCAACACCAATACGTTTTTCGCCATAGTCAAAGCCAATTCTTTGCCCAATTGGTATTGGCTCATTCATAATCAACCCGATTCTTAATTGACTTTCCCATTAATTAACTTAGTAATTTCAGCAAATGACTTTGCAAGAGCCATAGAATCTAAACCGCCACCTTGCGCAAAATCATCCTTGCCGCCGCCTCCGCCGCCAAGGGCTGCAGAACCAATTTTAATTAGTTCCCCTGCTTTAATTCCTAATTTAATTGCATCAGTAGATACCGCAGCTACTAAAAGTGGTTTGCCACTATTAATAGTTGAAAGTACTACGACACCAGATTTAATTTTGTCGCGTAATCCAACAGCGATCGATCTCATATCGTCTACTGCAATTTCGTTCTCTAATTGATCAATAATCAGATTAATACTTCCAATTTGCTTAGCTTTTGAGACTAAACCTGCAGCTGCTGCCATTGCTTTAGCAGAGCGAACAAGGGCTAACTCCTTATCCATTGCTTTCATTTTTTCAACTAATTCTGAGATACGTTGGGGTAATTCATCCGCTCTTGCACCTTTGATTATTTCAGTAAGGGAGTTAAGTAAAACATGCTCTCTGGCAAGGAACTGATAAGCGTCATAGCCAACCAGCGCTTCGACGCGACGTACTCCGGCACCAATTGATGATTCTGAGAGTAATTTTACCAAACCTAATTGGCCGGAACGGGATACATGTGTTCCTCCGCATAACTCTTTAGCCCAGTCACCCACACTTACGACTCGCACTTGATCTCCATATTTTTCGCCGAATAATGCCATCGCTCCCATTGCTCTGGCAGCATCTTGTGACATCAATTCTGCATGAACTTGTAGATCGGCAATTAACAATTCATTTACACGACTTTCAACATCATTTAATACAGAGACTGGTACAGCGCTCGTGGAAGGAAAATCAAATCGAAAGCGACCAGGTGCGTTCTCTGATCCTGCCTGTGTAGCAGTTTCACCTAGCGCTTCTCTGAAAGCTTTATGAACCATATGCGTTGCTGTGTGTGCTCTAGATATTGCTAATCTACGTTCTAAATCAATGTCAGCTACAACCTGAGAACCATTTTTGACTACTCCACTCACAATGCTTCCTCTGTGAACAATTAAACCTGGTAACGGTGACTGGACATCATCGATTTGAACTACTGCCCCATTGGCTAATTTGATTTTTCCGCCGTCAGCTAATTGTCCCCCACCTTCTGCATAAAATGGTGTGCGATCTAAAGTTATTTCAATGTCCGAACCAATATTTGCTTCCGAAACACTTTTACCATCCACTAAAATTCCAGTTATCTTTGCTTCCGTCGAGACATTTTCATAACCAACAAATTTTGAAGAGCCTGATTTATCAACTATTGCACGATATTCGGTTAGATCTGTGTGTCCACTCTTCTTTGCCTTTGCGTCAGCTTTGGCTCTTTCTCTCTGTTCATTCATTAACTTGCGAAAACCTGCTTCATCTACTCCTAGCCCTTGCTCACGTGCCATCTCAAGGGTTAGATCAAATGGAAACCCATAGGTGTCATGAAGTTTGAAAACGGTATCTGCGGATAATGATTTACTTTTTTCGCTTTTTAGTTGTGTGGCAGCCAAATCAAAGATAGTTGTGCCGCTTTTTAGAGTTTGGATAAAACTATCTTCCTCAGCTTCAGCTATTGCAAGAATGCGATCTGAACCAGTTACTAGCTCTGGATACTGTGCTCCCATTGCCTTAATTGAACTCTTCATTAACTCACCCATTACGAAATCTTGGGAGCCTAGCAAGCGCATATTTCTTATTGTTCTTCTCATCATTCTACGAAGCACATACCCACGGCCCTCATTGCCAGGAGTAACGCCATCTCCAATTAACATCATTGCAGTTCTTGCGTGATCAGCTACTACTCGAAGTGAGACATCAGATTTTTCATCCTTACCATATTTAACCTTAGTTAAAGCAGATGCTTTGTCTAGAATAATTTTTGTTGTATCAATTTCATATATGTTTTCAACACCTTGTAGTAGGGCAGCGGTTCGCTCTAGGCCAAGCCCAGTATCAATATTTTTTGCGGGCAACTCCCCCACGATAGGGAATGCGTTCTTATCCCCACCTTCTCCACGAATATTTTGCATAAATACTAAATTCCAAATCTCTAAATACCGATCCTCATCAGCGATTGGTCCACCCTCTTTTCCGTATGCGCTGCCGCGATCAAAATAAATTTCAGAACATGGACCACAAGGGCCAGGGACACCCATTGACCAAAAATTATCAGCCATGCCTCTACGCTGAATTCGATTCTTAGGCACTCCAACTTGTTTTTCCCAGATTTGTGCCGCTTCATCATCATCTTGGTAAACGGTAACCCAAAGCTTGTCCTCATCAAATCCATAACCACCATCAGATGTTGATTTAGTTAATAACTCCCAAGCAAGAGCAATTGCGCCTTCTTTAAAGTAATCACCAAAAGAAAAATTTCCACACATCTGGAAAAAAGAGGCATGTCTTGTTGTTTTGCCAACCTCATCAATATCTAAAGTTCTCACGCACTTTTGGACCGAAGTTGCTCTCTTGTAAGGGGCCTTAACCTCACCCAGAAAAAATGGTTTAAATGGCACCATTCCAGCATTAACTAATAAAAGATTTGGGTCGTCAGCAATTAATGATGCAGATGGAACGACTGTATGTGGAAGTTTTAACGAATTACTAGACTCAAAAAAATTAAGCCACCTGGAGCGGATGTCTGCTGAATCCATCTTTACTCCTTCGCTTTACTTTTTTTCTTACCCTTTTTCTTTAGCTTTGCAGCTGCGACCACCGCTGCGGCAGCTTTCATGGCTAATGGGTTCTCATCAAGAAAAGATTCTGTAGCGTTTGCGACCTTCTTAGTAAGGCTCTCCAATGATTTACCAGCATTACTTATGCTCTTTAGCGGAGAGTTAATCATTGCAATAGTTTTTGTAATTTCATCAATCGTTCTAGTAAGTCTGATTACTGCATATGAAATAGCAACTGCAATTATTGCCAGAGAAGAGGCTGCGATTATCGTTGCAATTCCACCTGGGCCCATATTGGGAAGAATACCTGAAAAGTTGGTAACTACTTGGCAACGGCTGGAGTATCAACCCCAGACTCTTTGCGTTGTGCTGGAGTAATAGGTGTTGGTGCGCCAGTAAGTGGATCGCCACCACTTGCCGTCTTAGGAAAAGCAATAACTTCACGAATGGATTGAGCGCCGGCAAGCAATGCAGCTAACCGATCTAATCCCAGGGCGATTCCCCCATGTGGTGGTGGACCATAATTAAACGCTTCGAGCAAAAATCCAAA
Organism: Candidatus Nanopelagicaceae bacterium; assembly: GCA_947460855.1. Lineage (GTDB taxonomy): Bacteria > Actinomycetota > Actinomycetes > Nanopelagicales > Nanopelagicaceae > Nanopelagicus. The sequence goes on along the minus strand of CANHGU010000002.1, from coordinate 13,139 downwards.
TTTACTTTCAGCTTCTGCTTGCGATAAACCGATAGTTTTAAATACTCGTTGCTGGATATCGCGTTGATGAATACGAATAGATCCCCCGCCTATTTCATTTCCATTTAGGACAATGTCATATGCATATGCCAATGCATCTCCGGGTTGCTTGTCAAAATTACTTGCATACTCTGGTTTTGGACCAGTGAATGGATGGTGCACGGCTGTCCAGCCAGAGGCTGGATTTTCAGAATCTACTAATTCAAACATCGGAGCATCAACTATCCAAACAAACTTCCACAATGATTCATCAATTAACTTACAGCGTGCTCCGATTTCAAGCCGAACTGCACCCAGCAGGTTCTGTGAGGATGTTCTATTACCTGCTGCAAAGAAAATTGCGTCACCATTTTTTGCGCCAACTTTGTCAGCAATTGAAGCGCTTTCTTTTTCGGAAAGGTTTTTAGCAACCGGACCAGCCAGTGTTCCATCTGCCCCAACTAATATGTATGCCAGACCCTTAGCACCACGTGCTTTTGCCCAATCCTGCCATGCATCAAGCTCTCTTCTTGGCGAATCAGCACCACCAGGCATAACAACGGCTCCGACATACTCTGCCTGAAATACTCTAAAAGAAGTTTCCTTAAAGAAATCGGTAACATCTGCAATTTTGTTTTCAAACCTTAAATCAGGCTTATCAGAACCATAATTGTTCATTGCATCCCGGTAGGTCATATGTGGGATCGGTAATGGAATCTTATAATCCACAACTTTTAAGAAAACAGAAGCTAAAACTTTCTCAGCAATTGCGATAACATCCGATTGATCAGCAAAAGATATTTCAATATCTAATTGAGTAAATTCGGGCTGGCGGTCTGCTCTGAAATCTTCGTCTCGAAAACATCTAGCAATTTGGTAATACCGCTCCATTCCGGCAACCATGAGCAATTGTTTAAAAAGTTGAGGAGACTGAGGTAAGGCATACCAAGATCCAGGTTGAAGCCTTACCGGCACAAGAAAATCTCGTGCACCTTCTGGAGTTGAACGAGTTAAGTATGGAGTTTCAATTTCAAGAAAATCTGAATCTGCCATAACCTCACGAATTGCGGTTGTAACTTTAGATCGCAATCTAAGGTTCTTAGCAGGACCTTCTCTGCGCAAATCTAAATATCGATACTTAAGCCTTATCTCTTCAGATATGTTCCCTATATCACCGCTATCAACTGGAAATGGTAGCGCTGCTGCTTCACTTAGTACTTCGAGCTTTTCGCATACAACTTCAATTTCACCTGTTGGAATATCTTTATTCTCATTGCCGGCTGGGCGTAGCTTCACAGTTCCAGTAATTAAAACACACCACTCAGCTCTAAGTTCACCAGCAATCTTTTCATCATTTATTACAACCTGCACAGCACCAGTTGAATCTCTCAAATCAATAAATGCAACTCCGCCATGATCTCGTCGCCGCGCAACCCAACCAGCCAGAACAACAGTTGTAGAAACTGATTTAGCATTAAGGGATCCAGCATCGTGAGTGCGGAGCATTACTTATCTTTTCCCAATCTATTAATTATTTCAGAAGCGGTAAGGCTACTAGAGATTTCTTCTCCACTGCTCATCAATTTTAATTCACATCTATTGCTTGAAATTTCATCATCACCAATAACTAGGCCGAATCTTGCCCCGCTCTTATCGGCAGCTTTCATTCCGCCTTTTAACCCTCGATCCCCATATGCCATATCGCATGAAATGCCAGCATCACGAAGATCAGAGAGCAATTGAAATGAAAAATCTTTAGATTGTGGCGTGATTGGGACAATAAATAAATCTAATTGATTTACTGATGCAGGTAATGAGTCTTCAGCCAGACAGGCCATAAGAATTCGATCCACGCCAAGTCCAAACCCAATTCCACTTACATCAGATCCTCCTAATGAACTCATTAAGCCGTCATACCTGCCACCTCCACCAATTCCTGATTGAGCACCGAGTAATTGGTGATCGAATTCAAAGGTAGTGCCGGTGTAATAATCTAAACCTCTAACCATTCTAGGATTAATCACGTAATCAATCTTTAAGACTTGAAGTAATCGTTTGACCTCGTCAAAGTGCTGCGAGCTCTCAGAGTTTAGATAATCAAGTAACAATGGGGCTTTAGACATTGCAGATTTTACTTCATCGCGCTTATCGTCAAATAATCTAAGAGGGTTAATCTTTGATCTCTCGATCGTTGCCTCATCTAGTTTTAATCCGGCAATGAATTTAACCAAATCTTTCCGATGAGAATCTCTACTTTGAGCATCGCCTAGAGATGTAAGATTTAATTTATACTGCTTAAGCCCTAAAGATTTAAATGCTTTATCCGCGATTGCAATTACCTCAACATCTATCTGCGGATCGTTATATCCAATAGCCTCTACTCCAACTTGGTAGAACTGGCGATAGCGCCCGGCTTGTGGACGTTCTGCTCTGAAAAATGGTCCAGTATAAAATAGTTTTACCGGTAGTTGACCTCTATCTAAATTGTGTTCAATTACTGCTCTCATTACTCCAGCAGTTCCTTCTGGCCGCAAAGTAATAGAACGACCACCACGATCTTCAAAGGTATACATCTCTTTACTTACAACATCTGTTGACTCTCCAACTCCACGAGTAAATACTTCTGTATCTTCAAAAACAGGAAGTTCAATTAATGAGTAACCGGCTAGTTTGGCGCTTTGCAACAATTTATCTCTAACATATTCAAACTGTGATGAATTAGGTGGAAAATACTCGCTGACACCTTTGGGCGCCTGGAATTTACTCACATTACCGCCCAATCTGATCAAGAAAATCACTCTGCAGGTAAGGATTTCTTACGCGCTCTGTAGCGATTGTAGTTTGCCCACCATGCCCAGGTAGGACATTTAGGCCATCTGGAAGTGTCAAAATTCGCTCGCGCAAGGTTTTGCGCATATCACTTGCAGATCCGGTTGGTAAATCAGTGCGGCCAATGCTGCCGGCAAATAGCACATCCCCAGAAATTAGTTGTTCATCATTGACAGTAAAAACTACTGATCCCTTTGTATGACCGGGTGCGAATATCGCACCAATATCCAATCCAGCTATTTCAAAGTGAGAGAAATCTTCTAATTCAACAACATCGCTTGGCTCCTTAAAATCTGCGCCAAATGCTGAAATTAACTGCTCGCTAACTCCACCTTTATCTAGCGCTGCTAATGGATTTGTTAATAAAAATCTGTCATCTGGTGAAATAAAAGTTCGCATTGGTATTTCAGTTGTTAGCGGCACAACTGAAAACATGTGATCAAGGTGTCCATGTGTAATAAGTACTGCTACTGGCTTTAATTTATGCTCTGAAATTTTCTCTGAAATACTTTTTACTAAATTTGGTCTACCAATTCCTGGATCAACGATCAGCGCTTCTTGCCCTGCTGCGGTGGCTAAAATCCAACAGTTTGTTTCAAAATAGGGGGCGACTACTCGATCGATAAGCATCCATCACCCCTATCCATCATCTGTGATTTGTGTTCAGATTTCCCTAATCCAGGTGCTTAGGTTATCTTTTACCAGCACCAAACCCAGTAATCAAAGCACAACCGATTACTCGCCCCCCTATAACGGAATCTGTAAACACAGAAACCGCGCAACGAAAGGTAAGAATTATGGATAATGTAAACACACCAATCCTTTCTAGCACCGGGGCTGCAGCTGCACTAATAGGTGATCCAGCAAAATTTGGCCGAGTCGGCGAAGATGGCACTGTCTATGTAATCACTCCAACTGGAGATAGAGCTGTCGGCTCATACCCAGGAAAAAGCGCAGAAGAAGCACTTGCATACTTTGTTAAAAAATTTGAAATGGCAGCGTCTGAGGTTGCCCTGCTTGCAGCAAGAATTAGATCAGGCGCAATGGTTCCTAGTGATGCGCATGAAGCTGTAAATAAACTGCGTACGCAGATAACTGAATTAAATGGTGTTGGTGATCTTGTTAACCTATCTCAATCACTTGAAAAGATTCCAGCATTAATTACTGAACATGAAGGCGCATACCAAGCACGTAAGGCTGCACAAGCTGCAGAGCGTGATGCAAGAAAAGCTGAATCAACTTTAGTTAAAGAAAAGATTGTTACTGAGGCTGAATCACTTGTTGACTCAGTAGCCTGGAAGGTAACCACAGCCAGACTGAAAGTTTTGCTTGAAGATTGGAAAAAAGCACCACGACTTGATAAAAAAGTTGATGCCGCCCTTTGGAAGAGATTCTCCTCCTCTAGAAATAAATTTGATAAGAGACGTCGTACGCATTTTGCAAATCTTGCGACTGAACATAAGGAAGTTGCTAATACCAAAGAGGTAATTGTTAAAGAGGCTGAATCTCTTGCTAACTCAAAAGAGTGGCTCAATACTGCCAAACGTTTCAAAGCATTGATGGATCAATGGAAGGCATCTGGTCGTGGAAAGAAATCAACCGATACCGCACTTTGGAACAGGTTTAAGGCAGCTCAAGATAATTTCTTTGCCGCAAAGAATGCTGATATGGAAAAGCGCAAAGGATCAATGTCTGAAAACCTTACTAAGCGCGAGGCAATGATTATTGAGTTTGAAGCACTTCTACCCATCTCAGATTTCAAATCTGCCAAGAAAAGGTTTTATGACCTTATGGGCAAGTGGCAAAAAATTGGCATGACGGATCGTAAAAAGCGAGATGCGTTTGAAAAACGAATTAAAAAAGTAGAGGAAGAAATATCTGAACTTGAGAGAAATTACCAACGAAAGAGTGATCCAAGCGCTAAAGCGCAAGCAAATAAAGTTGTGCAAGGATTGCAAGAAGCAATTGAAAATTATGAAAAACAAGCAGCAAAAGCTGAGGCTGCTGGGCAAAGTGCAAAGGCAATGTTAGCTCGAGAGGCTGCGGCTGCTCGTAGAGATTGGCTTGAGCAGGCGCAAAAGGGTTTAACTGAATTTACAAGCTAGTTGTTAAATACCCTGTCTACATCATAAACACCTTCAATATTTCGAACAGCTGCCATTACGGCATCTAAATGTGATGCGTCAGCCATTTCAAATGAGAATTTACAAATAGCTGTTTGATCCTTATTTGTCACTACTGAAGCACTTAATATGTTTACATGCTGATCAGATAAGGATTTAGTCACATCAGAAAGTAACCGCGCGCGATCAAGCGCTTGGACTTGGATATTGACTAGGAAGGTGCTTTTCGCTGAAAGGTTCCACTTAACACCAATTAGGCGATCGCCCTGATGAATCTTTAGGTCAACAATATTTATACAGTCAGCTCGGTGAACTGAGACTCCACTGCCTCTAGTAATAAAGCCTGTAATCTCATCGCCAGGTACCGGGGCGCAACATCTAGCCAGTTTTACGAGTACATCCGCAGCCCCTTCAACATCAATTCCAGAGACACTCTTTCGCTCCCGTTTAACTGGGTTGATTAACGGAGTTAAGTCATTCTCAGGATGCGCATCAGTAGTTCCGAGTAGAACCATTAACTTTTCAATAATTGAATGGGCTGAAACATGACCATTACCTACTGCTTCATACATACTTTCAATATCCTCGTACCTAAGTTCATGCGCTAACTCAAGAAGTGCATGCCCGCCTAAAATCTTCTGTAGTGGTAAACCAGCTTTTCGCATTTGTCTAGCTATTGACTCTTGCCCAGCTTCAATTGCCTCTTCCTTTCGCTCTTTTGAAAACCAAGCCTTAATTTTTGATCTCGCTCGTGATGAAGTGACAAAGTTAAGCCAGTCATGACTTGGCGCGGCACTTATGCCCTTATTGATGACGATATCAACTACATCGCCATTAGATAAATGTGATTCCAGCGGAACTAATTTTCCATTTACTTTTGCACCAACACACTTATTTCCTACCTCGGTATGAACTGCATATGCAAAATCAACAGGTGTAGAACCTGCAGGAAGAGCAATTACGCTTCCCTTTGGTGTGAATACAAAAACCTCTGGCGTGCGTAGGTCATAACGTAGAGTTTCTAGAAAATCACCCACATCCCCACTCTCTTGTTGCCATTCATGCAGCTGTCGGAGCCAAAGTTCTTCTGGTCCTTTACCGGAGTCAATATTTTTTGATTTATATTTCCAATGCGCAGCAATACCAAACTCAGCTCTAGCATGCATATCAAAAGTACGAATTTGAATCTCTACCGCTTTACCATTTGGCCCAATTACAGTTGTATGAAGAGATTGATAAAGATTAAATTTCGGCATTGCAATGTAATCTTTAAATCTGCCTGGAACCGGACTCCACCTAGCGTGAATTGATCCAAGCACGCCATAACAATCACGAACTGAATCAACCAAAATTCTTATGCCAACTAAGTCATAAATGTCATTAAACTCACGGCCACGAACAACCATCTTTTGATAAACACTGTAGAAATGTTTTTGTCTTCCACTTACTTGAGCAGGTATACCTTCAATTTTTAAGTCTTGATCAACAGCATTTATTACCTCAGCGGTCAACTGATCTCTAGCTGGTGAGCGCTCTCCAACTAAACGTTCTATCTCCTCAAATTTCTTTGGTTCTAGAACTTTAAATGACAGATCTTCTAGCTCCCATTTAATTGCGTTCATACCTAGACGATGCGCAAGGGGCGCATAAATATCAATTGTCTCCTTGGCTTTACGTTGAGCGGTTTCAGCTTCGATGAACTCCCAAGTTCGTGCGTTGTGTAATCGATCTGCTAATTTGATAACTAAAACTCTTATATCTCTCGACATTGCTACAACCATTTTGCGTAGAGTTTCAGCTTCTGCAGTTGGACCATAAGTTAATTTGTCTAACTTGGTTACACCATCAACTAACGAGGTAACCTCATCACCAAACTCATTTTTTATCTGTTCAAGCGAATAAGTAGTGTCCTCAACTGTGTCATGCAGAAGTGCGGCCATGACGGTAGGTAAATCCATTCCTAACTCGATCAATATCTGCGCAACAGCGACCGGATGAGTTATGTACGCTTCGCCAGATTTTCGTACCTGTCCTTGATGGGCTTTTTCTGCGGCAACAAAGGCGCGCTCTAACTCTTTACTTGAAAATCCAGGATGAGATTGAGCTAACCCATCAGATAGCGGCTTTAACAATTCTTGGGTTGTCATAGCGCTATGGCTGCCTTAGTTATTGCAAAGTAATTAACGGCGACGATTACGTCGAGGTTGATTGCGTGGACCTTTCCCAGATCTATTATCAACAAAAGCCGGAGTAGTAGCTGGTTTGTCACCACGGTTTCCTACTCGCTTTGCTAGTGCTTGCATCGCGGGCTCGCGTTCACGAAGTGCAGCCAAAATTGGTGTTGCAATGAATATCGATGAATAGGTTCCAGTTGCTAGACCAATGAACAGCGCAAGTGAAAGATCCTTCAGTGTTCCAGCACCAAGTAAGCCTGCGCCAACAAAAAGAATAGAACCGACTGGAAGCAGTGCAATCAAGGAAGTATTAAATGATCGGACTAGCGTTTGGTTCACAGCTAAATTGGCTGCTTGAGAGTAAGTGCTCTTTCCACTTGCAGCAATTCCTTTTGTGTTCTCTCGAACTTTATCAAATACAACCACTGTGTCATAGAGTGAGTAACCAAGAATCGTTAAGAAACCAATAACCGTTGCTGGCGTTACCTCAAATCCAACTAATGCATAGATTCCAACGGTAATAAACACATCATGAACTACTGCAACAATTGCAGCTATGGCCATTTTTGATTCGAATGCCATTGCTAGATAAAGCATTACTACAAAAATGAAACCGAATAAGCCGTAAAGTGCTTTTCGAGTAATCTCCGCACCCCATGATGGACCAATAATTTGAGAATCAATTGAGTCAACACTTACGCCAAACTTAGTTGCCAGTTTTTGCTCAACTGAGGATTGCTGCGCTTGAGTTAGTGCATCAGTTTGAACGCGCACCTTGTCATTACCGATCTTTTGAATAATATTTTGTGAGGTGATGCCAGCGTCAGCCAGTACAGATTCTGCAGAAGCAATCGATGCAGATGGTGATGTAACGGTAAATGATGAACCACCTTTAAACTCAATTCCGAGATGTAACCCTTGAGTAAATAGGGTTGCAGCTGAGGCGAGTATTAACAACCCTGAAAATGCATACCAAATCTTTCGCTTACCAACAAAATCAACTGAGGTTTCACCTCGATAAAGACGGCCACCTAATCCAGAGATTTTAGCCATTATTTTTCCTCTCCAGTTTGTAAACCTGGTTTTTGAACAATTCCTAAAGATTTTGCTGAGAAACCAGAAAGTTTGTGGCCACTATTAAAGAAAGTAAATTTGGCTAAAAAGGTAATCAATGGTTTTGTAAAGAAGAAAACAACAATTAAATCAATAACTGTTGTTAAGCCAAGAGTGAATGCGAAACCTCGAACTCCACCCACAGCAAAGAAGTACAGCATTACTGCTGCAATCATCGATACTGCATCTGCCACGATCACTGTTCGCCGTGCTCTGGCCCAACCGGTTTCAACCGCTGACTTAAGTGATTTGCCTTCACGGACCTCATCACGAATACGCTCAAAGTAAACAATAAATGAGTCAGCAGTAATACCAATTGCGACAATAGCTCCGGCAATTCCTGCCAAGGTAAGGGTGAAACCAATCCATTCGCCAAGAAGTAGGAATGAAAGAAGTGCAATCACAGAAGCTACTAGCAGTGAACCTACTGAAACAATTCCCAAACCACGGTAATAAAGCATTGAGTAAGCAATAACTAATAGTAAACCCAATCCCCCAGCAATTAATCCGCCATGAAGTTGATCCGCTCCAAGTGAAGGTGAAATTTGTTGAACTTCACCTCTATCAAACGCAAGTGGGAGTGCGCCATACTTCAATACATTTGCAAGATCTTGTGCTTCTAATTGAGTGAAGTTACCGGTAATTTGTGCAGTTCCTGCATTTATCGCCTCATTAATTCGCGGTGCTGAATAAACTAATCCATCAAGAACAATTGCAGCCTGATTTTGTGGTGCTGGCAAACCTGTAAGTCTTGAGGTCATGGCTCCGAACTTAGTTGTTCCTTCGCCATTGAAATCTAAAACTACATACCAACCTGATGCACTTTGTGTGTTAATTACTGCAGATGCCTTACTAACTTGCCTGCCCAAAACTTCAGCAGGAGCTAATATAAATTTACTTACACCACCTCGATCACAACTTATTACTGTTGCTGATTCGCTGCCACTATTACCGCCTTGGCGATTTTCCGGTTTAGTGCAATCAAGAGCTGCAAATTGAGCATTTAATTCTGGAGTAACACCAGCTGGCAAAGTTGCATTTGCGGCATCTGTAACTGAAGTTGCAGCACCTGCTCCCTCTGCTAGAACTGGACGAAATCTTAACTCCGCAGTTTGACCAACTAAATCAACAATTCGTCGACCAGTCTCACCAGGTACTGAAATAATAATTTGGCGATTAACACCTGTACCTTGGGCAGAAACTTCAGATTCGGCAACACCTAATGAGTTAACACGTTGGCGAATTATCGCAACAGCTTGATCGATAGCTTCAGAAGTAACCTTTCCGGTCTGGCCATCTTCAATTCGAGGTTGCAGAGTTACGCTAGTACCACCTTGTAGATCAAGTCCTAATTTGAATGAGGTAGCACCTAACACAAATGCAACACCGGTAAATGCCAAAATTGTGAGTAACAATATTGAAATTGTTCGAACCGCTTTAGATTGAGTATTTGCAATTTTATTGGCAGACATGAGGAGTAATTCTAGGCGCAGGTGTGTTTATTGAGAAATCCAAGAAAAAACAAGCAAAATTTATGCGTTGATTTAGTAATTATTGTGCAATATCAGGATCTTGATCAAAGAGTGAGGCATCTGTACCGATCTGGGCAGAAAGTGGTGGCTTTATCCCAAGGTGTGCCCAACCTGCTGCAGTTGCAACTCGGCCACGGGGTGTTCTGGCTAAAAACCCCATTCTTACCAAGAATGGTTCGGCTAGAGATTCAATAGTTTCTATCTCCTCTCCGACCGCCATAGCTAATGTTGAAACTCCAACTGGCCCGCCATTAAAGTTTTTAATTAATGCATTGAGAACAGATTTATCAAGACGATCTAAACCAATCTCATCAACCTCATATATTTTTAGGCCGGATTTAGCATGCTCTAATAAAACAACTTTCTCTTTATTAACTTGGGCGTAATCTCTAACTCGGCGTAATAAGCGATTGGCTACGCGAGGTGTGCCACGAGATCTAGAAGAGATTTCGTCTACTGCTGTTTGATCTATGGAAATATCAAGTAGATCTGAACTACGTTTAATTATTTGAGCAAGCTCTTGGGCTTCATAAAAATCTAATTGTGCGGTAAAGCCAAAGCGATCTCGCAATGGACTCGGCAGTAATCCAGCTCTTGTAGTTGCGCCAACTAATGTGAAAGTTGGTAACTCTAATGGAATTGATGTTGCCCCAGCACCCTTGCCGACAATTACATCTACCCGGAAATCCTCCATCGCTAAATACAACATCTCCTCAGCAGGCCGAGACATTCGGTGTATTTCATCTATAAATAAAATCTCACCTTCAACAAGTGATGAAAGGATCGAGGCTAAATCACCGGCATGTTGTATTGCCGGGCCTGAAGTAATTCTTATAGGTGCATCCATTTCCGAGGCGACAATCATGGCAAGTGTTGTCTTTCCTAATCCGGGTGGACCAGAAAACAAAATATGATCCGCACAAGATTTACGCTCTTTTGCAGCAACAAGCAATAGATTTAATTGATCTCTTACCCTAGATTGTCCAACGAACTCATTTAAATTCTTTGGTCTAAGAGCTAACTCCGCCACTCGCTCAGCATCATCTGAACCCTGGTCAACTATGCGATCGCTCATCACTACTTTGCTCCAGATTTAAGTGCTAACTTTAAGATTTCTGATAGTTCTAACTTATCTATTTTATGATTACTAGATATCTGAGCAACCATTAGTGCTGCTTCTTTGGCTGAGTACCCCAATCCTTGTAAAGCGTTTTCAACCTGATTAGTAATTGATAAATTCACTTGGCTAACTCCACCTGCGAATCCACCAACCTTATCTTTAAGCTCAAGCACTAGCCGTTGTGCACCCTTTTTCCCTAAACCTGGAACAGACTCTAGTAATTTATGATTAGCAGTAAGAATTGCTGATGCGATTATCGAGGCATCACTGCTGGCTAAAATAGATTGAGCTACCTTTGGTCCAACACCTGTAACTGATAAAAGTAATTCAAAAAAATCTCTCTCACTAATTTCAGTAAAACCATAAAGAGTTAACGCATCCTCACGAACAATTAAGTAAGTATGGAAACTTACTGAATTGCCTAAGGCCACTGAAGAGGCAACTCTGGCTGGAACCTGAAGTAATACGCCAACGCCGCCAACTTCAACCACAATTGAATTAACAGATGAGGATTTAACTGTTCCTGTTATTGAACTTATCATCGCTTCTTAATCGCCTTTTTCTTTGCTGTTGCTAGTCGAGCATTGCCCACTCCTCGCCAATGATGGCAGATCGCAAGGGCTAAGGCATCGGTACTATCTACTGGTTTAGGCATTTCCTTTAATTTGAGCAACCGTTTGACCATATTGGCTACTTGTTTCTTATCTGCTCGACCAGAGCCAGTCACCGCGGCTTTAACCTCACTTGGTGTATGCATTACTACCGGAATCCCTGCTTTTGCCGCCAATAAAAGCGCCACACCAGCTGCTTGGCCAGTCGCCATTGCAGTTTTAACATTTAATTGAGAAAAAACTCGCTCAACTGCGATTACGTCAGGTTCATATTTATTTATCCACTTAGAAATCTCTTTTTCTAGTTCAAGTAATCTAAATTCAAGTGCTGCCTCTGGGTCTGTTTTGATTACACCAACACCAACCATCTCTAATTTTTGTGGACCAGTTGAGTCGACAATTCCAATTCCACATCTGGTCAAACCAGGGTCAATACCTAGAACACGCATTGGTTAAGCCTAATCAGCGGTAAATACTTATTAACTAAGGCTCGCCATTACCTCATCTGAAACGTCAAAATTTCCGTAAACATTTTGCACATCATCTAGCTCCTCGATTGCCTCAATTAAATCAAAGACCTTTTTGGCTGAATCAGCATCTAACGGTATAGACATTGTTGGCAGAAACGATGTTTCAGCTGAGTCGTAGTCAATACCAGCGGTTTGTAGTGATGTACGTACTGCTACTAAATCAGAAGGTTCGGCGACGATTTCAAAGGAATCACCTAAATCATTTACCTCATCCGCGCCGGCATCAAGCACAACCTCAAGCAAACTATCTTCAGTAATTTTTCCATTTTGCTTTGAAACTATAACCACACCTTTACGGTTAAATAAATAAGAGACCGATCCAGGGTCTGCCATATTGCCACCATTTCTAGTGACAGCAACTCTTACATCAGATGCTGCTCGATTTCGGTTGTCAGATAAACACTCAATTAAGAGTGCAACTCCGCCCGCTGCATACCCCTCATACATAATGGTTTCCCACTCTTTACCGCCAGTTTCAAGACCAGCTCCACGCTTTACTGCTCTATCGATATTGTCAGCAGGTACTGAGTTTTTCTTTGCCTTTGCAATTGCATCAAATAATGTTGGATTGCCTGAGATATCAGCTCCGCCTGACCTAGCCGAAACCTCGATGGCTTTGATTAACTTTGCAAAATTTTTAGCACGACGAGAATCAATTATCGCTTTCTTATGTTTGGTTGTTGCCCATTTGGAGTGGCCGCTCATTATTTCTCCCGTATGCCTTAAAAGGTTGCCGGTTGACGGCAAACATTTTCAACAAAAAATCTATGTACCCGATTATCACCAGTTAGCTCTGGATGAAAAGAGGTGGCAAGCAAATGAGATTGGCGAACTGCTACTGGATGTTTAGCGCCTGCTGCATCGGTTATCTCAGCTAATACCTCAACATTTGCACCAACTGATTCAACCCAAGGGGCTCTAATAAACACTGCTCGAACTTCTGGATCTGTAATTCCTTTAAACTTTAAATCTGTTTCAAATGAATCCACCTGCCGGCCAAAGGCATTGCGCCTTACAACCATATCGATTCCACCAAAACTTTCTTGCCCAATAATTGCATCTTCTACAACATTAGATAGCAATATCATT
>CANHGU010000001.1 GCA_947460855.1 Candidatus Nanopelagicaceae bacterium | reverse complement strand
GCTGAGTTAGCTGCAGTTAGAAAATATGCAGTGCTTATCCCACTTCCAATCGGAAATGGCGAACAATCAATGAATGCGCTGGATCTACAATCAGATGGCGCAGCGATAGTTATTGATGATAATAAGTTTAATTCAGGCTGGTTGCTAAGTAACTGGGATGAGATTTGGCGAAATGCCAAAGGGTATAAAGGATCACCGGTTGATCAATTATCAGCTAGTGAGATTATTGGAAAATCAGCAATTGAATTGATAAGTAGATGAGCGCTAAATCTGATTATTCTATAGTTGAACTAGCAAAACTTAAGATCCACTTTATTGGCATTGGTGGATCAGGCATGAGTGGGATTGCTCGAATTATGCTAGCTAAGGGTTTTACAGTTTCTGGCTCAGACAAAAATGATTCGCCGATGTTGACCTCACTTAAAGCACTTGGTGCATCAATACAAATTGGACATGCTGAAGAAAATTTAGCATCGGCACAGATTGTGATTATTTCAGCAGCTATTTCTGAAAGTAACCCAGAATTGATCGCAGCTAGAAAAGCAGGCATTCCAATAGTCGCCCGTGCGCAGGCCCTGGCTTGGTTAATGAGTGATTCAACATCAATTGCTATTGCTGGCACACATGGTAAGACAACTACAACCGCAATGTTGACTGTAGCGCTGCAAGCTGCTGGTGTAGATCCATCATTTGCTATCGGAGGAACTATTAATACTGCCGGAACAAATGCTCACAGTGGAAGTGGATCAGTTTTTATCGCAGAGGCTGATGAATCAGATGGATCATTTTTAGCTTACAAGCCAACAGGGGCAATTATAACTAATGTTGAGTTAGATCATGTTGATCATTTTGCTAACGAAGAAGCAGTTTTTGAAGTTTTTGAGCAGTTCATATCTTCAATCAAGGATAATGGATTTCTCGTTGCTTGTGGTGATGATTCTGGTGTTAAAAATCTACTTTCTCGTATTACGCGAAAGGACTTAAAAGTACTGCTGTATGGTGAGGAAGAAAGCAACGATTTTCGGATTGAGCGCATTCATCTTGCCCCTACTTCATCCAGCGCAGCACTATTAAGTACTGGTCGCAAGGTAGGAGAGTTGAATCTTTCAGTTGTTGGTAAGCACAACTTGTTAAATGCCCTCGCTGCTTTTGCTGCGGCAAGTATGTTGAAGGCACCTGAAGATAAATTACTTAGCGGGCTTAAAAGCTTTACTGGAACAAGACGTAGATTTGAATTAAAGGGAGAGGTATCTGGCATAAAGGTTATTGATGACTATGGACATCACCCGACAGAGATAATCGCAACTTTAACTGCAGCTAAAAATCTTGCACAAAGTGGCAGAGTCCTGGTTATTTTTCAACCACATCGTTACTCCCGTACAGCAGCATTTTCAAAACAATTTAGCGAGGCTCTTTCAAATGCAGATTATACGTTTTTACTTGAGGTCTATGCCGCGAGCGAGAATCCAATTGCTGGAGTTTCTTCATTAATGATTGCTCGCAATATGAGTAGTGATCAAGTTAAGTTTGAACCTTCTATGATCCAAGTCGTTTCTGAGATTGTACAAATGGCTAAGAGTGGGGATGTAATCATTACATTAGGAGCGGGGGATGTTAGTTCGCTAAGTGAACCAATTCTTCAAGCACTAACCGAACGCTAAATCTGATGGGTTTTAAACCAAGCAAGCGAGTAAAGAATTACTTTATTTCAACTCTAGTAATCCTGTTTATTTCTTGCTGCGCGTATTTGTTGGGTTGGTCCTCAGTTCTATCCGTCAAGGAAATCTCGTTCAATAATGCCGGAACCGAGCAGTTGATTTTAACTAACCTTTCTCGAAATGGAGTTGAGCCAAAAATTGGTGATCAATTGGCTAGGGTCGATACCCGTTCTATCAAACGATCGCTAAATCAACTAAGTTGGGTGTCTAGTAGCGATGTATCAATTGATTGGTTCAGCAAGAAGGTATCAATATCAATCATTGATCGAATAGCGATTGCAAAAGCTACTTCATCACAAAATAGTTTTATAAATTTCGATAATGAGGGAAACATATTTACTCCGGTTTCACCATCACAGTTGTCTATTCAGGACAAATTGCCTCAGGTAGTCACAGATTTGAATAATAAGGATGATTTGGCTTCGGCAGCTATTTTATTGAGGCAAATACCCAGTAATCTGGGGTATCTAATTGATGAGCTTGAGTTAATTTCGATCACAAAATCTGGTTACATTTGGATGAGTACTCGTATCAATGGAGGACTGGTAAGAATCAATTGGGGTCGGGCTAATGAGATTGAACAAAAATCAAAAGTCCTAGTAGCCCTGTTAAAACTGCCCGAAAATCAACAAATTAAGCAGGTAGATTTATCGCAACCAGATTCACCAATTGTCAGTTGATAGATCGAAAAACTGATTTAAAATCTGCATACTTTTTTTGAGAACTTTGACAAATTTGCCAAAAATATTTACTTGCTTTATATCGTGTCGGTGTTTGATTGAGTTGCCGGTAGTGCCTACTTTTACGTAATCGGAAAAGCTATAACTTTAACTCTCAAGTTGAGGGTTAGGGCTAGGGAAGAGGCGCAACGTGGCAACACCGCAAAATTATTTAGCTGTTATCAAAGTTGTTGGTATCGGCGGTGGCGGAGTTAATGCAGTTAACCGCATGATTGATGTTGGTTTAAAAGGTGTTGAATTTATTGCGATCAATACAGATGCACAAGCATTGTTAATGTCAGATGCAGATGTGAAATTAGATATTGGTAGAAAATTAACAAGAGGACTAGGTGCAGGAGCTGCGCCAGAAATTGGTCGACAAGCAGCACTTGATCATATTGATGAAATTGAAGAGGTACTTCGTGGCGCGGATATGGTTTTTGTTACCGCAGGTGAAGGTGGCGGAACTGGTACTGGTGGCGCTCCTATAGTTGCAAAAGTTGCAAAAGATCTTGGTGCATTAACCGTTGGTGTAGTTACAAAACCATTTACATTTGAAGGTAAGCGACGTACTGCCCAAGCAGAAGAAGGAATTGAAAATTTAAGAACTGAAGTTGATACATTAATTGTAATTCCAAATGATCGACTGTTAGCAATTTCAGATCGCTCTATTAGCGCTCTAGAAGCTTTTAGAACTGCTGATCAAGTTTTGTTATCTGGAGTACAGGGCATTACAGATTTGATTACTACACCGGGATTGATAAATCTAGATTTTGCTGATGTGAAAAGTGTTATGGCCGGAGCTGGTTCGGCATTAATGGGAATTGGTTCAGCAAGAGGTGAAGCAAGATCTATCCGTGCAGCAGAGTTAGCTATTTCTAGTCCACTTCTTGAGGCCTCAATTGACGGTGCTCATGGCGTTCTACTCTCAATTGCTGGTGGTTCTGATCTGGGCTTATTTGAAATATCTGAGGCAGCTGAGTTAGTTGCCCAATCTGCTCATCCAGATGCAAATATTATTTATGGAACTGTAATTGATGACGCCCTTGGCGATGAAGTGCGAGTTACTGTAATCGCGGCCGGATTCGATGGCGGACAACCCAAGCGAGTACTAATGCCGGTTATTAATGCTGCCACAATCAGTGGTGAAGCAGATCCAATTGCTGCAAATGATCCAATCGCTGTTGCACTTGATTTAAGTGTTGATGGTGCTGATCGTCCGCGCAGGAGAATCACTTTTGAAGAGCTAGTCGCAGAAGATGAGATCGATATCCCTGATTTTATGCGATAGTAAGTCAGATGGCACGTCTGCTTTTTACTTCACGACATTTTGGCTCTCTAGATCATCCGAAAAACTCAGATAAGGCTATTAATCTATCTAGATTGATTGGCACCCAGCTTAACTTTATGAATCAATCACATGGTAATCAGATTGTGGTAATTACGAATAAATCTGAGGCAGATATATCTGTATATGAATCAGATGGATTGGTTACCAACCAAGCCAATGTAGCCCTTGCGGTTCAAGTTGCCGATTGCATGCCACTTTTGTTACTTTCTAAAAATGTAGTTGCAGCAGTTCACGTTGGTCGAAAAGGTTTACTGAATCAAGTTGCGGTTAATGCCATAGTAGAGATGAAGAAACTAGGAGCAGAGCAGATCTCTGGGGTAGTTGGTCCACATATTTGCGGCAATTGTTACGAGGTTGATCCACAGATGTTTGGTGAAATTACGAAAGATTACCCAGCCACTGCTGGAAAAACTAATCACCTAAATCTTTTTGCTGGACTTGCCGATCAACTTAAGGGAATTGAGTTAAAAAATTTAGGAATTTGCACTAAGGAGAACGTAAATTACTTTTCACACCGTGCCTATGGTGAGGCAGGTCGACAGGTTGGGGTCATAAGTTTATGAGCCGAGCTATGGAATTAACCAATAATCTAGCCGAGGTTAATCAACGGATAAATATCGCAGCCAAAAAAGCAAGCAGATCAGTTGATGAGATAACTTTAATTACGGTAACTAAAACATTTCCAACCTCAGATATTGAGAATCTTTATCAACTTGGGCTTCGTGACTTTGGTGAAAATCGTGATCAAGAGGCGAGCAAAAAAGTTACTAACCTACCTAAAGATATTAGATGGCATTTTCAAGGCCAGATTCAAAGCAACAAATTGAAATCAATAACATCTTGGGCAAGTTGTATCCACTCGGTTGATCAGTTGCGTTACGCACAACTAATTTCACAGCTTATTGGGGATGCAAAAATGCCAATTTTTATTCAAGTTTCACTTGATAAAACTTCTAAAAATAGGGCAGGAGTAGAACCGGATGAATTGATTAAAATGGCCACACAGGTATCTGAATTACCAGGGATATCAATGCAAGGCCTAATGGCTGTCGCACCATTAGATATGGCTGCCGAGCTGGCATTTGCCAACTTAGCAAAAATAAGGGAAGTTTTTTTGACCTCATTTCCTACTGCTAAATCTCTTTCAATTGGGATGAGCGGTGACTATGAAACAGCGATTGAGTATGGCGCGACACATATAAGAATTGGCAGTTCAATCCTCGGTAACAGAGCCTCCATCGCATAACCTTGACCTATGGCTAGTGCATTTAAGCGGGTTGCAGGTTACCTCGGCCTTATGGACGAGGAAGAGTTGGATCATGGAAATGACCAATTAACTGAACGCGCACCACGTTTAGTCCGGGCAAACTCAAAGCCAGTATCCAAATCTAATGTTGAGGTATTCCCACACGCTGATTCAAATAAAATTATGGATCATATTATTTCTTTAACACCAAGAACTTATAGTGAGGCTCGGTTGATTGGTGAGCATTACCGTGAAGGCAAGCCGGTGATAATGAATCTAAGCGATATGGAAGAGACAGAGCGTAAACGTTTAGTTGACTTTGCTTCTGGATTAGTTTTTGGCCATCATGGCAGTATTGAAAGAGTAACTCCAAAGGTATTTTTATTAACTCCACCAAATGTTTCAGTGAGTGTTGAAGATAAGAATTCAGCAGCGCAAGCAAGTTTTTTTAATCAGAGCTGATCAAACAATTTATAGATGGGCGCAATTACTAGCCTAATTTACTGGGCACTTAATCTTTTTTTGCTTTCTTTGATTGGACGATTGATTTTAGATTATATACGAATTTTTTCACCAAACTGGCGCCCTACTGGTTTAGTTCTTGCGATTGCTGAATTGATTTACACCATAACTGACAAGCCATTAGCATTTGTCAGGCAATTTGTACCACCGCTAAGACTTGGTGGTGTAGCTCTGGATCTATCTTTTATAGTTGTATTTGTAGTTGTCCAGCTATTAATGCGTATTGTATTTATTCTTTAATTTAATTCTTATTCAATTCAAGCCATAAGCCAAGTTCATTACTAGTTGAGCTCTGCGAAACTACCCGATCCATCTTTGTCGCCAGAACTTCAGAACTGATCTCTGCTATCGCCGACAAGATGGCATCTGCCAACTCTGCTGGAGCATTCCAATTAACAACAATTCGGTCACTGATATCTAAGCCAATATTTTTCCGCTCCTCTTGAATTGCACGGATAACTTCACGCACTAAACCAGCCCTAATTAAATCCGGGCTGAGCGTGAGGTCTAACGCCAAACTTTCACCAGCATGAGATGCAACTGACCAACCTGTTTGGGGTGTTTCAGTTATGACTAGATCTTCAATCTCAATTTCAATACTATTCTTTTCACCAGAAATTTCGACCTGTAGTGAAAATAATTTATTTTTTCTAAGCTCTTTAACCATGAGGGTCGCATCAGCGCTGGCAATTGCCTTTGATATCTCTTGAACATTGGCACCAAATTTTGTACCAAGTGTTCGGAAATTCGCTTTAACTGAAATATCAACCAAGTCCGATCCAGCAGCATGAATACCATCTAGGGCCAATATATTTAATTCTTCAGCAATGTGAGTTTTTATCTCCTCTGAGATTTGTTCCCAACCAGGCGCAGAAACTAGAGCACGAGAAAGCGGTTGGCGAATTTTTACCCCAGACTCCGCCCTTGCTGCTCGTCCTAGTTCAACAAGCCTGCGAGAAAGTGAAACAGCACTGGATAGGTTGCTATCAATCATCGAGCTATCAATTTTTGGGAAAGTAGCTAAATGGACAGATTCAACTTGAGATTCTTCTGCCTCTTTAACAAGAGTCTGCCATACATGTTCTGAGATAAATGGAACCATCGGTGCAAGTAAAAGAGTTAACTGCTTTAAGCAGAAGTAAAGTGTATTTAGTGCAACTAAATCACCATCCCAGAAGCGTCGTCTTGATCGGCGTACATACCAGTTAGACAGATCATCAATGAACTCGGCAAGTAGTGTTCCAGCCGTTTG
This sequence comes from Candidatus Nanopelagicaceae bacterium, assembly GCA_947460855.1. GTDB lineage: Bacteria > Actinomycetota > Actinomycetes > Nanopelagicales > Nanopelagicaceae > Nanopelagicus. The sequence goes on along the minus strand of CANHGU010000001.1, from coordinate 48,321 downwards.
AGAGTCAAAATTTTCAAGTGCTACATCCACACCACTGATTAGTTTATTGACCTCTGAAAGAATCCACCGATCCATTAAAGTTAGATCTTTAGGTAATGAAGTGACTTTAAAATCTGCAGCATTTGCATAAAGCGTGAAGAATGAGATGGTATTCCAATAGGTTAGTAATGTTTTTCTAACTACATCTGATATTGCATCGTGGCCAACTCTTCTAGCACTCCAAGGTGAACCAGCTGCCAACATGTACCAACGAACAGCATCTGCACCATGCTGATTCATGAGCGGCATTGGTTCAAGCACATTACCTAGGTGCTTGCTCATTTTTCTACCATCTTTATCTAAGATGTGACCCAAACATAAAACAGTTTTATATGAGGACTTATCAAAAACTAAGGTACCAATAGTCATTAATGTATAGAACCAGCCCCGAGTTTGATCAATCGCTTCACAAATAAAATCAGCAGGGTAAGCATCTTTAAAATCTTTTTCAGATCCGGATCGGTGCGGGTACCCCCATTGCGCGAATGGCATTGCCCCGGAGTCATACCAACAATCAATGACCTCTGGAATTCTTTCCATGGTTGCATCACATTTATCACATTTAAATTTAATGTCATCTACAAATGGTCGATGAGGATCCAATTTACTCAATTCTTTTCCAGCCAATTTACCTAACTCAGCCAAGGATCCAATACAGATCTCATGCTTATTTTCACATCGCCAGATTGGTAGTGGTGTGCCCCAATATCGATTACGTGAGACGGCCCAGTCGATGTTGTTGTTTAACCAGTCACCATATCTGCCAGTTTTAATTGTCTCAGGGTGCCAATCAGTTTTTAAATTTTCCCTAAGCAGTTCTTCTTTGATCAAAGTAGTTTTGATATACCAGGAAGGTTGAGCGTAGTACATTAAAGCTGTATGACAACGCCAGCAATGTGGATATGAGTGTTCAAATTGCAGACTCTTAAACATTAAATTACGTGACTTAAGCTCCTTGATCAACGCCTTATCTGCATCTTTGAAAAATACTCCACCAACTAGAGGTACTTCCTTTTGAAAATGTCCATCTGGATTAATTGGGTTAACTACAGGCAAGTTGTATTTGCGACAAACCTCTAAATCATCAGCACCAAAAGCGGGGGACTGATGCACGAGCCCAGTTCCATCTTCTACTGTTACGTACTCTGCTAAAACCACATAGTGAGCATCATTAATCTCAATATAATCAAAAGGTCTTGAGTATTTGGTGTGCTCAAGTTCAGACCCTTTAAAAGTTGCAATTACTTTGCGCTCATCACCTAACACTGATGCTAGATCTGCAGCAACTACTAACCGCTCAGTTTTTTCTTCATTTACAATTTCAATTACTTGGTACTCAACCTTTGGATTTACTGCAACTGCCGTATTGGCAACTAAGGTCCAAGGAGTAGTAGTCCAGACTAAGAGTGAAGCTTTTAATTCAGATAACTTGCCAGAGGTTGCCGGAAACCTAACAAAAACTGAAGGATCTTTTATAGTTTCATACCCCTGTGCTAGTTCGTGATCGGACAAACCCGTCCCACATCTCGGACAATAAGGAGCAACGCGGTGATCTTGAACTAGCAAACCTTTATTCCATATTTGCTGCAGTGACCACCAGACACTTTCAATATATTCTGGCGACATAGTCCAATAGGCCTCATCAAAATCAACCCAGAAACCCATGCGTTTAGTCATATCTGTAAATTCACCAACATGTCGCTGTACAGATTCTCGACACTTATCATTGAAGGCAGCAACACCATACTTTTCAATATCTGCTTTACCTGTAAAGCCCAACTCTTTTTCAACCGCAATCTCAACTGGTAAGCCGTGGCAATCCCATCCGGCTTTTCTAATTACCTGCTTTCCTTTCATTGTTTGAAAGCGAGGAAATAAATCCTTGAAGACACGAGCTTCAATATGATGCGTTCCAGGTTTTCCATTAGCCGTTGGTGGCCCTTCATAAAAACTCCAACGTGGCGCGCCGTTGCGATTTGCAATTGATTTCTCAAATATATGATTTTGAGTCCAAAAATCCAAAATGTTAGATTCCATTTTTGGCAGATCTATTTGCGCGGATAAGCTCTTTATTCTGCGATTCTCGTTCATATCCACCCCGCATTCTAACGCGGGTTTGCTACCTTTTAATCGACTTCATTACGTATTGGGGTGGCGGTTGGTAATTAGTTCCGACAAGCCATAACCTTTGCCCCTCCAGGGGGTATCGTGGCCATTCGTAAGTTATTTAAAAAAACCGCAAAGAAAAGCAGTAAACCATCGGTAAAAAAGCCAGTTAAATCAGCGGCGAAAAAACCGGTGAAAAAAGCTGTTGCAAAAAAACCGATTGCTAAGAAAACTGCAAAGCGTTCGCCAAATATCGTCAAGCCAAAGCTAGCTAAAAAAGCTATTGGCAAGAAAGCTCCAGGAAAACCATTTCCGGCAAAGTTGCAAACCTCAACATCTGGGTCATCAACGACAATTTCAGTGACTTCAACAATGCCAAATGCAAATGCTGCTCCCATTATTGAGGAACGTCGCTTAGTTATGCTGCCACCTCCAAAGCCTGTAATAAAGTCAAAAAAGGCAGCAGCACTCAAGCCAATTAAAAGTGCACCTGCGCCATTAGTAGTTCAGGCAAGTGAAATAGCATGGAATGCGACTGAGCTAAAAAGTATTAAGGCCGAATTATCTAAAGATTTAGTAAGGCTACGGAAAGAATTAGAAATTGCTGAAGCAGAAATGGAAGATTTGGTTGAAGCAGCAGGTGTAGGTGCTGGTGACGATCAAGCTGATGCTGGTGCTAAAACATTTGAGCGCGAGCATGAAATGTCACTTGTTTACAATGCAAGGGATATGGTGCAGCAAACTGAACGGGCACTCGAGCGAATTGATAATAAGAGTTATGGCAAGTGCGAGGAGTGCAGCAACTTTGTTGGTAAAGCAAGATTGCAGGTTTTTCCAAGAGCAACACTATGTATGGTTTGTAAGCAGAAAGAGGAGAGACGCTGAACTACCTTCAGCGGAAGCAGTTAGCGGCCACCGCTTTATTAGTTTTTGCTGCAGACTACTTTACAAAGTTACTTGCGATTGAGCACTTATCAAATGAACCAAAGCAAATTATTGGCTCACTCTTGCAGCTTAGGTTAGCGTTTAACTCTGGAGCAGCATTTAGCCTTGCTTCAAGTGGCACAATATTTTTGTCTAGTTTTTCAATCATAATTACTGCAGTAATTTTTTACTTTGCTCGCAGCGTTAGATCTAAATGGTGGGCAATTGCTTTAGGACTGGCGTTAGGTGGAATTTTTGGCAATCTATCTGATCGTATTTTTCGCTCACCGGGGGGATTGCAGGGTGAGGTAGTAGATTGGATTCAGATACCCAAGTGGCCAATATTTAATCTTGCAGATATGGCAGTAGTCTGCGCTGCGATACTTATTACATTGTTAAGTTGGAAAAATACTCCATTCAATAAAGGCAAAGGTGAAGCATGAGTGAGAGAGAAAGAAGAAGCCTTTCTATCCCAGAGGGATTAAATCAAGAGCGAGTAGATGCAGCCCTTTCGAGATTATTGGGATTGTCCAGAAATGTGATTGTGGGCTTGATAGAGGCAGAGGAAATATCTAAATTAGGAAAGATAGTTGGTAAATCTGATCGAGTAACAACGGGAGATCTAATCGAGATATTAATGCCTGCCGCAAAAAGAGAAGCTAAATTAACTGCTACACCAATAGATGGCCTTAAGGTTGTTTACGATGATGAGTACTTAATTGTTATTGATAAGCCAGTAGGTATTGCAGCTCATCCGAGTCCAGGTTGGCAAGGGGCAACAGTGGTGGGTGCAATATTTGCTGCCGGCTATCAACTTTCCACATCGGGTGCGGCCGAACGGCAAGGTGTGGTGCATAGATTAGATGTTGGAACATCGGGCTTGATGGTTGTCGCTAAAAATGAGATTGCTTACTCAAATTTAAAAGATCAGTTTAGGGATCGAACAGTTTCAAAGGTTTATCATGCTCTTGTCCAAGGACACATGGATCCAACTGTTGGGACAATTGATGCACCGATTGATCGCCATCCTCGTGAGGATTATCGTTTTGCGGTAGTTGCCAATGGAAAACCAAGTATCACGCACTATAAAACGTTAGAAGTTTTTCCAGCAGTAACTCTGCTTGAGATTGAGCTTGAAACAGGTCGGACACATCAGATTAGAGTTCATTTCTCAGCACTGCATCACCCATTAGTTGGTGATCTAACTTATGGCTCAGATCCAGCACTGGCCCAAAGGTTAAAGATAAGCAGGCCATGGCTTCATGCAAAACAACTTGGTTTTACCCACCCTGGCAGTGGTGAGCGTCTCTCCTTTAATTCTGAGTATCCAGAGGATCTGACACGCTCACTTACGCTCCTTTCAGATATTGCCCGCTAGTAATTAAGGTCAGTAGTAATCTCACCATCCATGCCTAACGAAACCAGCAACCAGAAGAACTCGGAAAATTTTGTGCACCTGCATGTGCACACGGAGTACTCAATGCTTGATGGAGCTGCAAAAATCTCTGAACTAGTTGCAGAGGTTGCCCGTCAGCAAATGCCAGCAATCGCCATGACAGATCACGGAAATGTATTCGGAGCATTTGAATTCCATAAAACCGCTAAAGCAGCAGGTGTTAAACCAATTATTGGAATTGAAGCTTATGTTGCACCAGAGTCAAGATTTGATAAGAGAAGAGTCAAATGGGCAGAAGGCGGGGAAGATGATGTCTCAGGCGGCGGTGCCTATACGCATATGACCTTGCTGGCAGAAAATAATGAAGGGCTATCAAATTTGTTTAAGCTCTCGTCATTAGCTTCCCTTGAAGGTTTTTACTATAAGCCAAGAGTAGATCGAGAGTTACTCGCAAAGTATTCAAAGGGAATTATTGGTACTACCGGTTGCGCAGGCGGCGAAATACAAACAAGGTTACGCATGGGTGGGTACAAAGAGGCGCTAAAAGCGGCTAGCGACTTAAGAGATATTTTCGGCCCAGATAATTTCTTTCTGGAAATTATGGATCACTCAATTGAGATCGAACAAAGAGGTTTTGCAGATTTGATAAAATTAGGTAAAGAACTAAACCTTCCCCAACTTGCTACAAATGACCTTCACTATACCCATCATGAAGATGCAGCAGCTCACGAGGTTTTACTTTGTATTCAATCCGGGTCAACTATTGCTGATCCAAAAAGATTTAAATTTGAGAACTCAGAGTTTTATCTGAAGAGCGCAAAGCAGATGCGTGAGTTGTTCAAAGATTTTCCAATAGCTTGCGATAACACCTTACTTATCGCTGAGCGATGTGACACAACTATGCGCGAAGGTGAGAATTTGCTACCAAGATTCCCAGTACCGCAAGGACAAACGGAAGATAGTTGGTTAATAAAATTGGCCAATGAAGGTTTAGTTGAAAAAATGGGTAATCAAGTACCACTGGAGTACCAAGAGCGACTCAACTTCGAGTTGGATGTAATGATAAAAATGGGTTTCCCCGGATACTTCTTAGTTGTTGCAGATCTTTGTGATCACGCTCGAAAAGTTGGAATTCGCGTTGGCCCAGGTCGTGGCTCTGCTGCCGGTTCACTAGTTTCATATGCTCTTGGCGTTACCGGCCTTGACCCAATTAAATTTAATTTATTGTTTGAGCGATTCTTAAACCCAGAGCGTATTTCAATGCCAGATATAGATTTAGATTTTGATGAGCGACGTAGATCAGAAATGATTGCATATGCAACGGCAAAATATGGAGATGATCGAGTTGCGCAGATAATTACCTACGGAACAATTAAGTCAAAGCAGGCAATTAAAGATTCAACTAGAGTTCTTGGTTACCCATATGCATTGGGTGAGAGATTGACTAAATCTCTTCCACCTTCAGTCATGGGCAAGGATATTTCACTTAGTGGAGTATTTGATATGGATGATGATCGCTACGGCGAAGCATCTGAATTTCGTAACCTATATGAGAGTGATTCTGATTCAAAAAAAATAGTAGATACCGCACTTGGAATTGAGGGATTAAAGCGACAATGGGGAGTCCATGCAGCTGGAGTAATTTTAAGTAAAGAGCCGTTGCTAGATGTTATTCCAATCCATCGCAGAGATTCAGACGGTGCGATCATTACGCAGTTTGATATGGGAGCATGTGAAGCCACTGGATTATTAAAGATGGACTTCTTAGGGCTCCGGAACTTATCTGTTTTGGATGATTGTTTATTAAATATCGAGAAGAACTTAGGTAAGAAAGTGGTATTAGAAACCTTGCCTTTATCTGATAAGAAAACTTTTGAGTTGCTATCAAGAGGAGACACTCTAGGTGTATTTCAGTTAGATAGCGCGCCGATTAGGTCACTGCTGCGCTCTATGGCACCAGATAGCTTTGAGGACATTGCAGCCGTGATTGCACTTTATCGTCCAGGACCAATGGGTGAAGATTCACATAATAAGTACGCTGATTACAAAAATGGCCGCAAGGTTCCAGTTGCGATTCATCCTGAATTAGATAAACCATTAAATGAAATATTGAAAGATACATATGGATTAATTGTTTATCAGGAGCAGGTATTAGCGATTGCTCGCAAAGTAGCTGGCTTTACTTTAGGGCGAGCAGATTTGCTCCGTAAAGCTATGGGCAAAAAGGATAAGAAGATTTTGGACAAGGAAAAAGTTCATTTTGAAAGCGGAATGAAGGCGAATGGTTTTTCTGAGGATGCTGTAGAAAAATTATGGCAAACACTAATCCCATTCTCTGATTATGCATTCAATAGGGCTCATAGCGCCGGTTATGGCTTACTTTCATTTTGGACTGCATATCTGAAAGCTAACTATCCAGCAGAATATATGGCTGCGCTTCTAACTAGTGTTCGTGATGATAAAGATAAGAGTGCTCTCTACTTAAATGAGTGTCGCCGAATGGGTATTAAGGTTCTTCCACCTGATGTAAATGAATCAGATTCGGAGTACACACCAATTGGAAGTGATATTAGATTCGGCTTAACTGCTATAAGAAATGTTGGCGAAAATGTTGTTGCTTCAATAATCAACAATCGGAAGATAAAAGGGCGCTATGAAAATTTTGGAGATTTCTTATCAAAAGTTGACGCTATCGTATGCAATAAAAAGAGTATTGAATCATTGATTAAAGCTGGTGCATTTGATTCCTTAAGCCATTCCCGACGTGGTTTAATGATGGTGTTCCTAGAAGCTTTAGATGTTGTATCGGAAGCCAAGCGGGCAGAGTCAATTGGTCAGTTTGACTTATTTGGTGCGGCAAATGCCACTTCTAGCATCAATGGAGTTGTGCTTGAAATCCCAAATATTGAATGGGAAAAAATGATGTTGCTTGGGTACGAGAGGGAGATGTTAGGACTATATGTTTCAGACCACCCACTTCTAGGTGTCGAACATGTTTTACGTTCAGTGGCTGATTTTTCAATAAGCCAAATTCCTGAGGTCGCTCATGATCAAATAATTACTATTGGTGGTTTAATTACTCAAATACAACGTAAAGTTTCAAAGCAAGGAACACCTTGGGCGATTGTCACTGTTGAAGATTTAGAGGGAGCAGTTGATGTTTTATTTTTCTCTAATGCTTATGCAGCCCATGGCGTTAACTTAGTAGAGGATCGAATTGTTGCAATTCGTGGTCGAGTTGATAAACGAGAGGAACAGCCTAGAATTTCAGCCCTTGATTTAACCTTGCCCGATTTGAAGCAAGTACCAACTGGTCCATTAATTATTTCTATGGAGATGTCGCGCTGCACACCTCCAGTAATAGATCGAATGAATGAGATTTTGCGTTCACATCCAGGTGCAAGAGAGGTTCATCTGCGGCTAGTCGATGGCGAGAAAAAAACCGTTCTTAAATTAGATGAGGCTCTAAAAGTTACTTCATCGCCAAGTTTAAGTGCAGATCTAAAAACTGTACTAGGGCCAGATTGTCTAGTGCTTTAATGGGGTTAAAAAAGATTGATCTTCTGCCGGCAGTTGATATTAAGGATGGACTCGCAGTTAGGCTAAATAAATCAAATATAGATTCAATTAAGGATTACGGCCAACCATCTGAGGTAATAAATGATTTTATTGCAGCGGGGGCAAAATGGATTCACCTTGTTGATATAAATGCAGCATTTAGAAGCGGCAATAACCGGGAGATGATTAAAGAACTAATTAGAAAGATTCAAATACCAATCCAGCTTTCTGGCGGTATCGCTGATCAAGATGCTCTTGATTCTGCACTTTCTACAAGCGCTAAGCGAATAAATCTTGCAACGTCATCCCTATTAGATATTGAATGGGTTAAAAAAGTTCTTAGTGCTCATGGTGATCGCATCTCAGTTAGCTTAGATGTCAGTAATGAGGTATTGATTGCAAGAGGTAGCGGTGAAGTACTTGGAAATGTTTTTGATTTCTTATCGATACTAAATGATGTTGGATGTAAAAGGTATGTAGTCACTGACAATTCAGCAGATGGAGCACTAACTGGTCCAAACCTCAATTTGATTCAAAAGATTTTAGAACGAACAGATGCTTCTATTATTGCAAGCGGTGGGGTTGGAAAAATTTCAGACATTGATGATTTGCGACACTTAGGTGTAGAAGGTGTGATAGTTGGGCAGGCGCTATATGTCGGTGCGGTTGATTTAAATGCGGCACTCGACGCTTGTTCTGAATAATCGGCGCAGGGTTCTGTTCAATTACGGCAGAATAGGCAAGTGGAAAAGGCATTGATCTCTCTTAACTCATTTCGTGAATATGCGAAAGAGTTTAATGTCATTCCAGTTGCCAGAAAGCTAAGTATAAAAAATCAGTCACCACTTTCAATTTATAATAAGTTAGCCTCACATAGGAGCGGAACATTTTTACTGGAGTCCGCAGAAGCTGGCGTTTGGTCCAGGTACTCATTCATTGGTGTCAACAGTGAAGCAACTCTTACTGAAGCAAATGGTTTAGCTATTTGGGAAGGGGTAATGCCTGCTGGTGCTCCGACTGGAATTGATCCATTATCGGCACTAAGAATTTCTACAAAACATTTACGATCCCCAAAACTCGATGGCTTGCCACCACTTACAGGCGGACTTGTTGGTTATTTGGGTTATGAAATTGTTCGCCGACTTGAGAAGTTACCAAATTTAGCTTTAAGTGATGTAGATATCCCAGAGATTGCGATGATGCTCACATCTGACTTGGCTGTTTATGATCATAAAGAAGGTGTTGTCACGTTAATTGCGAATGCAATCAATTGGGATGGAAGTCCTGATCGAGTGGACTTGGCGTATGAAAATGCCATTTTTAGATTAGATGAAATGGAACTAAATTTAAGCATTCCAGATCTTAATCTAACAAAAATTCCAGAGCGAGTTGTACCTGATTTTAGGCGTAATACAGATAATGAAAGTTATATAAGTAAAGTTGAACTAATTAAGGAAGAGATAAAATCTGGAGAAGCATTTCAAGTTGTTTTATCCCAGAGATTTTCTATGTCAGCTACAGCAGACCCTTTTGATCTTTATCGAGTGTTACGCGAGCAAAATCCAAGCCCTTATATGTATTTGTTTCGCTTCGCGAACGGATTATCAGTAGTTGGTTCAAGCCCGGAAGCGTTGGTAAAAGTCACTGGTGACCAAGTGATGATTCATCCTATTGCTGGCACACGGGCAAGAAGCGAAGATATAGCAACTGATGAAAAGTCAGCTCAAGAATTGCTTCTGGATCCAAAAGAAAGAGCCGAACATTTAATGCTTGTTGATCTTGGTCGAAATGATTTGGGTAGAGTTTGCCAAGCCGGAACAGTTGAAGTCACTGAGTTTATGCAAATTGAACGATACTCACATGTTATGCATATTGTTTCGACAGTAGTTGGTAAATTAGCTACGAAAATAGCACCAATCGAAGCTTTGTTTGCAGTATTTCCAGCAGGAACATTGTCTGGTGCGCCTAAGCCAAGGGCTATGGAGATTATCGAAGAGAATGAACCTACTAGACGTGGCATATATGGCGGGACAATTGGTTACTTAGATTTTACTGGAAATATAGACACATGCATTGCAATTAGAACTGCAGTTATTAAGGATGGAATTGCTTACGTACAAGCTGGAGCTGGGATTGTAGCTGACTCTAATCCAGTTTCTGAGAATCAAGAATGCTTAAATAAGGCGGCTGCAGTTCTGGGAGCTATAGCAACAGCAAATAGTATGGTGTCTTTATAATGAAATCATCTATTTTACTTAGTTTACTTTTTGTTGCGCTACTGACATATTTATTGATCAAGTTCAATAAGCGAATAAATTCTAAAAAGTATTCACGTAAACCCTTAGATGCCTGGGGATCACTTTCAGAAGGGATTGATCCCACTGATGAGTGAATCAAATGTACTTTCAGCAATAATTGAAGGCGTACTTGAAGATGTCGAACGCCGTAAAGTGCCGATATCTCAACTTAGAGAGCAAATTGATGGAGCACCAGAACTTAGAAATGCCTTTCAGGCACTTAATAAAGAAGGCATGCGGCTAATAGCAGAGGTTAAACGTTCCTCGCCAAGCAAGGGTGATCTATCTGTAATTACAGATCCAGTTTCCCTTGCTTTGGACTACCAGAATGGCGGAGCTGATGTAATTAGTGTTCTTACTGAGGAGCGCAGATTTAAAGGTAAAATTTCTGATTTAACTTCGATCAGATCAGCGGTTAATTTACCAATTTTACGTAAAGATTTTATAGTTACAGAGTTTCAAGTTTTTGAATCTAGAATTATTGGTTCAGACTTAATACTGCTAATAGTGGCTGGGCTTTCAAAGTCACAGTTAGTTGATTTTTATCAATTAGCAGTTGAGTTAGGGATGGATGTTTTGGTTGAAGTACACGATTTAAAAGAAGCTGAGATTGCATTAGAAATTGGCTCAAAAATTATTGGTGTTAATAGTCGGAACTTAAAAACATTGGAGGTTGATGAAAGTAATTTTCAATTAATTTTGCCTCAACTCCCGCGATCTGTTTTAAAGGTGGCTGAATCGGGTATAAGTAGTCGTTCTCAGGTCCTATCCGTTCAAGAATTAGGCGCTAAGGCGGTGTTAATTGGAGAAGCTTTGGTTAAGGCGGGTAACCCAGTTCATACCGTAAAAGAACTTCTTAATCGGTAGAAATCTTATAAACTCTCACCATGGCTAGCGACAAGATAATTACCGGAATTGAGTCAACTTTACTTGGCCATTTTGGCCCGTATGGTGGAAGATTTGTTCCAGAAGCCTTAATTGCAGCATTGGATGAATTATCGGCTGCTCATATTTCTGCTCAATCTGATCCAAAGTTTCAATCAGAATTAGCTGAATTACATAGAACATACACTGGTCGACCTAGCATTTTAACGGAGGCTAAGAGATTTGCCGAGCATGCAGGCGGCGCTCGAATATTGTTAAAGCGAGAAGATTTAAATCATACGGGTAGTCACAAAATCAATAATGTGTTAGGACAAGCACTTTTAACAAAGCGTATGGGTAAGAAAAGAATTATTGCTGAAACTGGTGCCGGTCAACATGGCGTTGCATCAGCAACAGCGGCAGCGTTGTTTGGTTTGGAGTGCGTTGTTTACATGGGCGAAGCAGACACCAAGAGGCAAGCATTAAATGTTGCTCGAATGAAGTTATTAGGTGCAACAGTAGTTCCAGTTACGCAAGGCTCTAAAACACTAAAAGATGCGATCAATGAAGCAATGCGGGATTGGGTTACAAATGTTGATACCACGCATTATTTATTAGGTACCGTTGCTGGACCACATCCATTTCCAACTATGGTGCGAGATTTTCAAAGAATTATTGGGGTTGAGGCACGGTCACAAGTTCTAGAGTTAACCGGAAAATTACCAGATGCAGTTTTGGCATGTGTTGGTGGTGGATCAAATGCAATAGGAATATTTCACCCTTTTATTGATGATAAATCAGTTCGATTGATTGGATTTGAAGCTGGCGGTAGTGGACTTGAAACTGGCTTGCATGCCGCAACTATTTCAGGTGGTTCACCTGGTGTACTTCATGGAACACGCTCTTACGTATTACAAGATAAAGATGGTCAAACCGTAGAGTCACATTCAATATCTGCCGGACTTGATTATCCTGGCGTGGGCCCAGAACATGCATACTTAAATGATATTGGCCGCGCAGAATATAGACCGGTAACTGATGATCAAGCTATGTATGCATTCTCATTACTTTGTAAAACTGAGGGAATAATTCCGGCTATTGAAACTGCACATGCGCTAGCGGGAGCGCTAGAGGTGGGCAATGAATTGGGCAAAGATGCAATTTTATTGATAAATCTTTCTGGGCGAGGCGATAAAGATGTGCAGACCGCTGCTGAATATTTTGGATTACCTCTTTAATGCCAACCCCATTAGAGGAATTATTTGTTAAGACAAAATCTGAAAATAGAGCAGCATTAATTGGTTACCTGCCAGCCGGGTTTCCAACTCAAAAGGACGCTAAATCGATAGTTAAATCGATGATTGATGGTGGGGTTGATGCAATCGAAATTGGATATCCATACTCAGATCCAGTGATGGACGGTGCTGTTATCCAGGCAGCTTCTGAACAGGCAATCTCTAATGGCGCTGGAGCAGAGGAAGTATTTGAACTACTTAAAATGAGTGTGAGTTATGGGGCGCCTTCTGTTGTTATGAGTTATTGGAGTCCAATTGAAAAATATGGCTCAGCTAAGTTTGCTTCGTCAATATCTGCTGCAGGTGGATCTGGCGTAATAACTCCTGATTTAACTATTGAGGAGTCTAATCAGTGGGCAAATGAAACAGCTAATATGTCAATAAATAGAATTTATGTAGTAGCTCCCAGCACGGTTGATGATCGATTATCAAAAGTTACTTCACAATGTTCTGGATTTATATATGCAGCTAGTTTAATGGGTGTGACTGGGGCTCGAAGCTCAGTTTCTATTAATGCAAAGTTGCTTGTTGATCGAATTCGGAAATTTAGTGACACACCTATTGCGGTAGGGCTTGGTGTTTCAACTAAGGAACAAGCTATGGAAGTAGCCAAATATGCTGATGGTGTAATTGTTGGCTCAGCATTTATTAAGATTATTCAAGAGAATGGAACTGGTAGGTCGGGTTTAAAGAAGATAAAGTACCTAGCAGCATCACTTGCTGAAGGAGTCCGAAATGGGCGATAAACTAAAAATTGCTCAACCATGGCTAACGCTAATTTGCCGATTGGTTTTAGGCGGAGTTTTAATCGCTGCAGGTGTATTAAAAATCGGCAATCTACAAAAATCTGCTATGGCAGTTCGTGCTTATGAACTTTTACCGATTTCGCTAGCAAATTTTTTAGGGTATTCATTGCCCTGGGTAGAAATAGGAATTGGATTGTTACTGGTAACTGGTGCACTTGTAAGATTTGCAGGGTTAGTTGGAGCCATCACAATGCTAGCTTTTATAATTGCAATTTCGCAGGCATGGGCAAGAGGGCTGAGTATTGACTGTGGTTGTTTTGGCGGGGGCGGTACGATCGATCCAAGCCAGACTAAGTATTTATCCGAAATTATCAGAGATATAGGTTTAATGGCCCTAGGGATTTACTTATATTTCTATCCTAAGGGTAGATTTGGCATTGAAAAATAGTTAAGAAACCGAACAGGAGAGAAAAATGGCTACAAATAATAGTGGAGACAAAGGAACTCGCAATTTAGTAATTGCAATGGTCGCTTTTATAGTAGTTGTTGGCGTAATTTTTTCCCTAGTAAGTAATAGATCAAATTCAAATTACGCTGTGCCAGCAACAGTTTCTGAGGCAGATGGATACGGAATAGTATTAAATCCAACTTCAACACCAAAGATTGATGTTTATCTTGATTATCAGTGCCCAGCCTGTAGGGCTTTTGAACTTATAAATGGTGAGTATTTAAATGAGGTTATCGCACAAAAGAAAGCCAAAGTGGTGTTTCATCCGTTGACTTTTATTGGGCCAGAGTCAATTATTGCTGCTAACGCAGTTGCGTGCGCTGCAGATGAAAATAAATTTGTTGATATGAATTTAGCATTGTATAAAAATCAAGCTTCCAGTGAAAATTCCGGTAAATGGCAGGGGGATGCGATGCTTGCAGTAGGTGATTCCATTGGACTTAGATCTGATAGCTTTAAAAAGTGTGTTGCAGATGGTAAATATGTAAAGTGGACTGGAAATGTATCTGTGGCTTCCGGTAAAGCAAATATAAATAGCACTCCAACCATTCGAATTGATGGCAAGGATTTGGATCGCAACACGGAATATGGTGATCCAGTTAAGTTCAAAGCTGCTTTAACCGCAGGAGGCGTTAAGTAGCAGTACTTAACTTAAATGTTTGCATTTATACCAAGCCCGAGTTCATCCTCGATTTCACTCGGGCCAGTTACTTTTCACTATTACGCACTTTGCATAATTTTGGGAATCACTGCGGCAATCTGGATTGGCCGTAAGCGCTATAGATCAAATGGCGGAGTTGCAGATGAAGTATCAGATGCAGCAGTTTGGGCTATTCCTTTTGGAATAATTGGTGGCCGCCTCTATCACGTAATATCTTCGCCAAGTAACTACTTCGGTGAATCTGGCGATCCAGTTGATGCGCTTCGAATATGGAAAGGCGGACTTGGAATTTGGGGTGCCATTTCATTAGGTGCATTTGGTGCCTATCTTTATTTTAAAACTCACAAAACTTCACTTGGTTTTTCGAAATTTCTTGATGCGCTTGCACCTGGTGTGATTATTGCGCAGGCTATTGGGAGAGTAGGAAATTGGTTTAATCAGGAAGTATTTGGAAAGCCAACATCACTTCCTTGGGGGTTGGAGATAGATAGATTTAATAGGCCCCGGGACTATAAAAATTTTTTAACATTCCATCCTACTTTTCTTTATGAAGCGATCTGGTGCTTAGTTATTGCTTATCTCTTAATCAAGTTGCCAGGTTATTTGAAAAGTTTCTCCCAAAATTCAGGAGATATTTTTGCCCTTTACATATTTGGATATACCTTTGGCCGAATATGGATAGAAGCACTTCGGATAGATCAAGCGAACTATATTCTCGGATTTCGGGTTAATATCTGGGTTAGTTTGATCATTCTTCTCACTTCCGCGGCTTATTTATTTAGAAGTAAGCGTCGTGGCAAATTAACGCGAGGTTCTTTAAAAGGTTAGAATGACCGGATGGGATTGGAAGAAGTACAAATTCGCAATATGGAGCACCGAGCAAATCGTGCCGGTTGGTTGCGCGCTGCTGTACTAGGTTCAAATGATGGATTGGTATCAACGGCGAGTTTAATGATTGGCATTGCAGCTGCAAATAAAAGCGATTTTCTAATAACAGCAGGGCTGGCTGGCATTGCTGCAGGTGCTATGTCAATGGCAGTTGGAGAGTATGTTTCAGTTAAATCCCAAAATGATATTGAAACTGCCGACAGGGAAATAGAGATAAAGCAATTAGCAACAGACCCAGAAGGTGAATTCGAAGAGTTAGTTGAAATATATATGAAGCGTGGGTTAGCAAGACAGCTTGCAACTGAAGTAGTAACTGCGCTTCATAAGCAAGATCCATTAGAAGCGCACTTAAGGGATGAGCTGGGCCACTTTGACCACACTAGAGCTAGACCATTACAAGCAGGAGTTGCTTCCGCAATTGCATTTACAGCAGGAGGAGTAATTCCTCTTTTAGGCGCACTAATCTCTAAATCTGATCCAGTTGCACTAGTCCTTATCTTTACAGCTATCGGTTTAGTTGTTGCCGGTTTTGTTAGCGCCAAGATCGCTGCCTCACCGATACCTAAAACTATTGGTCGGATTTTCCTAGGCGGGGTATTTGGCGTTGTAATTACTGCAGGTATTGGTTGGTTGGTTGGGCTTACCGGGATTTAATTACCCTGATACAATTCGCCTAGTTAAGAAGTAGATGTTGGGCCACAGTCGTCCCGACCCACATATGGGAGCGGCCTTTTAATTTGGAAATGAATAAGCTTTTTTCCACAACTCCAAATGCAGTTGGGTTATATGACCCTGCCAATGAACATGATGCATGTGGTGTTGCAATGGTCGCGACTCTAAACAAGTTGGCTACTCACGAAATCGTTGCAAAAGCGTTAACTGCACTAAGAAATCTTGAGCACAGAGGTGCATCAGGTGCCGAACCTGATAGCGGTGATGGGGCCGGAATACTAATTCAAGTACCAGATAGATTTTATAGATCAGTAATTAATTTTAAACTTCCAAAGTTTGGTGAGTATGCCACTGGAATATTTTTTATTAAACCTGGCGAAAATGATTACCAGAGCGCTATTGAGAAAATTGCTCAAGAAGAGGGGTTAGTAGTTCTTGGCTGGCGGGATGTACCAATCAATTCTAAGTCTCTTGGCAAAACCGCACTCTCTGTAATGCCGGAATTTAAGCAAATATTTATTTCTGGCTTAAAAAATGAGAATGACCTAATTTTAGAGAGAATGGCATTTTGTTTACGTAAAAGAGTTGAGCATACATTGCCAATATATGTGCCCTCACTTTCATCTAGAACGATAGTTTACAAGGGCATGCTTACTACTAATCAATTAGAAGAATTCTTCCCGGATTTATCTAACTCTCTTGTGGAGTCGCCAATGGCCCTTGTTCATTCAAGATTTTCTACAAATACTTTTCCGTCTTGGCCACTTGCTCATCCTTACCGTTTCATTGCACATAATGGTGAGATCAATACTGTAAAAGGAAATCGCAACTGGATGAGATCTAGAGAAACATTGTTAGAAAGTAAATTAATACCTGGAGATTTAAAGCGCTTATTTCCAATAGTAGATAACTCAGGGAGCGATTCGGCTTCTTTTGATGAGGTCTTAGAATTACTTTACCTAGGTGGCAGATCATTGCCACATTCAGTATTAATGATGATTCCTGAGGCTTGGGAAAATCACACAACCATGTCACGAGAGCGTAAAGATTTTTATGCATTCCACTCTGCACTGATGGAACCATGGGATGGGCCCGCCTGTGTCACATTCACTGATGGCAAGCAAGTTGGAGCTGTGCTCGATAGAAATGGCTTAAGGCCATCAAGATTTTGGGTAACTGATGATGGCTTGGTAGTACTTGCTAGCGAGGTTGGTGTATTGGATTTTCCACCAGAGAAAATTATTCGCAAGGGAAGATTGCAACCTGGAAAAATGTTTTTAGTTGATATTCAAGAGGGAAGAATTATTGAAGATGATGAAATTAAGCAAACACTTGCTAATGCTGCACCTTATTCAGATTGGCTACATGCAGGATTAGTGAAGTTAGGGGATCTGCCAGCCAGGGAACATATTGTCTATCCCCACTCCTCAGTTCTTAGAAGGCAAAGAGCGTTTGGTTACACAGAGGAGGAAATTCGAATAATTATTACTCCGATGGCAAAGAATGGCGCAGAGCCACTTGGGTCAATGGGTACTGATACGCCAATTGCTGCTCTATCGGAAAAACCACGATTACTCTTTGATTATTTCGCACAATTATTTGCTCAGGTAACTAATCCACCTCTGGACGCAATCCGTGAAGAACTTGTAACTTCTTTAGGTGGTTCAATCGGGCCAGAGCATAACTTATTGGAACCCGGACCTGCGTCTTGTCGTCAAATTTCATTACAGTTTCCAGTAATTGATAATGATGAATTAGCTAAAATTATTCACGTTAATGCTGATGGCGATCAGCCAGGATTCGCTTGCCATGTTGTTAGAGGATTATTTCCAATTGCCGGTGGCGGCAAGTCACTAGTAGCAAGAATAAATGAGATTAGACAAGAAGTATCAAAAGCAATTAGTGAAGGTGCGAGAATAATTGTCCTATCTGATCGAGATGGAGATGGGGAAAATGCACCTATTCCATCCTTGTTATTAACATCAGCGGTTCATCATCATTTAATCCGTGAAAAAACTAGGACAAAGGTTGGTCTAGTAGTTGAAAGTGGTGAGGTACGCGAGGTTCACCATGTTGCGTTATTAATTGGATTTGGTGCTGCAGCTGTAAATCCATATTTAGCAATGGAAAGCGCGGAAGACTTAGTTCGTCAAGGTGTCATTTCTGGCATTACTCCCGAAAAGGCGGTTAGAAATTTAATTAAGTCTCTCGGCAAAGGTGTATTAAAAGTAATGTCAAAAATGGGTGTTTCAACTATTGCCTCATATACCGGGGCTCAAATATTTGAGGCTATTGGTTTATCTAAAGAAATAGTTGACGAATACTTTGTAGGTGTTACTTCAAGATTAGGCGGAGTTGGCATTGATGTGATCGCTCAAGAAACAATTAAGCGTCACCATATTGCTTATCCTCCTGGAGGTGAGATCCCAGGTGCGAAGCGACTTCAAATTGGTGGTGAATACCAATGGCGTCGAGAGGGTGAGCCTCATCTATTTGATCCAGAAACTGTATTCACGCTTCAGCATGCAACTAGATCAAAAAGATTTGATGTTTTCAAACGTTACACAGCAAGAGTAGATGACCAATCTCGTAGGCTAATGACTTTGCGCGGCTTGTTTACATTTAATGATGGTGTCAATAAATCAATTCCTATAGATGAAGTTGAGCCTGCTTCAGAAATAATTAAGAGATTTGCAACTGGAGCAATGTCCTATGGATCAATTTCACAGGAGGCTCATGAAACTTTAGCTATTGCAATGAATCGAATCGGAGGCAAGTCTAATACTGGCGAAGGTGGCGAAGATTCTGCTCGAAATACTCCTGATAAAAATGGCGACTTACGCAGATCTGCAATCAAGCAGGTGGCAAGCGGAAGATTTGGTGTTACAAGTGAGTACTTAGTCAATGCAGATGACATTCAAATTAAAATGGCACAGGGTGCTAAACCAGGAGAAGGCGGACAACTACCTGGTAATAAGGTTTACCCATGGATAGCTAAGGTGCGCTACTCAACTCCTGGAGTTGGTTTAATTTCACCCCCACCTCACCATGATATTTATTCAATCGAAGATCTTGCTCAGCTAATTCATGATCTTAAAAATTCAAATAAAAATGCACGTATCCACGTTAAATTAGTAGCAGAAGTAGGAGTCGGTACAGTTGCAGCTGGTGTCAGTAAGGCTCATGCAGATGTTGTTTTAATTTCTGGCCATGATGGCGGAACTGGCGCCTCACCACTTACATCGTTAAAGCATGCTGGAGCTCCATGGGAGTTAGGTTTAGCTGAAACGCAGCAGACACTGATGCTAAATGGTTTGCGTGAGCGAATAGTTGTTCAAGTTGATGGCCAAATGAAGACTGGTCGTGATGTGGTTATTGCTGCCTTGTTGGGAGCAGAGGAGTATGGATTTGCAACCGCCCCACTAGTTGTTTCTGGTTGTGTAATGATGCGGGTTTGTCATTTAGATACATGTCCGGTTGGAGTAGCTACTCAAAATCCAGAGCTGCGGAAAAAATTTACTGGTAAGCCAGAGTTTGTTGAGACTTTTTTTGAGTACATTGCTGAAGAGGTTAGGCAAATTCTTGCACAACTTGGCTTTAGGAGTTTGAGTGAAGTAATTGGTCAAGTTGAATTACTAAATACAACATCTGCTGTTGATCATTGGAAGGCTAGTGGTTTAGATTTATCACCACTACTTATTGCACCAAGCAGTGATTTACCTCGCAAAAATACTACCTTGCAGGACCATGGATTAGTTAATGCGTTAGATAATGATTTAATTGAATTGTCAAAAGATGCTTTAAATAGTGCAATACCTGTAAGACTCGAAATGCAGGTTCGCAATGTTAATAGAACTGTTGGCACCATGCTTGGTGCCGAGATCACTCGTAAATATGGTGGTGTGGGATTACCGACTGACACAATAGATGTAACTTTTCACGGTTCTGCTGGGCAATCATTTGGTGCTTTCATCCCATCGGGCTTAACTCTTAGACTTTATGGAGATAGTAATGATTATGTAGGTAAAGGCTTATCTGGTGGTCGAATTATTATTAGACCAGATGAGCGAGCTATTTTTGATTCAAGCAAGAATGTAATTGCTGGCAATGTGATTGGCTATGGTGCAACCTCAGGCGAAATAATGATTGCTGGAGTTGTTGGGGAGCGTTTCTGTGTTCGTAACTCTGGCGCTGTTGCAATCGTCGAGGGCCTAGGAGATCATGGCTGCGAATACATGACTGGGGGAATGGTGATTGTTTTAGGCAACATTGGCAGGAACTTTGCTGCTGGCATGTCCGGTGGTCGTGCTTTTGTTTTAGATTTGGATCACCGTTTAGTAAATACTGAGATGGTTGATATTTTATCTCTTCCAAATGATCAGGAAGAGATTGTGAAAGCCATTATTTCTAAATTTGCTGCAGAAACTGGATCCAAAATTGCAGGTGAAATAATTAATGAATGGTCTGTCGCAAAATCGCGGATTTCATTAGTTATGCCACGTGATTATGCAAGAGTTTTAGAGGTTATGGCAAAGGCGCAGCGCGAAGGCATGCCAATGGAAAGCGCAGTTATGGCGGCTATTAATGGCTGATCCAAAGGGTTTTCTAACAACAAGCCGTCAGATGCCAAAACGTAGACCGGTCGATGTGCGAATTAAAGATTGGAAAGAGGTTTATCAAGAGCAAGATTTTTCCGATTTACAAAAACAGGCTGGGCGATGTATGGATTGTGGTATTCCTTTCTGTCATCAGGGATGTCCATTAGGTAATTTGATTCCAGAATGGAACGATTTAATTTGGCGCGGCGAAAAGAGTGAAGCAATTGATCGATTGCATGCGACAAATAACTTCCCAGAATTCACTGGAAGGTTATGCCCAGCTCCATGTGAAACTGCTTGTGTAGTAGCAATTAATGCAGAGGCTGTAACTATTAAGCAGGTTGAGCTTCGAACAATTGAAGAAGCATTTCTGGAGAAAAGAGTTGTTCCTCTTATTCCAGATAGACTGACTGGTAAAACCGTTGCAGTAATTGGCTCTGGCCCGGCTGGCCTAGCAGCTGCTCAACAATTAACTAGAGCAGGGCACACAGTTGCTGTTTATGAGCGGGCAGACAAAATTGGCGGGCTTCTACGTTATGGAATACCAGAGTTTAAAATGGAGAAATCAATTCTGGATAGAAGGCTTTATCAGATGGAGCAGGAAGGAACACGATTCCGTACCAACATCGAAGTTGGTAAAGATATTACTGGAAGTGCTTTGCGTAATAAATATGATGCTGTGGTAGTTGCAATTGGTGCGACTAATTGGCGTGACTTACCAATTCCTGGCAGAGAAGCAGTAGGTGTCTATCAAGCTATGGAGTATCTGCCTTGGGGTAATAAACAAGCCTCGGGTGAAATCACCGGTGAATCACCAATAAGTGCCAAAGACAAAGATGTAGTGATTCTTGGCGGCGGTGATACTGGAGCTGATTGTCTGGGCACTGCAATTAGGCAGGGCGCAAAATCTGTAACTCAACTTGAGATCATGCCAAGACCAGGTGATGAAAGACCGAGTGAGCAACCATGGCCTACTTATCCGATGATTTATAGAGTAAGCAGTGCACATGAAGAAGCTGGAGAGAGAATTTACTCAGTTTCTACGCAAGAGTTTGTTAAAGATAAAAATGGAAATCTTAAAGCTCTAATCTTGGTTGAAACTAAGCTGGTTAACGGAAAATTTGAGCAAGTTCCGGGCAGCGAGAGGGAGATCCCGGCGGATCTGGTATTTCTTGCTATGGGCTTTACTGGTCCTGAGAAAAGTGATTTATTAGATCAATTAGAGGTTGAATTAGACGACAGAGGCAATATTAAACGAGATGGTGAATATGCAACCTCAGCCGATGGGGTTTATGTATGTGGCGATGCAGGCAGGGGACAGTCTTTAATAGTTTGGGCTATCGCTGAAGGTCGCAGCGCAGCGGCAGCGGTAGATACTTACCTTTCTGGACACACGCAACTGCCTTTCCCAATAGAACCAACCGCTCGCCCTTTGATGGTTTAAGGTCAACATATGCGCCGAGCGAAAATTGTTTGCACGATGGGTCCAGCAGTTGAATCGATAGAAAAAATAACAGAGTTGATTGATGCCGGCATGAATATGGCTCGACTAAACCTCTCGCATGGAGGATACGATGAACATCAAAGCAGGCTTGATGCAGTTAGATCTGTTGCAAAAAAAGCAAATAAAGCAGTCGCAATATTAGTTGACTTGCAAGGACCAAAAATTCGTTTAGGTCGCTTCTCTGATGGGCCGCATGAGTTATCACGTGGTGATATTTTTGTTATTACAACTGATGATATTCCTGGCACGAAGGAGCGGGTAAGTACAACCTATAAAGGGTTACCGGGTGATTGTAAGGCCGGTGATAAAATCATGATTGATGATGGAAAAGTTTCAGTTCAAGTTGTCGAGGTCAAAGGCAATGATGTAGTAACCAAAGTAGTTCAACCTGGAATGGTAAGTAATAATAAAGGACTTAATCTTCCCGGGGTTGCAGTTTCAGTTCCAGCGCTCTCAGAGAAAGATATTGCGGATTTGCGCTGGGGCTTAAAAGCAGGCGCAGACTTCATTGCACTTTCCTTTGTAAGAAGTGCAGCAGATATTAAAGATGTTCATAAGATTATGGAAGAAGTTGGTATTAGAGTTCCGGTTATAGCTAAAATCGAAAAGCCACAGGCAGTTGAAAACTTACAGGAAATAGTTGACGCATTTGATGGAATTATGGTTGCTCGAGGCGATCTAGGAGTTGAGCTGCCAATCGAAGATGTTCCGATTGTGCAAAAGCGCTGTATTACAGTGGCGCGCGAGTCTGCAAAACCAGTAATAGTTGCAACTCAAATGCTAGATTCAATGACGTTTAACTCTCAACCAACTAGAGCAGAAGCTACAGATTGTGCGAATGCTGTATTAGATGGTGCTGATGCTTTGATGTTATCGGGTGAGACAAGCGTTGGTGAATTTCCAATAGAAGCAGTGAAGGTTATGGCACGTATTATTGAACGAACTGAAGAGGTTGCATTAGATCAAATTCCGCCGCTAAAGCATTCACCCGCTACAAAAGCGGGAGCTATTACAAAAGCTGCAACTGAGGTTGGACTTACGGTAGGCGCGAAGTATTTAGTGGCATTTACACAAAGCGGTGATTCAGCTAGACGTATGTCTAGATTACGCTCACCCATTCCAATGTTGGCCTTAACGCCGGAAATTGGCACTTATAACAGGCTTGCACTCTCTTGGGGCGTAGAGTCCTTACTAACTGCAGTTGTCAATCACACAGATGAGATGGTTATGCAGGTGGATGCTATTTTGATTGATTCGAAAAGAGTAAAAATTGGAGATTTGGTATTAATTGTTGCCGGTTCCCCTCCGGGAATTCCTGGGTCAATTAACGCAATGCGGGTTCATAAAATAGGTGATGCCGTTAGCGGAGTTGCGCCTGCATACCGTAAGTAATTTCGTATAAAAAAGTAGTCACTATAAACTCAGACTCTCTAACGCCTCGGTACTCCAACGGTAGAGAGGACGGTCTCAAAAACCGTATAGTGTCGGTTCGAATCCGACTCGAGGCACATGGTGAATGAAAAACAAAAAATAAAGATACTTGTTGCCGAAGATGAAACTATTATTCGGCTCGATTTAGTTGAGATGTTAACTGAGGCTGGCTATGAAGTAGTTGCTCAAGCTGAGAATGGTGTAGTTGCAATTGATCTAGCGAAAAAACATAAACCAGATCTTGTAATTTTAGATGTAAAAATGCCGGAGATGGATGGCATAACCGCGGCAGAACAGATTATTTCCATAGCACCAGTTTTAATGTTAACCGCTTTTAGCCAACGAGATTTAGTTGAACGGGCTAGAGATGCCGGAGTAATGGCCTATGTAGTTAAGCCCTTCTCAATTAATGATTTAATTCCAGCAATCGAAATTGCCATAAGTCGGCATAATCAGATGAAGACACTTGAGGCAGAGGTCGCTGATATTTATGAGAGGCTAGAATCCAGGAAAATAATTGACCGCGCTAAGGGTATATTAATGAAAGTGATGAATCTTTCAGAGCCTGAAAGTTTTAGCTGGATTCAAAAAACTGCAATGGATCGCCGAATCTCAATGAAGGAGGTTGCTCAAGCGATCATTTCACCGGATGCGGCTCCAGATATCTAAATCGTCTATATAGATTGTCTGAGATTTTGGTGAAAATAAAGTCTTAAGTAAGGGCCCAAGGCCTAATGGAGGCTAGGACATATTGTAAATTGTGCGGCTAGGCATAGAAATTACACTTGTAGGTGTAATTTCCTACCTTCATCACCTAGTATTGCCCTCAGTTTAGAGCTCAGAGAGAAAGGCGGCACTCATGGCAAATTCGTCAACGCGCTTCTCTGCCCGCTTGTTAATTGAGCGTAGCGTTGCCACACTTATTATTGGATTAGTATTTTTTTGGTTAGCTATAAACCTTGTTAAATCTCCATCGCAATTTTTCCAGTCCAGCATTATTGGCATAAGTAACGGAGTACTTTACGCACTTATCGCACTTGGTTATACATTAGTTTATGGAATCATTGAGCTGATTAATTTTGCTCATGGAGATTTATTTATGCTTGGTGGTCTGTTTGCTGCCACTTTTATTACAGTTTGGTTTAAGCAAGAAACACCCTCTAATACTGGATACGCAGTTTTCTTTTTATGTCTAATTGCTGCAATGGGTTTTTGTGCGACTATAAATGTTGGAATTGAACGTTTTGCTTATCGCAGATTACGTAAAGCACCAAAATTAGCTCCACTTATTACAGCAGTAGGAGTTTCATTTATCATTCAGTTTATTGGAATTCGCTGGAATGGTTCAGGACCAAAAACTTGGAATTCAGTACTTCCAAGTGGTGAGTTTACTATTTCTAGCGTTCACATACCGTATACAACTGTTATCTCTTTTTTGGTTACTATCCCTCTACTTATTTTTATGACTTTTATCGTTGCAAAAACTAGGCGAGGTAAGGCAATGCGAGCAACTGCACAGGATGCAGATGCTGCAAGATTAATGGGAATTAATGTAAATAAGACAATTTCTTTTACTTTTGCACTGGGTGGAGCGCTTGCTGGAGCAGCAGGACTTTTATTTCAGCAAACTAGAGGACTAACAAATTATAATTTGGGCTATCAGTTAGGACTTATTGCCTTCACGTCAGCTGTACTTGGAGGAATTGGAAATCTTTCTGGTGCTGTATTAGGAGCAATTCTTATTGGTTTGATACAGGGATTAAATGATGGCCTGCCTATTGGCCTGGGACAACAATGGTCGCAAACCGTAGTTTTTACAATCCTTATTCTGTTGATGGTGTTTAAGCCAACTGGCTTACTTGGCAAACCGATGGTTGAGAAGGTGTGAGATGAAATTCCCAACTATTAAGTTAAGAAAAAAATCAAAGATTTCTAAAGAATTAAAATCATTTAATCAATCTAAGTGGATTCGTGGTTTTACAATTGCTGCAGCTGCAATATGGGTTTTTTACGCATTCATTGTAGATCTACTCCCTTACTCACTGTCTGATTTCTTCCAGAAATGGTTTCCAGCTACTACGATAAATGAATCTTTAGTTTGGGTAATTTGTGCGCTTGGTCTAAATATTGTTGTTGGTTACGCTGGCCTTTTAGATCTTGGCTTCGTTGCTTTTTGGGCAATTGGTGGTTATTGCGCGGGTTGGTTTATGTCAGACTTTTTCCACCAAACTAGTATTCATTTTGGTTCTACCGCTGCACCAGAACAACCTGGAATACATTTAAGTTTCTGGATTGTTCTTCTTATTGGTGCGATAATTTGTGCATTATTTGGCGTACTTATTGGCGCGCCAACATTACGACTGAAAAGTGATTATTTAGCATTAGTAACACTTGGATTCGGTGAAATTATTCCTCAGATCTTTTAT
The DNA here is from genome assembly GCA_947460855.1 of Candidatus Nanopelagicaceae bacterium. Taxonomy (GTDB): domain Bacteria; phylum Actinomycetota; class Actinomycetes; order Nanopelagicales; family Nanopelagicaceae; genus Nanopelagicus. The sequence continues at coordinate 22,408 of CANHGU010000001.1, read as the reverse complement.
AATGGTGAGAATATTGCTGGGTTTAATCTTTCAAATGGTTCTAAGGGAATTTCACCAGTTGATAATGTTGGTTTGTTCGGCAAGACCCTCGGTCCATTTGATCTTGATTGGAAGTATTTAATATTTGTTTGCTTAGCTGCGTTAATGGTTTTTATTTCACTTCGGATTAGAAGTGGCCGGCTAGGTAGGGCTTGGCTTGCAATCCGTGAAGATGAGTTGGCTGCATCAATGATGGGCGTACCTTTAATGAAATCTAAACTAGCTGCTTATGCAGTTGGAGCATTTTCAGGCGGTATTGGTGGAGTTGCATTCGCGACTCACGTTAATGGTGTATTCGCTGATCGATTTAGTTTCTCTATTTCGATTATTTTGCTCGCAATGGTAGTTCTTGGAGGTATGGGAAATGTTTGGGGAGTAATTGTTGGAGCACTTGCGATCGCTTGGGTAAACTCCACTGGCCTGCCTGCATTTGGTGAAACTGTTAATAATGTTTTAGGAACAAGTATTAATTTCCCTTCCTATAACTTTTTACTATTTGGTGGAATTTTGATTTTCATGATGCTTTATAAGCGCGAAGGATTACTGCCAGAGTCAAGACTGAAGCAAATTCTTCACGAAACTGATGATTCGACTTCAAATATTGGTGGGCACTAATGACTAAATCTGTATTGAACGCGGATAATATTTCTGTAAAGTTTGGTGGACTCGTAGCTGTTGATGATGTCTCATTTGATATTCCAACCGGTGGAGTTGTTTCATTAATTGGGCCAAATGGTGCTGGCAAGACCACATTTTTCAATGTTCTGACCGGTTTATATAAGCCAACTAGTGGAGTTGTCACATTTGATGAAAAAAATATCACAGCAAAGCCTCCACATAAGATTGCACAAGCTGGCGTAGCTAGAACTTTTCAGAATATTCGATTATTTGGACTAATGACTGCTGAAGAAAATGTCATGGTCGCCATGCATTCTCACCTTAAATCTGGAATTATCAGCACAGTATTGGGAACTAAGAAACAGCGTTCAGAGGAAGCAGAATCAAAGAAGACTGCCCGCGAACTTCTAGAGTTTGTCGGTATTGGCAATACCGCAGATCAGTTTGCAAGAAATCTTTCGTATGGGGATCAACGCCGTTTAGAGGTTGCCCGAGCTTTGGCGCTTAGGCCAAAAGTTCTATTGCTTGATGAACCGACTGCGGGAATGAATCCGCAAGAGTCACAAACCTTCGTGGACTTTGTATACCGGGTTCGAGATCAAAAGGGTGTTTCAATATTACTGATTGAGCACGATATGTCGGTTGTTATGAAGGTTTCAGAAAGAATTACCGTCTTAGATCGTGGTCAAAAAATCGCTGAAGGTACACCAGCGGAAATTAAATCAGATAAAAAAGTAATTGAGGCCTACCTTGGTAAATCATCTGAAAGCGGAAAATAATGTTAAAAATTGAAAATTTAGAGGTTACGTATGGAAATATCAAAGCAATCAAGGGTATTTCCCTTGAAGTAAATCAAGGTGAAATTGTTACTTTGATTGGTTCTAACGGCGCTGGTAAATCAACTACGCTACGAACAATTTCTGGAATTCTAAAACCGAAGTCAGGTTCAATTACATTTAATGGTGAGAGAATTGAAGGCGTTGAGGGACATGAAATTGTCGCAAAGGGAATTTGCCAATCACCTGAAGGAAGAAGAATTTTTCCAAAGATGACTGTTGATGAGAACTTGGATTTAGGTGCATTCTTACGAAATGACAAAGCTGAAATTAAACGTGATCGCCAGAGAGTTTTAGAGTTATTCCCAAAACTTCAGGAACGCATAGATCAAAAAGCTGGAACGATGTCCGGTGGTGAGCAACAAATGCTCGCAGTAGGTCGTGCGCTTATGGGATCACCAAAGCTATTGCTTCTTGATGAACCATCTATGGGTCTTGCGCCGGTACTAGTTGAGATGATTTTTGAAACAATTAAGAAAATTAATGATCAGGGAACAACAATTTTGCTCGTAGAGCAGAACGCTCTTGCAGCATTGAACGTTGCTGATCGCGCATACGTTCTTGAGTCTGGGTCTATAAAGATGAGTGGAAAAGCTAGAGATTTAATATCAAATGATGAGGTTACAAAAGCTTATCTTGGCGGCTAAAACTAGCGGTCTGCGAGAATCAAACAAGTAATTCGAGCACTGCAAGTTCTTTCACCCTTATCGTTAGTAATTTCTATTTCGTAACAGCAAAGAGTTTTCCCTAGTGTTACTGCTGTTGCAACGCCAGTTACAAAACCACTAGTGGCAGATTTATGGTGAGTTGCATTAATATCAACTCCAACAATTCTTTTATTTGCACCGGCGTGTAGTTGCGTACCAATCGATCCAAGGCTTTCCGCTAATACAACATTTGCGCCCCCATGCAACAATCCAATTGGCTGCGTATTTCCTTCAACTGGCATGGTTCCAACCAAGCGGTTGGGCGAGGCCTCGATAATCTCTATGCCCATTTTCTTATCAAGGGCACCAGCACCACGTTGGCGAATTGCGTCTAGGAACTCAGTCATGTTCAGTAGTTTAACCTGTAGAGCAATTAGAATCCCAATATGAGTGCGAGCCAGAAGCGATTACTTCTAATAGACGGCCACTCAATGGCCTACCGAGCTTTCTACGCCTTACCAGTTGAGAATTTCAAAACTTCAACCGGTCAACCTACAAATGCAATATATGGCTTCGCCTCAATGTTGATTAACTTAATAAAAGAGGAGAAGCCTACCCATATTGCAGTTGCCTTTGATGTTTCTAGAAAAACTTTTCGTACTGAGAAATTCGCGGATTACAAAGCGAATCGAGCAGCAACCCCAGATGAATTTCGTTCACAACTTTCGCATATAAACGAAATGATAGAAAGTTTCGGTATAAAACATTTTGAGCTAGAAGGTTACGAAGCAGATGACATAATAGCAACATTGAGTAAATCAGCAGATAAGAAGGCATATCAAGTATTGATTTGCACAGGTGATCGAGATGCATTTCAGTTGGTTAATGACCAGATAACTGTTTTATATCCAAAAAAAGGCGTTACTGAAATGAGCCGAATGACCCCAGAGGCTGTATTTGAAAAATATAGTCTTAAGCCGGCTCAGTATCCAGATTTTGCTGCACTGCGCGGGGACCCTAGTGATAATTTGCCATCAGTTCCAGGTGTGGGAGAGAAGACTGCAACAAAATGGATTGTTGACTATGGATCTCTCGAGAAACTTTTAGACAATGCTGAGCAAATCGGTGGAAAAGTAGGGGAATCACTCAGGTCTAATATTGATACCGTTAGATTAAATCGAGAGCTCACTCATTTAGTTGACGATGTTAAACTGCCGTACGACGTAGATGATTTGATCTGGTCTGGTTTTGAAGCCAATACGATTAATGTGTTTTTTGAAAAACTTGAAATAAGAGCTCTTAAAGATCGCCTGAAATCATTACCTCATGTTGGTGGCTCTGAATCTAATGAAATTAAGATAAGCATTACCACCGTAGATTCATCTAAACTAGATGAAATTCTTTCTGGTCGTAAAGATCCAGTTGCTATTTCATTTGATGTGATTGATGGAATTCTCAACTCTTACTCTGTCGCAATAAGTGCATCAGAGGCATATAGCGTCATAAACAAAGAAATTGGCAATTGGATCTCCGATTCAAGTATTCCAAAATATGTCCACGGAGGTAAATTTCCATTAAAGGTATTAAAAATGAATGGACTCGCCGCGGACATAGAGTTACTGGCATATTTAATTAATCCAGGCAGTAGAAATCTTGAATTGAATGATTTATCTGAGCGTTTGTTAGGAATCTCACCAAATACTGAAAACTTGTTTTCTAACTTTGATCCAAAGAGTGCGTGCTGGATATTTTCCCTACAGAAGGAACTTAATGCTGAAATTATTTCAAAATCTATGAGCGATTTATATTGGGATCTGGAACAGCCAACTCTTGTATTACTTTCACAAATTGAGGCTACTGGTATCGCTGTAGATCAAAATAAGTTAATGGAGTTGTCAAAACACTTTTCCAAAATAGTTTCAGATGAAACAAATCATGCATACAATGAAGCTGGTCATGACTTTAATGTTAATTCTCCTAAGCAGTTGCAGGTAGTGTTATTTGATGAATTAAATCTACCCAAAACCAAAAAAATTAAAACTGGATTTACTACGGACGCTGAGAGCCTAGAATGGCTAGCCATAAAGACGAAGCATCCTTTGCTTAAACATCTTTTAAGAATTAGGGAGACAACTAAGCTACTTTCAACTATTGACGGATTAATTACTTCGATTAAATCTGATGGAAGAATTCATACGAATTTTCAGCAAACTGTTGCAGCTACTGGCCGACTTTCATCAACCGAACCCAACCTTCAAAATATTCCAATTAGAACCGATGAAGGCAGGCAAATCAGAGATTGCTTTATAGCTCAAGACCCATTTACTGATTTGCTTACCGCTGATTACAGTCAGATAGAGATGCGAATTATGGCCCATCTTTCAAAAGACAAAGGTTTAATTTCGGCATTTGAATCTGGCGAAGATCTTCACTCAACTGTTGCTTCTCAAGTATTTGGTGTCGAATCTACGGAAGTGAACGCTGAAATGAGGCGAACCATTAAAGCAATGTCTTATGGATTAGCTTATGGTTTATCCTCTTTTGGTCTTGCTCAGCAATTGGATATAGATCCAGCTGCTGCAAGTGAATTAATGAATAAATACTTTGAAAGATTTGGTGGTATTAGAGATTATTTAAAAACGGTAGTCATATCTGCAAAGGAAAAAGGCTATACCGAAACTGTTTTAGGTCGGCGGCGTTATTTGCCAGATTTAAATCATGAGAATCGCCAACGACGAGAGATTGCAGAGCGAGCTGCACTAAACGCTCCAATCCAAGGATCAGCCGCAGATATCATTAAAATTGCAATGCTAAAGGTTTCTAAACAGATATCTGAATATAATCTTAAGTCTAGACTTTTGCTCCAAGTGCACGATGAACTGATTCTTGAAGTTGCCGTGGGTGAAAAAGAAAATCTTAAGGAAATTGTAAAGTCTGAAATGGAGAACGCATACAAACTAAGAGTTCCCCTAGACGTGAACATTGGATTTGGGAAGAGCTGGGATTTAGCTGCTCACTAATTGTTTGAATTTTGAAGAGAACTGGTGAAATTCTCTATATTGGCTCCTAAAATGGATTTCTGGCCATGTTAAGAACTTTTTTGCCTTCATAAATATCAAGATTGATTCAAAATACCTCAGTTTGACCCGAAAGCGATTAAAAAGTAACCTTACCCGTCCCTGTCCCTACTAGTGATTTACCCTCGGAGTACAAATATCTAATGACCCCTTCTCAAATAGCCGTAAATGATGTTGGTTCCGCAGAAGATTTTTTAGCCGCAATCGAAGGCACAATAAAGAATTTTAATGATGGAGATTTAGTCTCTGGAATTGTTGTCCAAATTGATCGCGAAGAAGTATTACTTGATATTGGTTATAAAACAGAGGGTGTAATTCCATCTCGCGAGCTTTCTATTCGTCACGATGTTGCTCCAAGTGAATTAGTTAAAGTAGGCGATCGCATTGAAGCCTTAGTACTTCAAAAGGAAGATAAAGAAGGACGTTTAATACTTTCTAAAAAGCGTGCCCAATATGAACAAGCGTGGGGCGATGTTGAAGGAAAGAAAGAGCGCGATGAGGTAGTCACTGGAACAGTTATTGAAGTTGTAAAAGGTGGATTGATTGTTGATATAGGCCTTCGCGGCTTCCTACCAGCTTCACTTGTTGAAATGCGTAGAGTACGCGATTTGACTCCTTATATTGGGCAGCAAGTTGAATGTCGAATTATTGAGCTAGATAAGAATAGAAACAACGTAGTGCTTTCTCGCAGAGCATTCCTTGAGCAATCACAATCTGCTTCACGTACTACATTCTTAAATCAACTAACAAAAGGCCAGGTTCGTTCTGGTGTTATCTCTTCTATTGTTAACTTTGGTGCATTTGTTGATTTAGGTGGTGTGGATGGGTTAGTTCACGTTTCCGAGCTCTCATGGAAACATATTGACCATCCATCTGAGGTAGTAGAAGTCGGCGATGAGGTTACAGTTGAAGTACTTGAGGTAGATTTTGAAAGAGAACGTGTTTCACTCTCACTCAAAGCTACTCAAGAGGATCCATGGCAAGCCTTTGCTCGTACTCATACAATTAATCAGGTTGTACCGGGTGAAGTTACAAAACTTGTTCCATTTGGTGCATTCATTAAGGTCTTTGAAGGTATCGAAGGACTAGTTCACATATCAGAACTTGCTGAGCGCCATGTTGAAATTCCTGAGCAGGTCGTACAGGTCGGAGATAAGCTATTTGTAAAGATCATCGATATAGATCTAGAGCGACGACGCATTTCACTTTCATTGAAGCAAGCTAACGAAGGCCAAGAGGTTGAGGTAGAGGCGTTTGATCCAACTCAGTATGGAATGCCAGCTCGATATGATGCCGCTGGAAACTTTATCTACCCAGAAGGATTTGACTCAGATACTCAAGAATGGAAGCCAGGGTATGAAAGTCAGCGGGAAGAGTGGGAGCGCCAATATGCAGAAGCGCAATCACGCTTTATGGCTCATAAAAAACAGAAATCTGAAGCCAAAGCAGCCGATGCTGCCGCACCTGCTGCTCCAGCAGGTGAGTAATAGTTAATTAAATTTGGCCTCAGGAAACTGAGGCCATTTTTTATTGTGTAGGGTTTAACTTATGTTAGTAGTGGCTTTAACCGGAGGAATTGGATCCGGCAAATCAACGGTAGGTAAGATTTTCGCTCAGCTTGGCGCAATCGTGGTTGATTCTGATCAATTAGCCCGCGATGTGCTAGATCGTGGAAGCACTGGTTTTAATGAGGTAGTTGCCAGGTTTGGTGATGCGATTCTAAAGAATGGTGAGATCGATCGGCAACTATTGGCGTCAATAGTCTTTAAGGATCCTATAAAACGCTCTGAATTGGAACAAGTTACTCATCCACTAATCCGTAAAGCTTTTGCAGATGTTCTAGCCAGATCTTCACCTAACGCAATCGTAATAAATCAAATCCCGCTTCTAGTTGAATCAAATCATGATTACAGGTTTGATCACGTAATTACGGTCTTAGCTTCCGAAGATATTCGCACTCAAAGATTGTTAAAGCGTGGCTTAACAGGTGATCAAATAAGACAGCGTATGCAGGCTCAGGCAACTGATCAGATGAGAGAGGATATAGCAGACTCTGTAATAACTAACGAAAAAGAAGAGCAGGAGCTTTCATCTCAGGTTAATAAAATATGGGAACAGTTGCTATCCAAAAATGTGAGTAAGTAATGCGGCCAATAACTGATCTAGCCAGGCGGGTCGAACCATTTAAAGTTATCAGTGACTATGTTCCAGCAGGTGATCAACCTTCTGCCATAGCAGAGTTAGTAAGGCGTATTAGCAAAGAGGAGCAAGATATTGTCTTACTTGGTGCTACTGGAACAGGTAAGTCTGCAACTACTGCTTGGTTAATTGAACAATTGCAAAGACCAACCTTGGTAATTGCTCCAAATAAAACTTTAGCCGCGCAACTCGCCAATGAATTTAAAGAGTTACTACCAAATAATGCGGTTGAGTACTTCGTTTCCTACTATGACTATTATCAACCTGAGGCCTATGTTCCACAGACCGATACATTTATTGAGAAAGACTCATCGGTAAATGATGAGGTTGAGAGGTTACGACACTCAGCAACTAACTCTCTATTGACTAGAAGAGATGTGATAGTTGTAGCAACAGTTTCCTGTATTTATGGCCTAGGAACACCTCAAGAATATGTGGATCGAATGGTTCGTTTAAAGGTGGGTGATTCGATTGATCGAAACCAGTTGCTAAGAAAATTTGTTGACATTCAATACAAGCGAAATGACATGGCATTCGAGCGTGGAACTTTTCGAGTTAGAGGCGACACGATCGAAATTATTCCAATGTATGAAGAACTAGCCCTGCGTATTGAAATGTTTGGTGATGAAATTGAAAAAATAATGACACTACATCCTTTAACTGGCGAGATTGTTAGGGATGAAAATGAAATGTACGTATTCCCAGCTACCCACTATGCGGCAGGCCCGGAAACGATGCAGCGTGCAATTGGTGAGATTGAATCTGAGTTAGAAAAAAGGGTAGATGAGTTTGAAAGATCTGGAAAGTTGCTTGAAGCTCAGCGAATTAAGATGAGGACTACCTTTGATATAGAGATGATGCAACAACTTGGTTTTTGCTCCGGTATCGAAAACTACTCTCGCCAATTAGATGGCAGAGCAGCTGGTTCCGCGCCAAACTGTTTACTTGATTATTTTCCAGAGGATTTCTTAGTAGTTATCGACGAATCCCATGTGACAGTTCCTCAAATCGGCGCGATGCATGAAGGTGATGCAGCGAGAAAACGAACATTAGTCGAGCATGGATTTCGCTTACCTAGCGCAATGGATAATAGGCCCTTAAAGTTCGCCGAGTTCTTAGATAGATGTGGTCAAAAAGTTTATTTATCTGCCACTCCCGGCAAATATGAATTAGAGAAATGTAAAAATAATGTAGTTGAACAAGTAATTAGGCCAACAGGATTAATCGATCCAAAAATTGTCGTAAAGCCTATAAAGGGCCAAATTGATGATTTGATAAATGAAATTAGACTCCGAGCTGAGAGAAATGAGCGAGTCCTTGTCACGACTTTGACTAAAAAAATGTCAGAAGATTTAACTGATTACATGCTTGGGCTTGGAGTGAAGGTTAGATACTTACACTCTGAGGTAGATACGTTGCGAAGAGTCGAGCTTTTGAGAGAATTAAGAACTGGTGAGTATGACGTATTGATTGGAATAAATCTTCTTCGAGAAGGATTAGATCTACCTGAGGTATCACTTGTTGCAATTTTGGATGCCGATAAAGAAGGCTTCTTAAGGTCTACAACTTCATTGATTCAGACAATTGGTCGAGCTGCCAGAAATGTTTCCGGTGAGGTGCATATGTATGCCGATAACATGACAAAATCAATGACAAATGCAATTGATGAGACTAATCGAAGAAGAGCAAAGCAGGTTGCATATAACACTGAACACGGTATTGATCCAACCCCACTCCGCAAAAAAATTGCGGATATTACAGATCTGATTTCAAAAGAAATTGAAGACACAGAAGATTTAACCGCCACTAACAAAAAAATTGGCTTTACCAGTGGTATCCATAGTAAGAATGCCCACTCACTACCAAGACAGGAGCTAATCGCCCTGATCGAATCATTGACGCTGCAGATGAGATCTGCTGCTTCTGAGTTAAGTTTTGAACTAGCCGCTAGATTGCGGGATGAGATTAGAGAGTTAAAGCGAGAGCTAAAAGGAATGCAGGAGGCGGGCAACTAATGAATGATCGTTTAATAGTTCGTGGTGCACGTGAGCATAATCTTAAAAATGTTTCACTAGATATGCCCCGCAATGCACTAATTGTTTTTACTGGTTTATCTGGCTCTGGAAAATCTTCGCTTGCTTTTGATACGATTTTTGCTGAAGGGCAACGCCGATATGTTGAATCTCTGTCTGCTTATGCTCGCCAATTTTTAGGGCAAATGGATAAACCTGATGTCGATTTTATAGAGGGGTTATCACCAGCAGTTTCAATTGATCAAAAATCTACAAATCGAAATCCACGCTCAACCGTTGGCACCATTACTGAAGTTTATGACTACCTACGTCTTTTATTTGCTCGTGCCGGAAAACCTCACTGTCCGAAGTGCGGTAAAGAAATTGCAAAGCAAACACCGCAGAATATTGTTGATCAGATCTTGCAAATGAATGAGGGGAGTAAATTTCAAGTTTTAGCTCCAGTAATTAGGGCCAGAAAAGGTGAGTTTCTTGATTTATTTAAAGATTTTACAACTCAAGGTTATTCCAGAGTTAGAGTAGATGGAATTGTATATCAAATCTCAGAGGTACCAAAACTTAAAAAACAGGAGAAGCACACAATTGAAGTTGTCGTAGATCGCTTAAGTGTTAAAGTTGAAAGTAAATCACGTATTACAGACTCTATTGAAACTGCGCTTAGATTAGCTAGCGGCTTGGTGATATTAGATTTTGTTGATTTAAAAGCTGGAGATGCAGATAAAGAAAAAACTTTTAGCGAGCATATGGCTTGCCATAATTGTGAATTATCTTTTGAAGAGTTAGAACCGAGATCCTTTTCATTTAATTCACCATTCGGTGCGTGCCCAGATTGCTCCGGAATTGGTACAAAACTTGAGGTTGATGAGGAATTATTGATTCCAGATGATTCAATTTCAATCTATGAGGGTGCAATTGCTCCTTGGTCTGGCGGTCAATCTGCAGAGTACTTCTTGCGATTATTAGAAGGACTTGCAACTGACCTTAAGTTTTCACTTGATAATCCATGGAAGAAACTATCTGAAAAGGTAAAAGATGCAATTCTGCATGGCTGGGATTATGAGGTACATGTAAAGTATAAGAACCGTTACGGCAGAGTCCGAAATTACACAACCGGTTTTGAAGGGGTTATTCCATTTATTCATAGAAGACATTCAGAAACTGATAGCGATTTCAGCCGCGATAAATATGAGGCATATATGCGGCAAACACCTTGTCCAGTTTGCAGTGGCAGTCGGCTAAAGCCGGAGGTGCTAGCAGTGACATTGGGTGGAAAAAATATCGCCCAAATTTGTGAATTTTCAATTGCCGAATGCGCTGTTTTTCTGAAAGAAATTTCACTATCAGCGCGAGAGAAAAAGATCGCAGAGCGAGTGTTAAAAGAGGTCCATGCTCGATTAGGTTTTCTACTTGATGTTGGACTTGATTACCTATCTTTAGCAAGGCCTGCAGCAACTTTATCCGGTGGTGAAGCACAGCGAATTAGGCTTGCAACTCAAATTGGTTCTGGTTTAACCGGAGTTCTATACGTATTGGATGAGCCAAGTATTGGCCTGCATCAACGAGACAATCGAAAATTGATTGAAACTCTAACAAGGCTACGCGACCTAGGTAATACTTTAATTGTTGTAGAGCATGATGAAGACACGATAAGAACTGCAGATTGGATTGTTGATATCGGTCCTGGCGCTGGTGAACATGGTGGAGAGGTTGTTTCATCTGGTAGTTATGAGCAATTAATTGCAGCTAAGAATTCAATTACTGGTGCTTACCTATCGGGTAAATCAGTAATTGCAATTCCAAAAAAGCGACGATTAATTGATGAGAAGAAATCTTTAACAGTCAAAGCAGCAAAGGAGAACAATCTACAAAATATTGATGTAACCTTTCCATTAGCTGCATTTGTGGCCGTTACTGGTGTTAGTGGATCTGGTAAATCAACCCTAGTAAATGATATTTTGTATTCAGTACTTGCTAATAAATTAAACGGAGCCAGAATTGTTCCTGGGCGCCATCGAACTATTACCGGGCTTGATCAACTAGATAAAGTTGTTCATGTTGATCAATCACCTATTGGTAGAACGCCTAGATCAAATCCTGCAACCTATACCGGTGTCTTTGACAAAGTAAGAGCACTTTTTGCCGAGACGAGTGAAGCCAAGGTTCGTGGTTACCAACAAGGCAGATTTTCCTTCAATGTAAAAGGCGGCAGATGTGAGAACTGTTCTGGTGATGGAACGATAACTATCGAGATGAATTTTTTACCTGATGTTTACGTACCATGTGAGGTTTGTCATGGTGCGAGGTATAACCGAGAAACTCTAGAAGTGCACTACAAGGGTAAAACAATTGCTCAAGTACTTGATATGCCAATAGAGGAAGCAAATAATTTTTTTGAGTCGGTACCTGCAATTGCTAGATTCCTAAAAACCCTTTGTGATGTTGGGCTAGGTTATGTAAGGCTCGGTCAATCAGCTCCTACTCTTTCTGGGGGAGAGGCACAGAGAGTAAAACTAGCGACTGAGTTACAACGCAGATCAACTGGAAGAACAATTTATGTATTAGATGAGCCAACTACTGGTCTGCATTTTGAAGATGTTCGAAAGTTACTTCTTGTTTTGAATAGATTAGTTGATACTGGCAACACTGTTATCGTAATTGAGCATAACTTGGATGTCATTAAATCAGCCGACTGGGTTATTGATTTAGGTCCAGAGGGCGGTTCTGGTGGTGGGTTAGTAGTGGCCGAAGGACGACCTGAAGATATTGTTAAAAACAGTAAGAGCTATACCGGAAAGTTTTTAGCACAAGTACTAAAGAAGTAGATCATGGCCGACCCACAGAGTTATCGCCCGACTAATTTACCGACCGATCCTGGTGTTTATCGCTTCTTCGATAAAGATGAAAAGGTAATTTATGTCGGAAAAGCAAAGAATATAAAAAATCGACTTAGTTCATATTTTGGTACTAATTTGCAAGTTAAAACTAGGAAAATGGTAAATACCGCTGTACGTGTTGATTGGACTCTAGTTAAGACAGAGGTTGAGGCTCTCCAATTAGAGTTTACTTGGATTAAGCAGTACAACCCAGATTTTAATGTGCAATTTAAAGATGACAAATCCTATCCGCATTTGGCAATCGATTTAAACTCTGAATTTCCAAGATTGTTTATTTCTAGGTCAAAGAAGATTCCCGGAGTTAGGTACTTCGGCCCGTACTCTCATGCATGGGCCTTAAGAAGTACTTTTGAAACTTTAATAAAAATATATCCAGTTCGTACTTGTAGTGAATCAAATTTTCAATCTGCTATAAGAAGTAAAAGACAGTGCTTACTAGGAGATATTGGCAAATGTGCTGCACCGTGCGTAAATTGGGTGAGCCCAGATGAGCATCATAAATTAGCAAATGATCTAGTTAACTTTTTGGAAAAATCCCCAGAAGAAATATCAACTCGAATTGAAGATGAGATGAAGGCTGCAGCTGCAGCTGAGGAGTTTGAAAAAGCGGCTAAATTACGGGATCAACTTGAGGCAGTAAATAAAGCGTTTGAATCAACTGACCGATTTTTAAATGAGAACATCGACGCTGATGTTTTGGCAATTCATGAGGAGATAACTCATGCGGCTTTGTCACAATTTATCATTACTGCAGGTCGAATAACTGGATCACGTTCTTGGATAGTAGATCGAGCAAATTTGCTTGAAGATGAAGGAATAATCTCGGCAATGCTTGGAAAAATTTATGCTGAGAGTAAGCCGCCAGCTGAAATCTTGGTAGATCATTTACCAGAGGACTCGAAATTACTTGAGCAGTGGTTAAGTGAGCGGCGCGGAAAGAATGTAGCTTTGATCCAGCCACAGCGCGGTGAAAAATTAGAGTTGGTACATACTGTAAAGCGAAATGCTCATCAATCTCTGATTCAATATTTAAGCAAAAGGGCAAACGACGCTGCAGTGAGTGGTTCTGCTCTGGCTGAAATTGCTGAACAATTAGAGCTAGCAGAGCTACCGCTTAGAATAGAATGTTTTGATATCTCAAATATTCAAGGAACTAGCATGGTCGCTTCAATGGTGGTATTTGAGGATGGACAACCAAAGAAAACCGATTACCGCAGATTTTCTATATCAGATGAAGCTGGTTTCGATGACACTCGAGCGATGCATCATGTTATTACACGTCGATTCAAGCGTTATTTAGATGAGAAGGATATTGATATTGCTGAAGCCACTGCGCAAGGCGGTCAACGTCCAAAATTTGCCTACCCTCCACAATTAGTCGTCGTTGATGGAGGAAAACCACAAGTTAATGCAGCGGCGAAAGCATTGCGAGAACTAGGCATTACAGATGTAGCACTTTGCGGACTAGCAAAGCGACTAGAAGAGGTGTGGTTACCTAACAACAGCGAGCCAATAATTTTTCCAAGACATAGTGAAGCTCTTTATTTATTACAAAAGTTACGGGATGAAGCACATCGATTTGCAATAAATTTTCATAGAAGCAAACGATCGAAGGTAATGCTTGAATCACTACTTGATGAAGTTCCAGGCCTTGGGGAAATTCGACGAAAATCTTTACTGACTCACTTTGGATCGGTAACAGCGCTAAAGGCTGCCACAGTTGATGAGCTTGCAAGCGTGCCTGGAATTGGCGGAAAAATGGCGCAAACTATTGTTCAGCAGATTAAAAATCAAGATTTGCCTCTAAATATAGATATGCAAACTGGTGAAATTTTAGATGCTTGACAGGTATAGCAAGATATTGGCATGAATGGTGATACCGAAATCCTAATCATTACCGGCATGAGCGGTGCTGGTAGATCAACGGTGGCGCACTCCTTAGAAGATCTAGGGTGGTATGTTGTTGATAATTTGCCACCAGCATTGCTTGGTAATCTAATTGAACTAGTGACTACCTCTGAGAAAAAAATCGCAGTAGTTGTTGATGTAAGAGGGCGGGCTTTTTTTGGAGATTTAACTAAATCACTTGCCGATCTAGCAGGGCAAGGGATTTATAAAAAAATTCTTTTTGTTGATGCCGCTGATGATGTTTTAGTTAGAAGATTTGAATCAACTAGAAGACCTCACCCACTTCAAGGATCAGATCGAATTTTGGATGGAATTGCTAAAGAACGAGACAGGCTACGTGAAGTCCGCGATGCAGCAGATTTAGTTATTGATTCATCTGCTTTAAATATTCATCAACTAGAAAAAAAGATTGCCGATAATTTTCATGAGGACTCAGGCGCTGATTTGCGAGTTAACATCCTTTCTTTTGGTTATAAGTATGGAATTCCGGTTGATGCAGATCTTGTAGTGGATTGCAGATTCATTGCTAACCCTCATTGGGTACCAGAGCTTCGCCCGCTGTCAGGGTTAGATAAACCTGTCAGCGATGCTGTACTTAGGGCCGAAAACGTACAAGAATTTCTAGATAGGTATCAAGCACTATTTGAGACCATGGCGTTAGGTTTCATAACAGAGGGTAGAAAATTTCTAACATTAGCTATTGGCTGTACTGGCGGAAAGCATAGATCGGTAGCAGTCACCGTTGAATTAGTTAAACGGTTGATAAAGTGTGAAAAATTAAGTAGTTATAGAATTGAAACGCAGGCTATGCACCGAGACTTAGGCAGAGAGATTTAGCATGAACTCAAATCCCAAGGTTGTCTGTCTAGGCGGAGGTCATGGACTTGCTGCGACCCTTGCAGCAATGCGAACTCTTACTAATCAAGTTACTGCTGTAGTAACCGTTGCAGATAATGGCGGATCATCTGGCAGGTTGCGTGCCGAATTTAATTCCCTTCCGCCAGGAGATTTACGTATGGCACTTGCCGCACTTTGTGCAGATGATGAGTGGGGTAGAAGCTGGGCGCAGATAATGCAGTATCGATTTACCAGTCAAGGCGAAATGGATAATCACGCAGTTGGAAACTTGCTTTTAACTGCACTTTGGGATCGAGATGGAGACCCGGTTAAAGGTTTAGATCGAGTTGGTCAGTTACTCAAGGTAGTTGGGCGCGTGCTGCCAATGGCATTAGAGCCATTAGATATCGAAGGAAGTTTTGAAAGTAAGAGTGGAATTAATTTAGTTAGAGGCCAAGTTCAGGTTGCGGCCGCAGTAGGTAAAGTAAAGGAATTACGACTAATTCCTGATACACCTAAAGCGACACCAGAAGCCTTATCTGCAATAGCTGCTGCTGATTGGATAACAATTGGCCCAGGTTCATGGCTATCTAGTGTTATGCCTCATTTTCTGCTTAAGGAGCAGGCTAAGCAAATAAAAAATAGTAAGGCAAAGAAGATCATGATTTTTAATCTACCGGATAAACATATTTCTGATGAGTTCTCAGGATTTTCGCTAGAAGCCCATCTCCAACTAATTTTGGATCACATCCCTGATCTGAATATAGATGTAGCTTTGATTGATAAATCTCTATCTAATACTGAGCCCAAATTTAATGATTTAGTGACTAAATGCGGTGGGCAGGTTCTTGACTTTGACTTAGCAGATAACAAGCAAACTTTCCACCATGATAGGGATAAATTAGTTTCGGCTTTTGGCCACATTTTTGATTAAGACCTGCTTAGATAACCCCATAACTTGTTAGGAGATTAAATGGCAATGACAGAAGCTGTTAAAGATGAGCTAGGTAGGCTCTCGATAACTAAGCCATGTTGTCGAAAAGCAGAAGTTTCTGCACTGCTTAGATTTGCTGGAGGTCTACATATCGCAGCTGGAAAAATAATAATTGAAGTTGAGCTAGATACAGCTCAATCTGCACGTAGGTTAAGAAAAGATATTTCTGAAGTATTTGGCCATGAAAGCGAGCTTTCTGTTGTTTCATCTGGAGGAATTCGTAAAGGCAGTAGGTATATCGTTAGAGTTTTAGCAGATGGTGATGCACTTGCAAGACAAACAGGTCTAGTTGATGCTAATAATCGACCAATTAGAGGATTACCACCTCAGGTTGTTTCGGCAGCTATTTGCGATTCAGAAGCGGCATGGCGCGGTGCATTTTTAGCACATGGTTCTCTAACAGAGCCGGGTCGATCTTCCGCACTTGAAATCACGTGTCCAGGCCCCGAGGCAGCCCTAGCCCTAGTAGGAGCGGCAAGAAGATTAGGGATTACCGCCAAGGCAAGAGAGGTTAGAAGTGTTGATCGTGTTGTTATAAGAGATGGAGATGCAATCGGAGCGTTACTTACCAGGCTTGGTGCGCATGAAACAGTTTTAGCTTGGGAAGAAAGACGGATGAGACGAGAAGTTCGCGCAACTGCAAATCGATTAGCTAATTTTGATGATGCTAATTTGCGCAGATCTGCCAGAGCTGCAGTTGCTGCATCAGCAAGAGTTCAAAGAGCGATGGAGATACTTGGTAGTGAGATTCCAGATCATTTAAAAGAAGCAGGTGAACTTAGAGTCAATCATGGTCAGGCAAGCCTGGAGGAGTTAGGTTCACTTGCCACACCGCCAATGACTAAAGATGCAATTGCGGGCCGTATCAGGCGATTATTGGCGATGGCTGATAAACGTGCTCGTGAATTGGGTGTGCCTGATACAGAGGCAAGTATCAGCCCAGATTTATTGAATTGACCTCTCCGTTCGGATGCTAAGATATGAACCTCACAATGCTGTGTGAATAATCTAAATTTCAGATCTAAATGGGGTTAATATGTTAAAAGTTGGTGTTAATGGGTTTGGTCGAATTGGAAGAAATTTTTTAAGAGCATCGCTGGAATCAGGTGCGAATTTTGAAATAGTAGGAGTTAATGATCTAACCGATAATGCGACATTGGCACATTTACTTAAATATGACTCAATCCTGGGACGTCTTAAGCAGCCGGTAACGTTTACGGACACAACAATTACAGTTGGCGGTAAAACTATATCCGTAAGCGCCGAACGCGATCCAGCAAATATTCCTTGGGGAAAATTAGGTGTTGATGTAGTTGTTGAATCTACTGGAATTTTTACAAAAGCTTCCGATGCTCAAAAACACATAACAGCGGGTGCCAAGAAGGTTATTATTTCAGCCCCAGCAACCGATGAAGACATAACAATTGTTATGGGCGTTAATCATGAGAAATATGATTCAGCAAAGCACAACATCATATCTAATGCTTCATGTACAACTAATTGTTTAGCGCCAATGGCTAAGGTGTTAAATGATGAGTTTGGAATTGTTCGCGGTTTAATGACGACAATTCATGCCTATACAAATGATCAGGTAATTTTAGATTTCCCACATAAAGATTTGCGCAGATCAAGAGCTGCGGCTCTTTCAATTATTCCTACTTCAACTGGGGCTGCAAAGGCCATTTCCTTAGTTCTTCCGGAATTAAAGGGCAAACTAGATGGGTATGCTCTTAGAGTTCCGGTTCCAACTGGTTCAGCAACAGATTTAACTGTTGAGTTGGCGAAGGAAGCTTCAGTTGCTGATATCAATTCAGCGCTTAAAAAGGCGAGTGAAGGTTCCCTTAAAGGATATTTAACATACACAGAAGATCCAATTGTCTCTGCCGATATTGTTACAGATCCAAGCTCGTGCATCGTTGACGCGGGGCTAACCAAAGTTATTGGTACAACCGTGAAGGTTGTTGGCTGGTATGACAATGAGTGGGGATATTCCAATCGATTGGTTGACCTAATTCAATACATCGGTAAGACTCTTTAATTTAGATGGGCATTAAGACACTATCTGAATTAAATCCACGCAATTCTAAAGTTATTCTGCGTTGTGATTTAAACGTTCCTATTAAAGATGGTGTAATTGGTGATCCCGGTAGAATTATTGCCTCCTTATCTACAATTAAGAAGCTACTTGAGGCGAATTGCTCAATCGTAATTATTGCCCACCTTGGTAGACCTAAGGGTGAAAAGAAGAAAGATCTTTCACTTGCTCCGGTCGCAGAAAAATTAAGTGAATTACTTAAACGAGAGGTTAAGTTTTCAACAGAGATTACTGGTGTTATTAAGCAAGCACTGGATCTAAAACCTGGTGAAATATTAATGTTAGAAAATATTAGGTTTGAAAGCTATGAAACTAGTAAAGATGAGTCAGAAAGAATAAAACTAGCAACTGAGTTGGCAACTTACGGCGATCTATATATCGGCGATGGCTTTGGAGCAGTACATCGAAAGCATGCCTCTGTTTATGAATTAGCTAATTTGCTTCCTCATGCTGCCGGAGATCTTATTTCAGCAGAGGTTAAGGTATTAGAACAGTTAACAAAGAATCCAAGTAGACCATATGGAGTTGTACTCGGTGGAGCAAAAGTGTCAGACAAAATAGGTGTTATTTCAAACTTATTGGACAAGGCCAATGTTATAGCGATTGGTGGAGGAATGGTTTTCACATTTTTAGCTGCTCAGGGTAAGGAAATTGGGAAGTCTTTGGTTGAAAAAGATTTGATTGAGACAGTCAAGGAGTTACTAATTAGAGCTGAAAAACTTGGTGTTAAATTTTTACTTCCAACCGACATAGTAGTAGCCAAAGAGTTTTTATCAGATTCCGAAGGAACAATTGTTGCTTCAGATAAAATTCCTTCTGACCAAATGGGGTTAGACATTGGCCCAGAGAGTGCGGAAAGTTTTGCTAGTGAAATAAAATTATGTAAAACGGTATTTTGGAACGGACCAATGGGGGTTTTTGAGTTCTCTAACTTCGCTCAGGGAACTAAAGTTATAGCCCAAGCTCTAACTCAGGTTGAGGGGATAGCAGTTGTCGGCGGGGGAGATTCTGCAGCCGCTGTTCGTAAACTAGGATTCGAAGATAAGGATTTCGGCTATATTTCAACAGGTGGTGGAGCATCTCTTGAATACCTGGAAGGCAAAGAATTGCCAGGCCTTGTAGCTCTCAAATAAGGAAAGAGAAAAATGCGCAAACCGTTAATTGCAGGTAATTGGAAGATGAATTTAAATCATCTAGAGGCGATTGCAGTTACTCAAAAACTCGCTTATTCATTAGAGGATCGAGATTATGATGCAGTAGAGGTTGTAATTATTCCGCCATTTACTGATATTCGCTCAGTTCAAACTTTGATTGATGGCGACCGGATACGTTTACTTTATGGTGCACAGGATCTTTCTGCCTTCGATTCCGGTGCTCATACTGGTGATATTTCTGGATCGATGCTTGCAAAATTAGGCTGTACGTATGTATTAATTGGACATAGTGAACGTCGCGCTAACCATAAAGAAGATGATCAATTGATAAATAAAAAAATAAAGGCAGCCTTAGCTAATGAGATCAAACCGATACTTTGTGTAGGGGAAGAGCTGGCAATTCGTGAAGCTGGAAATCACATACCTCATGTTTTAGATCAATTACGTAATGCTCTTAAAGGTTTTCATAAGCCAGATTTGAAAAAAATAGTTATTGCTTATGAGCCAGTCTGGGCGATTGGTACTGGCAAAACAGCTACTCCCGAGAATGCGCAAGAAGTTTGCGCTGCAATTCGTGAAGAGTTGAGGAAAATTGGAAGCGATGAGATTGCAGATAACTGCAGAATTCTTTATGGTGGTTCCGTTAAGTCAATTAATACATTGGAAATTATGAAAGAGGAAGATGTCGATGGAGCTCTAGTGGGTGGGGCCTCCCTAGATCCTGAAGAATTCGCTCGAATTTCAAAATTTCACAGAGTGCTCAATAAGGCATAAACAGGCCAATTGCGAAAAATGATGGAAAAGATAGTATCCTTTGCATTAGCTAAAGGGTATGACCAATCAGATGAAGGCGAGTAAATGAACTTAGCACTATCAATTATTCTTGTCGTATCAAGCATACTAATGATTGTTTTGGTGCTGCTTCATAAAGGCAAAGGTTCAGGTTTGTCAGATCTTTTCGGTGGTGGAATTTCATCAACCTATGGCGGTTCATCTGTTGTAGAGAAAAATTTGGATCGAATCACAATTGTTGTTGGTGGCGTATGGTTTGCCTCAGTAGTAGCTCTTAGTTTATTGCTAAAGAATTAAGAAAAAGGAGTAAAGATGGCCGGTGGAAGTGCAATTCGTGGCAGCCGTGTTGGTGCTGGTCCAATGGGGGAAGCTGAGCGCGGTGAATCTATTGCTCGTTTTAGAGTTTCATATTGGTGCGCGAATGGGCATGAAACAAAGCCTTCATTTGCTGAAGATGGAACAGTTGAAGTTCCGGCTGAGTGGGATTGTCCGCGTTGCGGATTCCCTGCAGGCCAGGACAAAAATAAGCCTCCAATGCCCATGAAAAATGAGCCATATAAAACTCACTTAGCCTATGTTAAGGAACGACGGACGGAAGCAGAAGCAAATAAGGTTTTAGATATTGCGCTTAAGAAATTACGCGGCGACGACTAATTTTTTTCTAATTCAGCAATAATTCTAGATATTCCTTTCTTTCTATTCTTTAGATGGATTCTAATAATAGGCAAACCCCTCTCAGATAGGGCTTGTGCATCACCAAGTGCCTGTGCCATCTGCAATTGCTTAAAGGTAAATTCTTTATTAGGAATCAGTACATCAACATCAATTTCACCAGTTATTTGAATAAAAGCGCCATTTGTCTGCCCACCTTTATGAAACTGTCCAGTTGAATGTAAAAATCTTGGCCCCCAACCAAATGTTGTTGGGACATTACTTTTGGTGGAAATCAATGACCTTATCTTAATAATTTCATCGTCCTTGCCCCGGGTGAGGTAAGCCATTACCGCGAAATAACCTGTTGACAATTTAATAAACTCTGAAATGCTGCTTAAATTTATGTAAGAAAAAATTGCAAAATCAGTATCTTCAAAAACCAAAGGTGGAATCGTCAGCGTATCGCCACTCTTAGTGCCAAGAATGTTTGAGGTCCGATCTTTTGCTTCCGTAACATTTGGCTGATTAAATGGATCTACTCTAAGTAGATAACAGAGTAATGCTGTTACCCATTCCCATAATATAAATTGCTCACCTAGGGTTGCTTCAATTATTAGATCGTATGGACCCTCGGCGAAGCCAATTTTAATAGTTGAAGCCGAACTAGACACTTCTTCCACAATCACCGGCAAACGTCCGGTCTTATCTTTTCCAGTGGATTCAGCAATTAGTTGCTCAATCCAATCTGACAAACCAGCAGTATGTGAGTTCGAATCACTAAATTCAATAAATTGATCAGTAAGTGAATAAAGAGCAGCAGCTATCACCGCGGCTGGTGAATTTAAATCAACAAAACTTTTACTTACTTTCTCTGCGTCATCAAGTAGTATTGAAACGTCTACACCCAGTAGCGCAGCTGGAACCAAACCGAATGCAGAGAGGGCGCTAAATCTACCGCCGACATTAGGGTCTGCGTTGATAACTTTATATCCGGCTGATCTACTCGATTCATCGAATAAAGTACCCGGATCGGTAATCATAATAATATGATCAAGAGGATCAAGATTGTTATCAATGAATTTTTTCTTATAAAATTCAAATTGAGATTGTGTTTCTATAGTTGTGCCAGATTTAGAGCTAATAATTACTAATGTTTTACTTAGGTCACCTGGTAATGAATTTAGAATTTGTGCAGGATCAGTAGAATCAAGAACCACTAGCGATTTTCTATATGTTGAAGCAATTACTTCTGGAGCCAAAGATGAACCACCCATTCCACACAAAATAAAATATTCATGACCATAACTACGTGACCATGCCGATATGGCATCTAATATTGGTAGTAGCTCTCTTGATTTTATTGGAAGAGTTACCCAGTTAAGCCTGGTTTTAGCTTCGGTATTAGGTCCCCAAATTGTTGAATCCTGGTTGGCTAATCTTTTTGCAACAGCATTTAAATCGGCCAATATACTTAGATCAACATTGTTAGCTTTAATTCCAGATATTTTCATATTAGTTCCAGCAATGGATCCTTCATAGCATGTAACAATCTGAAGATATTGGTAGAAATATGAGAAATTGAAAGGGCAGCTTATTCACCAGATTTCTCGATACTTTCTTTAGCAGCTTTT